>JBOHFC010000273.1:0-12203 GCA_050701375.1 Pseudonocardiaceae bacterium
CGTAACGTGATACCCAGCGGGGCCTCATACTGCCCGGGCCGCTGCACGTGCCCGGAGATCGAGTAGATCTTCGGACCGGGCGACTTCTCGGTGCCCATCGAGCGGAACCAGTCCGCCCCGCCGTTGACGATGTAAGGCACGCTGCAGATGGTCTCGACGTTGTTCACCACGGTGGGAGCCTCGTAGAGCCCAGAGGTGGCGGGAAACGGCGGCTTGAGCCGCGGCTGGCCACGCCGGCCCTCCAACGAGTCGAGCAGCGCGGTCTCCTCGCCGCAGATGTAGGCACCGGCGCCGGCGTGGATCACGATATCGAGATCGAAGCCCGAGCCGAGGATGTCCTTGCCCAGGTAACCGGCCTGGTAAGCCTCCTTGACCGCCTGGTGCAACCGGCGGTTGCAGTGCAGCATCTCGCCGCGGACGTAGATGAAGCACTCGTGGGCCCGGATCGCGTAGCTGGTGATGATGCAGCCCTCGATCAGCGAATGCGGATCGGCCATCATCAGCGGCACGTCCTTGCAGGTGCCCGGCTCGCCCTCATCTGCGTTGATCACTAGGTACTTGGGCTTGGCCGCCGCCCCGGAGGCCTGCTCACCAGGTTTGACCTGCGGGATGAAGCTCCACTTCAAGCCGGTGGGAAAACCCGCCCCGCCGCGACCCCGCAGTCCCGAGTCCTTCATTAGCTGGATCAACTCATCGGGTCGCGCGGCCAGCGCGGTGCGCAACGCGGTATAGCCCTCAAGCTCGGTGTAGGTGTCGAGCGTCCACGACTTCGGCGAGGGCCACCTCCGGGTCAGCACCGGGGTGAGCGTCCGCTCGGTCACCGCTCCTCCTGCTGGGCTGGTCACTGCGGTCACTTCTTCTCGGGCACGGTCGGTAGCGGCGGAGCCTGATCGGGCATCGCCGGAGCTTGCCAGCCGTTGTCCTGCGCGAGCTGGTTGCCGGCCAACGTCTCGGGCGCCGCCGATGGCGCGTCCACCGCGTCGCGCAACTCCTGGGCCTCACCGAAGAACCCGGCCAGCTGTAGCTCGGTGCTGCGCCAGTCCGTCAGTGGCGCACCGCGGGTGGGCGGCGGCCGGTCTCCACGGCGCAGTGCATCCACCAACGCCGCGGCCGATTCCGGAGTCTGGTTGTCGTAGAACTCGTAATTCACCTGTAACACCGGAGCCAGGTCGCAGGCCGCCAGGCATTCCGCGTGCTCGAGGGTGATCGACCCGGTGGAGCCCGGCCGGCCCGCGGTCTCCTCGTGGCCGACCCCGAGCTGCTTGCGCAGCCGGGAGTAGATCTCGTCGCCGCCCAGCGCCGCGCACAACGTGTTGGTGCACACGCTGACCAGGTGCTCACCGCCGGGTTCGCGCTTGTACATGGTGTAGAAGGTGACCACCGCGCTCACCTCGGCGGTGGTGATCCCCAGCTGCTGCGCACAGAACGCGATGCCGGCCTGGCTGACGTATCCCTGCACCCCTTGCACTAGGTGCAGCATGGGCAGCAGCGCCGATCGAGAACGCGGGTAGCGGGCGATGATCTCTTGCGCCCGCTGCCGCGTCTGCTCGTCGAACGCGCCGGCGGTGTCGGTGTCCGCCCTGGCCGCTGTCATCGGTCAACGCCTCCCATCACCGGGTCGATCGACGCCACCGCCGCGATGACGTCGGCCACCAGGCCGCCTTCGCTCATCGCCGGCATGGACTGCAGGTTGACGAAGCTGGGGTCCCGCACGTGCACCCGCATCGGCCGCGTCCCCCCATCGGAGACCAGGTGGCAGCCCAGCTCGCCGCGCGGCGATTCCACCGATGAGTACACCTGGCCCGGTGGCACCGCGAAACCCTCGGTGACCAGCTTGAAGTGGTGAATCAGCGATTCCATCGACTGTCCCATGATGTTGCGGACATGCTCCAGGGAGTTGCCCAGCCCGTCGGCTCCGATGGACAGCTTCGCCGGCCAGGCGATCTTGGGATCCTCCACCATCACCGGGCCCGGTTCCAGCTTGTTCAGGCACTGGGCGACGATCTTCAGCGACTGGTGGATCTCCTCCACCCGCAGCACGTAGCGGGCGTAGCAGTCGGCGTCGGTGGAGGTGGGGACCTCGAAGTCGTACTCCTCGTAGCCGCAGTAGGGCTCCACCTTGCGCAGGTCCCATTCCAGACCGGCGCAGCGCAGGATCGGGCCGGTGATGCCCAGTTGCAGGCAGCCGTCCAGCGGCAGGTAGCCGACCTTCTGCAGCCGCTGCTTCCAGATCGGCTGGCCGGTGAGCAACTTGTCGTAGTCGGGAAGCCGGGAGTCCATCACCTTCAGGAAGTCCCGGATCGTGGTCTCGTAGTCCTCGGGCAGGTCCTGCGAGACGCCGCCGGGCCGGATGAACGCGTGGTTCATCCGCAGGCCGGTGAGGAACTCCAGCAGGTGCAGAACCTCCTCGCGCTCGCGGAACCCGGCGGTCATTCCGGTGAGCGCACCCAGCTCCATCCCGCCGGTCGCGATCGCCACCAGGTGCGAGCTGACCCGGTTGAGTTCCATCAGCAGCACCCGGATCACCTGCGCGCGGCGCGGCGCGGTGATCCGGAGCAGCTTCTCGGTGGCCAGGCAGTAGGCCGCCTCGTTGAACAGCGGTGCCAGGTAGTCCGCCCGGGTCACGAAGGTGACACCCTGGGTCCAGGTCCGGTACTCGCAGTTCTTCTCGATACCGGTGTGCAGGTAGCCGATCACCGAGCGGGCCTGGGTGACGACTTCGCCCTCCAACTCCAGGACCAGCCGCAGCACGCCGTGCGTGGAGGGGTGCTGCGGCCCCCGGTTGACGACGATACGTTCGTCGTGTTTCCAGTCCTCGATCAGGCTGTCCCAGTCACCGCCGGTGACCGTGTACACGCGGCCCTCGGTGGTTTCTCGTGACGTGGCAGCGTAGGGATCTGTCGGGCTGGTGCTGTCGCTCACCGTGTCGGCTGTCCCACTGCCGACCGTGTGCGCCGGTTCGGTGTCCTCCGGTTTCGCCATCAGGAGTACGCCCTGCGCTGGTCCGGCGGTGGGATCTCGGCGCCGCCCTTGTATTCCACCGGGATCCCACCGAGCGGGTAGTCCTTGCGCTGCGGGTGGCCATCCCAGTCGTCGGGCATGAGAATCCGGGTCAGCGCGGGGTGGCCGTCGAAGATGATGCCGAACATGTCCCAGGCTTCCCGCTCGTGCCAGTCCGCGGTCGGGTAGACCTCGACCACGCTGGGCACGTGAGCGTCATCGATGTCGACGGCGACCTCGAGGCGGATCCGTCGCCGGTAGGTCATCGAGGTGAGGTGGTAGACCGCGTGCAACCGTTGCGTGACCTGAGCGCCACCGTCCTCAGATCCATAGTCCACCCCGGACACTGAGCTGCATAGTTCGAAGCGCAACGCCGGATCGTCTCGCAGGATGCGGCACAGCGCCAACAGGTGTTCTCGGCGCACATAGTAGGTGATCTCCCCACGATCGACGGTGACCTGCTGAACGGCCGCGGCGGGCACTCCACGCTCCTGCATCGCGGCCAGCAGCTCATCGGTGAACTCGTCGAACCAACCGCCGTAGGGCCGCTGCGCAGGGGCCGGCACGTAAGCCGGCAGCGTCAGCCCGCCGTAGCCGGAGGTGTCTCCTGAGCCGCGAACGCCGAACATTCCCTGCCGGGACCGGCCGGCGACCACCCCGCCGCGAGACTCATGCTCCTCTTGCTGCGCTGAGCTCATCTCGGCCGAGCTGTACTGCCCGGGCGCGAGACCGTTGCCGTTATCCCGGTTGTCGTGGTTGTCTTGGTTGTCCTTATGGTTTCCGTCGGCCATGGCTGGTCACTGCTTCCGGGCTGGGTCGCCCTTGCGGGCGCCTTTGGTGGCGTAGCGAACCGAGGAAGGCACCATCTCGGTGTGCTGGCCGGCCTTCTCCGCGGCCCGCTTCGGACCGAGCGGCTCATCCATGATCTTGGCGTGCAGTTTGAGGATGGCGTCGATGAGCATCTCCGGACGCGGGGGGCAACCTGGCAGGTACATGTCCACCGGGACGATGTGGTCCACGCCTTGGACGATCGCGTAGTTGTTGAACATCCCGCCGGTGGACGCACAGACGCCCATCGCGAGCACCCAGCGCGGCTCGGGCATCTGGTCATAGATCTGCCGCAGGACCGGAGCCATCTTGTTGCTCACCCGACCCGCCACGATCATCAGATCGGCCTGGCGGGGGGAGGCCCGGAACACCTCCATACCGAAACGGGCCAGGTCATAGCGAGGTGCGCCGGTCGTCATCATCTCAATGGCGCAGCAGGCCAGCCCGAACGTGGCCGGCCACAGCGACGACTTCCGGGTCCAGTTGACCAGCTTCTCCACACTGGTCAGCAGGATCCCGCTGGGCAGCTTCTCTTCCAGACCCATGATCAGTTCCAGTCCAGCCCGCCGCGACGCCACACGTAGGCGTAGGCAAAGCCGAGCGTCACGATGAACAGAACGATCTCCCCCAGGCCGAAGATGCCCAGGGAGTCCGCGGCCACCGCGAACGGGTACAAGAACACCATCTCGATGTCGAACAGGATGAACAGCATCGCGGTGAGGTAGTACGCCACCGGCATCCGCCCGGCTCCCGCTACCGGTTGCGGGGACGGCTCGATACCGCACTCGTAGGCGTCAAGCTTGGCCCTGTTGTAGCGGCGCGGTCCGATATGCGGCGCCGCGACGATGGAGAAGACCGCGAAACCCCCGGCTAGCAGGAGCAGCAGCACTAGGGGAAAATAGGGCTGCAGCACTAGCGTCCCCTCCTTGGGCGTCTCGTAAGTCCACACCTACCCTACGCGCGGACCGGTCACGCGGTGCCCTGAGGCTTACCTAAAATCCGGCCCCGATCAGGCATTATCCCGGTCGCCAGGTGTGTCGATCACACGCTGGGCGTCAGCCGGGTCATCGCTGTGATCACCCGGTCCATCGTGTCGGCGTCCCGGGTTTCGTAGAGGTTGGCCAGCAGCTTGAGCAGGACGCGCATCAGCGTCGCTCGCTTCAAGCCGTGGCGGGTAGCGGCTCGCATGACCTGCGGGTGGCCGATCAAGCGGCTGAACGCGTTGCCCAACCGGAAATAGCCGCCCAACTCCTCGCGCAACGCAGTGGGGTAACGCCGCAACGCGTGCTCGCGAGCCGGCCCGTCGGGTCGGGCCAATGCCTGGATCGTGCACTCCGAGGCAAGCCGCGCGGACTGCATCGCATAGGCGATGCCCTCGCCATTGAACGAATTGACCATGCCGCCGGCATCCCCGACCAGCAGCAACCCGTCACGGTAGTGCGGGGTGCGGTTGAAGCCCATCGGCAGGGCCGCCCCGGCGATCTTGCCTGCGGCATTGTCCTCGCGGAAGCCCCACTCGGCCGGCGTGCCGTCCAACCAGGACCGCAGCAGCGCCCGGTAGTCGGTTTTGCCATACGCCGTGGACGTCGACAGGATTCCCAGGCCGACGTTGGAGGTTCCGTCGCCCATGCCGAAGATCCAGCCGTAGCCGGGCAGCAGTCTGGGCTGCTCGGGGATGGTGTGGTCCCACAGTTCCAGGTGGCTTTCCAGGAAGTCGTCGTCGGTGCGGGGGCTGGTGTAGTAGCGACGCACCGCGACACCCATCGGCCGGTCTGTGCGTTTGTCCATCCCGAGGCTGAGCGCGAGCCGCGCGCTGACCCCGTCGCAGGCCAGCGTGAGCGGGGCGCGGTATTCCATCGGCTGCTTGTCCGGACCCTGCTTACCTCGCACCCCGGTGACGCGGCCGGTGCGCTGGTCGGTGATCGCCTCGGTGACCGTGTTCTGCTCATGGAGCCGTGCGCCGGCCTTCTCGGCGTGGCGCGCCAGCATCTCGTCGAAGTCCAGCCGGGTCCGCACCGCGCCGTAGGGCGGGAAGCTGGCCAGATCGGGCCAGGGCAGTTCGATCGTCACTCCGCCGCCCACCACCCGCAGACCCCGGTTGTGCAACCAGCCGGCTTCGGTACTGGTATCGATGCCCAGGTCGATCAGCTGCTTCACACCTCGGGGGGTCAGCCCGTCCCCACACACTTTCTCCCGGGGAAACGTGGACTTCTCCAGCAACAACACGTCCAGCCCGGCGCGGGCCAGGTACGCGGCAGCCGTGGAACCGGCAGGCCCCGCCCCCACCACGATCACGTCCGCGTCATTGCCGCCGGAACCTGCACCCTTGGCCATCCCGCTCCCTCGCCGCGATCCCGCAGTGCCGTTCGGCCGAGTGTACGGGTCCACAGCCGCACTTCCCGCGTCACTGAGCGCTGGTTCCCCCGAGCTCAACAGCAGAGCTTTCTGCGCCCACCGTGGCAGCACTGCTGTCGAGCTCGGGATGGGCAGGGTTGCCCCTGTCGGGGTCGACCTCGTCGCCGGGTTCTGGGCTGTGCTGATCGGTGTCGGCGTCGGTGTCGGCGGTGAGTTCGGTGCGCGCGCCTGGGAACGGGCCCAGCATGGCGGCGCAGCCACCTACCAGCGTCGCGGCCAGCACGGCGACCATCAGTATCCCGTACGGGATTTCGACCGGGTCGAACGCGCCAGCGCCGAGCCGCCCGCCGGCCAGCGCGCCGAGCACTGCACTCCCGAGCGCAAGCACCGAGGCCGCCACTCCGAGAACCCGCAACCGCTGCGGCAGATCGGGACCGGCTGCGACGCAACGGCGCCCCACCGCGGCTCCGACCAGCAGCGGCACCGCAAGTACAGCAGCCCACCAGGGCTGTGCGGGTCCCTGCGGCAGCGCGGCGAGCAGCGGGACCGCCGGCACGGGACCGGCATGCACGGCGACCGCGCTGACCGACAACGCCCCTACTGAGATGCCAGGTCCGGCCAGCCAGGACAGTCCGGCGATCGCCGCGTTGGGCAGGTACCCGATCGACAGGACGGTCAGCCCGAGGACACTGCCGGCATCGGCTCCCGACATCTGGACGACCTCAGGCGCGGACACCACCAGTGCTATCAACACCGTGGCGAAGCCGGCGGTGAGCGCAACCGCCAGCCCCCACAGCCCTGCCGCCAGGCCGGGCCGCACCCATCCGGGAGTGCTTTTCAGCGCCGCGGGCAGCAACCCGCAGGGTCTCGCCAGGCCCAGACCCGCAGCGACACCAGCGACCAGCGCGCAACCGACGGCGGCCTGTGCGGGATCCGCGATGACGGTTGGGGGGATGGCAACCAGGGCCAGGACAGCACCAATGACGCCGTGGGTACCGGCGATCGTCGCGGCCACCCAACCGGCGTCGGCGGGCTGGTTGATTCCGGACCGGTCCGCGACCCGGGCCGCGCCGTGAGCGACCAGCCCGCCGAGCAGCAGCATGGGCAGCAGCGGCAACACGCCGAGCGGGGCACCCTCGATGGTCAGGGGCACGTGGTGCGCGGCCAACCAGCCCGCCGCCCCCATCCGAGCCACCTCCGCCACGGAGCTGCCCGCTCCACCTGCCGCGGTGAGCATCGCCAGCGCCACGGCGGCGGCTAGGTAGCTGGCGACGGCTGGCAGGCAGGCGGCGCCGATCAGCGTGGCCCAACCAGGGCGAGCAGCCTCGCCTGCCGGCGCACGGGCTGGGTCGTCGGACACCGGCGGCGACAGCATGATCCCCACCCTCGCAGCTGTTTGCCGTCCCCGAGGCGATCACCTTGCCGACGCGCCCTTGAGATAACCGGATCGGGCTAGCGCGGTCCCGACTCCCGGCGAGGTTGGCGGTGGCCTCCAACCGGGGTTAGGCTAGCGACTTGATGATCTTGCGCATCAGTTTTGCGGTGTCACTGGGTGTCTTGCCGACCGCAACACCGGCCGCCTCCAAGGCGTCCTTCTTGGCTTCGGCGGTGCCGGCGGAACCGGAGACAATGGCGCCCGCATGGCCCATGGTCTTACCTTCGGGGGCAGTGAAGCCAGCGATGTAACCGACTACCGGTTTGGTGATGTTGGCTTTGATGTAGTCGGCGGCGCGCTCCTCAGCGTCCCCGCCGATCTCTCCGATCATCACCACGGCCGCGGTGTCGGGGTCTTCTTCAAAGGCCTGCAGAGCATCGATATGAGTAGTGCCGATAACCGGGTCACCACCGATTCCCACACAGGTGGAGAAACCGATATCGCGCAGCTCGAACATCATCTGATAGGTCAGGGTGCCGGACTTGGACACCAGACCGATCCGGCCCGGTCCGGTGATGTCAGCGGGGATGATCCCCGCGTTCGAGGCGCCTGGGCTGATCACCCCAGGACAGTTCGGGCCGACGACACGGGTCCGTGCCGGGTTGCTCGCCTGCGCGCAGAAGCCGACGGTGTCGTGCACCGGGATTCCCTCGGTGATCACTACCACCAGTCCGATTCCAGCGTCGATCGCCTCGCCGACCGCCGCCTTGGCAAAGCGGGGCGGAACGAACACCACGCTGACATCGGCGCCGCTAGCGGCCATCGACTCAGCCACCGAGCCGAACACCGGCAACGCTGCGCCGTTGAAGTCGACCGTCTGGCCGGCCTTGCCAGGCGTGACCCCGCCAACGACCTGGCTACCCGCATCGAGCATCCGCTGGGTGTGTTTGCGACCCTCTGAGCCGGTCATCCCCTGAACGATGATCTTCGAGTCCTTGGTGAGGAAGATTGCCACCGGTCAGGCTCCCTTGGCACAGGTCAATGCGGCGAACTCCGCGGCCTTATCCGCCGCGGCGTCCATCGTGTCGACCATCGTGATGAGTGGATGAGCTGCCCGCGCAAGGATCCGCCGGCCCTCGGCGACGTTGTTGCCATCCAGCCGGACGACCAGCGGTTTGCCCGCGGCATCACCCCGGCTGTTGTCTTTGCCAAGAAGGTCGAGCGCCTGCACAATGCCGGTAGCCACCTGGTCGCAGGCGGTGATCCCGCCGAAGACGTTGACGAATACCGAGCGCACGTCCGGGTCACCGAAAATGATGTCCAACCCGTCCGCCATCACCTGGGCGTTCGCGCCGCCGCCGATGTCGAGGAAGTCGGCCGGCTTCATTCCCCCATGCGCCCGGCCCGCATAGGCGACCACATCCAGCGTGGACATGACCAGGCCCGCGCCATTGCCGATAATGCCGACCTGACCGTCGAGCTTGACGTAGTTGAGGTTGCGGGCCTTGGCCCTCGCCTCGAGCGGATCCTGCCCGGCTGAGTCGGCCAGCTCGGCGTGGTCGGGGTGGCGGAACCCGGCGTTGTCGTCGAGGGTCACCTTCCCGTCCAGCGCGATGATCGCCCCCTGGGTGTCGCGGATGAGCGGGTTGACCTCGACGAGGGTCGCGTCCTCGGCGACGACGACATCCCACAGCCTCAACGCAGCATCGGCCACCGCCTCCGCCACCTCCGCGGGGAACCCGGCGGTCTGGACGATCTCGGCGGCCTTGCGGGCGTCGACGCCGACGACCGGGTCCACCGGCACCCTGGCCAGCGCCTCCGGCGCCGTCGCCGCCACCTCCTCGATCTCCATTCCGCCCTGCACGCTCGCCATCGCGAGGAAGGCGCGGCGGGTGCGGTCCAGCACGAACGACAGGTAGTACTCCTGCGCGATGTCACATGCAGGGGTTACCAGCACGCTGTGCACGGTGTGACCCTTGATGTCCATGCCGAGGATCGCCGCCGCCTTGCGCTGCGCCTCCTGCGGCGTGTCGGCCAACTGCACGCCGCCAGCCTTGCCGCGGCCGCCGGTCTTCACCTGCGCCTTGACGACGACCCTGCCGCCGAGCTCTGCAGCGGCGGCGCGGGCTTGCTCGCTCGTCGTGGCGACGCGGCCGGGGAGCACCGGGACCCCGTGGGCGCCGAACAGATCCCTCGCCTGGTATTCGTACAAATCCACGCCGTCGACCCTATCCAGCTACTCCCCACCAGCGGTCCACCGGCACTCGTGAAGAAGATCACTCTACTGAGGCGGCGGCCAACGCACCCCGCACCCAGTCGACGATCTCGTAGGTGGTGGCACCCGGGGTGAAAACCTTGCCCACCCCGAGCTTGGTGAGCGCCGGGATGTCCTGCTCGGGGATGATCCCGCCACCGAAGACGAGCACATCCGTTGCGCCCTCGCGCTCCAACAGCTCGATGACCCTGGCGAACAGCGTCATGTGGGCGCCGGAAAGCACCGATAACCCTACCGCGTCAGCGTCTTCCTGGAGCACCGTTTCCACGATCTGCTCAGGCGTCTGGTGCAGTCCGGTGTAGACGACCTCCATACCTGCGTCGCGCAGGGCACGCGCGACAACCTTGGCCCCGCGGTCGTGCCCGTCAAGTCCCGGTTTGGCGACGACCACACGGATACGTCCGCTCATTGCGCCAAGCGTAGCTCGTGACCGGACGTCCCGGCGTCCCCTACGACTGCTACCGCACCGACGACCTACCCCCTACCGAACGCGGTCTGATCATACCGGGACCAACCATCAGCTCCACGACGTGGGGCGCCTGTCGGCACCACCCGCCGTGGAGCACCGTGGTCCCGGCGCCACCTCGTAATTCCGGGACGACCGACCGCCCAGCGCGCAAGAACGGACGCTGGCCGATAAGGCCGAACGTATCGCGGAACGGCGCCTTGCCCCCACCGGTCGCCCTCCGTTACGTTCCCGCGGTCCACGGCCACTGTCCGAGCACGGCCGATCGCGGGCTGGTCCCCAACCAGCTCCAGGCCAGTGCCAGGTCGTGTTCGGCGGCACCGGCCGCGCGGTATCGGTACGGACTCCCTGAGACGGGAAGGCAGGTCTTGGCTCGACACCGCTCCCCAGGCGGCCATCGACCGACTCTGGTCGTTGAGGCGGCGCTGGGCCCTGGCACCTCAAGTATCGGGGTGGCGCAGCGCATCACGGTTCCCTCCCCCACCGTGCGCGGTCGGGTGGTGGTGGCAGCCGTTGCCGCTGGCGCCTTTGTGGCCGCAGGCCAGACGATCGACCATACTGCCGTCACGATCTCCAACGATGCCACCTTGTTGGCGTCTGCACAGGATGCGTCGTCGGCGATAGGTTTCGGCGGCCCCCAACCCGCACCGGAGTACCTCCCGGTCACTCGACCCACGGACCCCGCTGCGGTCGAGGCCGTGCAGGCGATGGCCAAGGGACAACGCCTCGTGGCCGAGCGCGCCACCCAGGAGGCCGCAGCCAGCAGAGTTTTGTTCGTCCTGCCGACGAAGGGGGTCTTCACGTCGGGATTCGGCGGCCGGTGGGGAGCGTTCCATTACGGAATCGACCTCGCCAACGCCATCGGAACGCCCATCCTGGCCGCAGCCGATGGCGTGGTCGTGGAGTCTGGGCCGGCCAGCGGTTTCGGTCTGTGGATACGCATCCGGCACTCCGACGGCTTTATTACTGTCTACGGGCACATCAATCGCTCTCTCGTGGTAGCAGGACAGAAGGTCCGAGCAGGCCAGGAGATCGCTGAGATGGGCAACCGGGGCAACTCGACGGGTCCGCACCTCCACTTTGAAGTGTGGAACCCGGCCGGCAAGAAAATCAACCCGATCATCTGGCTGCACGAACACGGCATAGACTTCTGAGGGCATCGCTCACTGCCTCACTTTCCGCCATCCGACGGCCAGCCGCCCACCAGGTAGGCGTGTGCTGTGCGCCAGACCGAGCACAGCGGGCGGCGGTTGCGACCCGGACGGAACGCGCGATCGCAATGTCGGCAGCGTCCGCGGAGGCTGGCTCCATGTTGCGCTAGGAGGGATCGCCAGGCTGCGGCGAGCGGCAGCAGCCGAACCCGCACCGTCGGCCAGGCCGCCGCTGGCGCCGGCCCTCGGAGAACCCGCTCGACGTCGTGCAAGTACGCTTCCACACGCTCCCGCAAGACTCGCCGCAACCGCTCGTCCATCCCACACCCCCAGTACTATAGTCGAACACATGTTCGAAAATATAGGGGGCACCCCTGACACTCGTGTTTCGCGGTCAGGCTGCGGCGTCGGCCCAGGCCAGGCAGATGGCCTGGATTTGTTCGGGGGTGGGCTGTGGTCCTGGTCCGCACGATATTGGGTGGCGATCAGTACGCGGCGGAGTCTGATGAGCATGTCGTGGTAGCTGGGGTGGGTTTTGGTGGTGTACCAGCGGGCTCGATTTCGAAGCGAGGGTCTCGGACCTTCGGGAGGATCATGTTGAAATTCCTATCAGTTGCATCCGCCTCCTAGCCCGAGTTTCCAATGATCTTGAGGCTCCGCTCTGGTTTCCGCAGGTCCAGCAGTTTTTGATCTTTAGTTTGGTGTATTACCCACGTCAGCGTCGAGGGGCGTACTGGTGGAGGTCGAAGATCG
>JBOHFC010000274.1:0-3328 GCA_050701375.1 Pseudonocardiaceae bacterium
AGGTGGCGCCGCTGCCTGATGGCGGCGCCGTAGTGCGGGATACCAAGGACCGCACCCGTGCACCGCTCATGTTTGATGGACAGGAGTGGGCCGACTTCATCTCAGGTGTGAAAAGCGGCGAGTTCGACTTCTGACAGGTTTGCTCGCAGGGTCCATCGCTGATCCTGAAACCAACCTCCTTCGCCGGTGTCGCGGCGGCCGTTGTCATGTTGCATGCGGCACCGCCGTGGCTTGAAAGGAGGGGTCCCCGCAGCTACGGGAACCCCTCCGGTGCCGAACCGAATCCCACCCTGTGGAGTGGAAGGTAACGACGATGGGCGACCCTAGCGCAGGGTGTGGTTCACCGCCGACACGACCGCGTTGAGCGAGGCGGTGACGATCGATCCGGAGACCCCCACCCCCCACAGCACCTGCTCGTTGACGGTGCACTCGACGTATGCCGCTGCCGCGGCGTTGTCGCCGGCCGACATCGCGTGCTCGAAATAGTCCAGCACGCGGACGTCGAAACCCAGGGCGGCTAGAGCGTCTACGAAGGCCGCGATCGGACCGTTGCCCGAGCCGTTGATCTGATGTTCCTCGCCCTCCACCAGCACGCTGGTGCGGATCTCGTCATGACCCTCGCCGTCGTCGGACAGCTGGTGCCGCAGCACTCGCAGGGGGGTGCGCCGATCCAGGTAGTGCTCGGCGAAGATGTCCCAGATCTGCTGCGGCGAGACCTCTCCGCCATCGGTGTCGGTGTGCTGCTGGATGATCCGGGAGAACTCGATCTGCAGCCGGCGCGGCAGATCCAACTGATGCTCGGCTTTCATGACATAGGCGACGCCGCCCTTGCCGGACTGGGAGTTCACCCGGATCACGGCTTCATAGGTGCGACCGACATCCTTGGGGTCGATAGGCAGATACGGGACTTCCCAGTGATGCGCATCCACCTCGACCGCGGCCGCAGCGGCGCCGGCTTGCATTGCCCGGAGCCCTTTGTTGATCGCGTCCTGGTGGCTGCCGGAAAACGCCGTGTAGACCAGGTCGCCACCGTAAGGATGACGCTCGGGAACCGGCAGCTGGTTACAGTACTCAACTGTCCGCCGAATTTCGTCGATGTCGGAGAAATCGATCTGCGGATCGATGCCCTGACTGAACAGGTTCATGCCCAGCGTCACCAGACACACGTTGCCGGTGCGCTCCCCGTTGCCGAACAGGCAGCCCTCGATGCGTTGCGCGCCGGCCTGGTAGCCCAGCTCGGCGGCGGCCACTGCGGTGCCTCGGTCATTGTGTGGATGCAGCGAGAGGATCACCGCGCTGCGCCTGTCCAGGTTGCGGTGCATCCATTCGATCGAGTCGGCGTAGACGTTGGGGGTGGCCATCTCGACGGTGGCCGGCAGATTGAGGATCACCGGCGCGTCCGGCGTCGGTCGCCAGATCTCGGTGATCGCGTTACACACCTCAGCGGCGTAGCTCAGCTCGGTGCCGGTGTAGGACTCCGGTGAGTATTGGAACCGAAAATCGGTATCGGAATACTTGCCCGCGTACTCCACCACCATCTCGGCCGCCGAAGTGGCGATTTTCTTGATCCCCTCGCGCTCCTCCCGGAACACCACCCGGCGCTGCAGGATCGACGTTGAATTGTAGATATGCACGATCGCCTTGGCTGCGCCTTCCAGCGCATCGAAGGTGCGCTCTATCAGCTCCGGCCGGCACTGCGACAACACCTGGATGCGCACGTCCTCAGGCACCGCATCCTCGGTGATGATCTCCCGGACGAAGTCGAAATCGGCCTGGCTGGCCGACGGGAACCCGACCTCGATCTCCTTGTAGCCCATTCGCACGAGCAGTTCGAACATGCGTCGCTTACGGACCGGGCTCATCGGGTCGATCAGGGCCTGGTTGCCGTCCCGTAAGTCCACCGCGCACCACAGCGGTGCCCGGCTGATAGTGACGTCGGGCCAGGTGCGGTCCGGCAGCGACACCGGCTCCACGGCCTGGGCAAAGGGTCGATAACGGTGCACGGGCATCGCGCTACCGCGCTGGACGTTCCAACCGTCCTGGTCGCTCGGAGCCGGTCCGACTGGCTGCCGGACTCGGCTGGTGCTGCCTGCGGCGAATGTGGTGGCGCTGATGTCTGCGGGTGTGGAAGTCATGGTCTGCTTCTGTGCCATCTCTCGGGCTCTCGGCTAGCCGGATATCCGACCGGCGGATGCGCGCAGGCAACTCCGCGACGGGGGGCCGGTCGTCGATCAGACCCCGTCGCGGCAGCGAAGCAGAAGGGCGCATGCCACCCCGTCACGGTAGCCGGGGCGACCCCGCGGCACGCAACTGGCTCCCGGATGGTGGGAAGCAGTCACGGCAGATTCTCAGGAACTTGCGCGGTGAGCATTCGTGCACCCAACGTGTGGCCCGTGGCAGACTTCTCGCCATGGGCACCAGCCGCACGTCGGTCCGCGGGAAGCGGACCAGGATCTCCGCAGTCCTCGCGACCCTGGTCCGGATCGTGGGTGGACTGTTCGTCCTGATCCTGGTGGCGCATGTGCTGCTCACGCTCGGCGACGCGAACCCCGCCAACCCCATCACCATGTTCGTGGGCTACTGGGCCGACCGGCTCCAGCTGGGCTTCCGCGGTCTGTTCAACCCCGCCGACGCCAGGACTCGCCTGGTGGTTAACTACGGCCTCGCGGCAGCCTTCTGGCTTGTCGTGACGTGGATCCTGGTTCGTCTGCTGCGACGCCTCGGCTGATCTCGCCGGGTGGCCCTGGGTCGTCGGTGATTGTCTTCGTTTTGCATGGCAGACGTCCGGCATCGATTACCCCCTGTGCTGGGCGGCGACACGCAGGCAAGCGACTATTCCGGGTGAATGACCGAGTTTCCACTCATTAGAGTGACAGGCTAACTCGCTGTAGTAGAATGCGTAAAACCGTGCCCGACTTCGGTGTATTGCCGGAAGCCGGGTCCCCGTTAACGTCACGTAAAGTTACTGCTTGCGGAAGGTCCGACAGGGACCGCGCGGCCGCACTGCCGGCTCCGAGCTCGGCTCACTCACCGTGGTCAGCTCCTTCACATTCCGGCATTCGGCCAGTTCAAAGGTGGTGTCTTAGCCATGGGACGCGGGTCGAATGCAGGGTCGAAGGGGGTCGGCGAACGGGTGCGTGGGGCTTCTCGACGGCTGGCGCCGGTCCCAGAGCAGGTGACGTCACTACGCTCTGTCCACACGGGTCACCCACTTGCTTTCTTGGTCGACTTCATCCAAGCTGCCGCGTACCTGACGGGAGCAGCTGCCCCGGGGAGGCGTGTTGATGAAAGGAGGCCGTCCAGCGGCGACGGCCGTTGCGGCGACACT
>JBOHFC010000275.1:0-3002 GCA_050701375.1 Pseudonocardiaceae bacterium
GGCGTGATGTGACCGGACGCGCCTTGGCCAACGCCTACGCGCAGACTCTCGGCACGATCTTCTCGGAGCAGCACAAGCCCTTCGAGGTGGAGCTGTGCGTCGCCGAAGTGGGTCCCAACCCGGACTCCGATCAGCTCTACCACCTGACCTACGACGGTTCGATCGTTGACGCGCCAGACTTCGTCGTGATGGGCGGCCAGGCTGACGTCATCTCCACGGCACTCAAGGAGTCATTCCGGCAGGACATGGACACCGCCGAGGCCGTCGCCGCCGCGGTGACCGCCCTGAGCTCGGTGTCCACCAGCGTCAACGGGTCCGGCACCCGCACCCTGGGAGTCGGTCAGCTCGAGGTCGCGGTCTTGGACCGGTCCCGTCCGCACCGCGCCTTCCGCCGCATCACTGGGGCCGCGCTCACCGCACTTCTCACCAGCACCGACGGGCCGGCCGCTGAGGCTCCGGCCGCTGAGGACGGGAGCGATGCCACGTCGGCCGACACAACCCCCGAAGGCGACGGCGCGGACGGGGAGCCCAACACCGGCGCCTGACCGGGTGTGCTCAGCGCTCCGGATCCGGCCGGTACACCTTCAGTGCAGCGGGTTGGGTGAAGAAGCGGAACCTGCGGCCCTCCGCGATGACCTCACCGTCGGTGGCCAGCGCTAACGGCCGCCCGATGACCTCGACCTGCAGCTCGGCACGCTCCCGCTGGACGTAGGTGCGGCTTTGCTGCAGCGCCCCGGCCAGCGCCCCGAGGAGAAATCGGGTCCGGGACAATCGCACGTCGGCGCGGACATAACGGACGTCGATCAGCCCGGCATCCAGCCGGTGTCGGGCCGCGGCGGCGAAACCGCGGGGCCGGTAGAGCCCGTTTCCCACGAACACCAGCCATACCTTGCGAGGAATGCCGTCGATGCGCGCCACCAGCGGATCCGCCTCCCGGAGCACCCGGATCAGGGCGACGGCAGCCGCTAGCCACTTGCCCCAACGTGACTCGTTGTCTTCTCGCATCTGCACCAGGTCCGGATACCCACCGAGGCTCGCGGTGTTGAGGAACCAGTGTGGCGGCGCGTCGTCGATCCGCACCGCTCCGAGGTCCACCGCCATCGCGCTGCCGTCGCGCACCGCCTCGACGGCGTCGGACAGCTCAGTCACCCCGATGTCCCGAGCGAAGTGGTTCAGCGTGCCGGCCGGCACCACCACCAGCGGCAACCGCCTGCTGGCGGCCACCGCTGCCACCGCCGCCACCGTGCCGTCGCCGCCGGCGACCCCGAGGGCACGCACCGGCCGCGCGGCTGCATCCAGCTCCGCCTCCAGCTGCTTGGTCAGATCAACATCAGGTTCGGCGAACAGTTGCTGGGCCGCCGGCCAGACAGCGACCAGCTCCGCTCCGGAGTCCTCGCCCTCAGCTCCGGAGCCGGGGTTGATCATCAGGAGCAGACCCTCACCGTCGGGCAGTGCAGGCACCCGCGCCCGGTGGCTGCTCCCGGCGGATTCGCCGATCCGCAGCGGCCACCACCGCCGGGTAGCCAGCGCAATACCGGTGCCCATCAGGATCCCGGCGGCCACGTCGGAAGGCCAGTGCGCTCCGGTGTGTACCCGGGAGTAGGCCACCGCTGCCGCGACCGGCGCCACCGCCAGCCCCACCGCAGGGCTTTCCATCGTCACCGCGGTGGCGAATGCCGCCGCCGACGCCGCATGGCCGGACGGAAACGACGATGACCTCGGGTGATCGCGCAGCGCCAACCTGCGCGCCACTGGAAGATCGTCGTAGGCCGGCCGGCGGCGCGGCAGCAAGGGTTTGGCCAGGGCATTGATCGCGAAACTGGCCCCACCGATCGCCGCCACGCCGCGAAGCGCGCCGCGCCGGGTCGAACCCTTGCGGCCGGCCAGCACCGCAGCCACCGCCAACCACAGCAGGCTGTGGTTGGCGGCCGTGCTAAGCGCCCGCAATCCAGCATCGGCAGGCCAGTGCGGGATGACCGCGCTACGGCGCACCAGCTCGCCGTCGACCCGGTTGATCTCCCGCGTGACTCCCCGCAACCAGTCCTGCACCGTTACAGCTTAAGAGAGCCCGTACGGAGGGCCTGCAGGACGGCCCCGGCAGCCTAGGGTGGAAGGCATGCAGCGGCGGATCTTCGGCATTGAAACCGAGTTCGGGGTTACCTGCACCTTCCACGGCCAGCGCAGGTTGTCGCCGGATGAGGTTGCCCGCTACCTGTTCCGCCGGGTGGTCTCGTGGGGTCGCTCATCCAATGTCTTCCTGCGCAACGGCTCCCTGCTCTACCTCGACGTCGGCTCGCACCCGGAATACGCCACCGCCGAGTGCGACGATCTGGCTCAGCTGGTGACCCATGACAAGGCCGGCGAACGAATCCTCGAGGACCTGCTGGTCGACGCCGAGCGGCGGCTGGCCGACGAGGGTATCGGCGGGGACATCTTCCTTTTCAAGAACACCACCGACTCCGCGGGTAACTCCTACGGCTGCCATGAGAACTATCTGGTCGGGCGCGCCGGGGAGTTCTCGCGGATCGCCGATGTGCTGCTGCCCTTCCTGGTCACCCGGCAGCTGATCTGCGGTGCGGGAAAGGTGCTGCAGACCCCGCGCGGCGCGGTGTACTGCCTGTCGCAGCGGGCCGAGCACATCTGGGAGGGGGTCTCCTCAGCGACTACCCGATCCCGCCCGATCATCAACACCCGCGATGAGCCGCACGCCGACGCCGAGCGGTATCGCCGCCTGCACGTCATCGTCGGTGACTCGAACATGTCAGAGGTGACCACTTTGCTCAAGGTGGGCACCGCCAACCTGGTCCTGGAGATGATCGAGGAGGGGGTCGCGTTTCGCGACTTCACCCTGGACAACCCGATCAGGGCGATCCGCGAGATCAGCCACGACCTCACCGGCCGCCGCGGGGTGCGGCTGGCCGGCGGTCGCGAGGCCTCGGCGTTGGACATCCAACGGGAGTACTACGCGCGCGCCGCGGATCACGTCGCGCAGCGCGGGACCG
>JBOHFC010000276.1:0-7773 GCA_050701375.1 Pseudonocardiaceae bacterium
AAAAGCTCCGCCCCAAGATCGACGCCCACGATTACGAGACGAAGAAGCGCCACGTTGTGCGGTTCCTCGACGCGGGGCACAAAGTGAAGGTCACCATCATGTTCCGGGGTCGCGAGCAGTCCCGGCCGGAGCTGGGATTTCGGCTGTTGCAGCGGCTGTCCAACGATGTCGCGGAGCTCGGTTTTGTGGAAACCTCCGCCAAGCAGGACGGCCGGAATATGACGATGGTGTTGGCTCCGCACCGTAATAAGCCAAAGGTTGTCAAAGACGATCGGAGTTCGACCGAGCCAGTGGAGCAACCAGCGGAGTAACGGCCTGCGTAGTGACACTGCACGACACCGGTTAGCCCGACTGGGCCACCGCATTTATCGCCGCCCTACCTCAGGTGGCAGGACGAGGACGGACATGCCGAAGAACAAGACCCACCGGGGCACCGCCAAGCGCGTGAAGGTCTCCGCGACCGGCAAGTTGCTGCGCCAGCATGCCGGCAAGCGCCACCTGCTGGAGAAGAAATCCTCCAGGGTCACTCGCCGGCTGGACGGAGTAGTCGAGGTGGCCAAGCAGGACGCCAAGCGGGTCCGCAGGCTGCTTGGTCTCTGACCGCCGCTCCTGACCCACCCGCACCCTGACCCTGGGCGACTAGCCCGCCCCCGAGATCGACAGGACGAATCCAGTGGCACGCGTCAAGCGAGCGGTCAATGCCCAAAAGAAGCGCCGCACAACTCTGGAGGCCGCCAGCGGCTACCGTGGCCAGCGTTCCCGGCTGTACCGCAAGGCCAAGGAACAGATCCTCCACTCGATGCAGTACGCCTACCGCGACCGGCGGGCTCGCAAAGGCGACTTCCGGCAGCTCTGGATCACCCGGATCAACGCCGCCGCGCGGCAGAACGGGATGACATACAACCGGCTCATCCAGGGCCTGCGCATTGCTGAGGTCGAGGTGGACCGCAAGAACCTCGCCGAGCTCGCCGTCTCTGACGCCACCGCGTTCACCGCGCTGGTCGAGGTCGCCAGGGCCCACTTGCCGAGTAGCCGGGGGGCGAGCGCTCCGGCATCCCAGGACGGCGACGCCGCCTAAGCGCGGCGGTCGCCCACAACGTGAACCCCCTGGCCCAGCCGGAAGCTCCCTACACCGAGCGGACCCCTCGGGTGGCTGCCGCGCGCGGGCTGCTCCGGCGGCGGGACCGGGAGCGCACCGGGCGGTTCCTCGTCGAGGGCTCCCAAGCCGTGCGGGAGGCACTGCGGTACGGATCGGTGCTGGAGCTATTCCTCACCGAGAGCGCCGCTAACCGGCATCCTGAGCTGCATGCGGCCCCCGGTGTGCGGGTATCCCTGATCACCGAGCGGGCCGCCGCCGGCCTATCCGAAACCGCGACCCCGCAGGGCATCGTGGCAGTCTGCGCCACGCTCGGGCAGTCTGCGGCCGACGCGCTGCCCGGCGCCCGGCTGGCAGCGGTACTGGCAGCTGTCGCGGACCCGGGCAATGCGGGCACGGTCATCCGGGTGGCCGACGCCGCCGGGGCCGCGGCAGTGGTCTTCGCCGGCGACGCAGTCGACCTGCACAACGGCAAATGCGTGCGGGCCTCCACCGGCAGCGTGTTCCACCTCGCACTGGGAGTGGAACCCGATCCGCTGCAGGCCATCGCGGCATGCCGGCAGACCGGGCTGCAGGTGCTGGCCGCCGATGCCGGCACTGGCCGCGACCTCGACGAGGTGGTCGACGCCGGAACCCTGGCGGCGCCCACCGCGTGGTTGTTCGGCAACGAGGCGCACGGGCTGGACCGCGAGCTACTCGCCGCCGCTGACCAGGCCGTCGCTGTCCCTCTGCACGGGCGCGCCGAGAGCCTCAACCTCGCCGCCGCTGCGGCGGTCTGCCTATACGCCAGCGCGCGGGCGCACCGTCGGCGGGCTGACCCGGCTGATCACCTAAGATCGGACCAGAACTGACCGCATACCGGCACTGCAGGCGCCCGACGTCGCGGCCCGCCGCAAGCCCAGGAGTTCACACCCTATGTCTGGATCCAACGAGGCCTACGACCCCAAGCAGGTCACAGCGCTGACGCCCGAAGCGCTGGGGCAGGCTGTCGAGGACGCCGAGAAGGCCTTCGCCCAGGCCCGTGACCTGGAGGAACTTGCCGCGGTCAAGCCCGCGCACCTCGGCGACCGTTCGCCGCTGCTCACCGCCCGGCGCGAGATCGGTGCACTGCCACCCAAGGCCCGCGCTGAGGCAGGCAAGCGCCTCAACCACAGCCGCACGGCCGTGCAATCGTCCTTCGACCAACGCCGGGCCGCGCTGCACGTCGAGCGGGACTCCAGGACGCTGCGGCAAGAGGCCGTCGACGTCACCTTGCCGTGGGATCGCGTCCCCGTTGGTGCCCGGCACCCGATCACCGCGCTCTGCGAGCGCATCGCCGACGTATTCATCGCCATGGGCTACGAAGTCGCCGAGGGCCCGGAACTCGAGGCCGAGTGGTTCAACTTCGACGCGCTCAACTTCCCCAAGGACCACCCGGCCCGCACCATGCAGGACAGCTTCTACGTCGCACCCGAGGGATCCGGCATGGTCCTGCGCACACACACCTCCCCAGTGCAGATTCGCGCCCTGCTGGAGCGGGAGCTGCCGGTCTACGTGGTGTGCCCGGGACGGACATTCCGCACCGACGCGCTGGACACCACCCACACCCCGGTCTTCCACCAGATCGAAGGCCTCGCGGTGGACGAGGGCCTCACCATGGCGCATCTGAAGGGCACTCTGGACGCATTCGCGCGCGCAATGTTCGGCGACACTTCACGGATCCGGTTGCGGCCCTCGTTCTTCCCGTTCACTGAACCGTCCGCCGAACCCGACGTGTGGTTCCCGGAGAAGAAGGGCGGCCCGGGTTGGGTCGAGTGGGGTGGCTGCGGCATGGTCAACCCGAACGTGCTGCGTGCCTGCGGGATCGATCCTGACGTGTACTCGGGATTCGCCTTCGGCATGGGCATCGAGCGCACCCTGATGTTCCGCAACGGCATCGCCGACATGCGCGACATGGTCGAGGGCGATGTCCGGTTCACCTGCGCGTTCGGAACGGAGGCCTGACCCGATGCGCATTCCCGTCTCCTGGCTACGCGATCATGTAGCGCTTCCCGCGGGTAACGACGCCCCCACCGTGGCGGAGCTCGCCGACGCCTTCGTGCGGGCCGGTCTCGAAGTCGAGGACGTGCACCACCTCGGCCCGGTCAGCGGACCGCTCGTGGTGGCCCGCGTACTGGAGATCGAGGAGCTGACCGGCCTCGCCAAGCCGATCCGGTACTGCCTGCTCGACGACGGTGAGCCGGCGCAGCGTGGGGTCGTGTGCGGCGCCACCAACTTCGGCACCGGAGATCTGGTCGTGCTGGCGCGGCCGGGCACGGTGCTACCAGGGGATATCGCGATCGCGGCGCGGACCGCCTACGGCCGGACCTCCGACGGGATGATCTGTTCGGCCGCCGAGCTGCGGCTCGGCGACGACCACACCGGGATCATCGTGCTGACCGCCGATTCCGCAGCACCCGGGGACGACGCCGCCGAAGTGCTGGGCCTCGATGACGCGGTGATCGAGCTGGCGATCACTCCCGATCGCGGCTACTGCTTGTCGGTGCGCGGGCTGGCTCGGGAACTTGCCATCGCGTTCGACGCCGACTACGTCGATCCTGGCCTTCGCGACGTGCCGCAGGTTGACGGTGTCAGCCGGTCGGTGTGCATTGAGGATGCGCAGGGCTGCCACCGGTTCCTGGTCCGCCAGGTGTCGGGGGTCGACCCGACCGTTGGGTCGCCGTGGTGGATGCGCCGGCGGTTGCAACTGGCCGGGATTCGGCCGATCTCGCTAGCCGTGGACGTCACCAACTACGTGATGCTCGAGCTCGGGCAGCCGATGCACGCGTTCGACGCCACGAAACTCGACGGCGACCTGGTCGTTCGCCGGGCCACCGAAGGGGAGAAGCTCACCACGCTCGACGGTGTCTGCCGGGAGCTGGACCCCGACGACATGGTGATCTGTGACAGTGCCGGACCGGTGTCGCTGGCAGCGGTGATGGGCGGCGAGAGCACCGAGATCGGCCCGCAGACCACCCGCCTGCTGCTGGAGGCCGCGACCTGGGATCCAGCCTCGGTAGCCCGCGCGGCCCGGCGACACAAGCTGCCCAGCGAGGCGGCTCGGCGCTTCGAGCGCGGGGTGGATCCTGCCCTGCCACCGATCGCCGCCGAGCTTGCCGCGACACTGCTGATCCGCTACGGCGGCGGGGAGATCCTGCCGGGCCGCACCGACGTGGGCACGCCGCCCGAGCGGCTACCGGTGGTGATGCCGATCGACCTGCCGGACCGGGTAGCTGGAAGAACCTACGAGCGCGGCGCGACGGTCCGCCGACTGTCCCAGATCGGCTGCGCGGTGCAGGTGGGCGGCGTCACCGGCACCACGACAGTGACCGTCGCCCCCCCGTCCTGGCGGCCGGACCTGGCCCAGCCCGCTGACCTCGTCGAGGAGGTGCTGCGGCTGGAGGGCTACGACACCATCCCCTCGGAACTCCCGCCGGCACCGCCCGGACGCGGGCTCACCGCCGCGCAGCGCCGCCGGCGGACAATCTCCCGAGCGTTGGCCAGCGCCGGGTACGTGGAAGTGCTGCCCAGCCCATTCGTCTCGGCCAGCACCTGGGATGCCTTCGGCCTGACCGAGGATGATCCACGGCGGCGCACCGCAGTGCTGCTCAATCCATTGGAGTCCGACCGCGACCAACTGGCCACCACGCTGCTGCCCGGCCTGCTTGAGGCACTGGTCCGCAACGTCGCCCGTGGCCGGCGCGACGTGGCGCTGTACGGGATGGCCCCGGTCGTGCAGCCACTCGCCACCGCCGCCGCGATGCCGGACCCCGGGGTGCTCGGCCGACCCAGCGATACCGAGATCGCCGCGCTGATCGGGGCGCTACCCGCGCAACCGCTGCACGTCGGCGCCGTGCTCGCCGGGCAATGGGAACCCCCCGGCTGGTGGGGTCCTGGCCGGACGGTGACCTGGGCCGACGCGATACGGGCCGCGCGACTGGTCGCCCGCGCCGCCGGCGTCGAGCTTGAGGTGCGAGCTGTCGCGATGCCACCGTGGCATCCCGGCCGATGCGCCGAGCTGCAGTTCGACGGTCACTCGGTGGGGCACGCCGGCGAGCTGCACCCCGCGGTCGTCGAGGCGCTGGGACTGCCGGCGCGGACCTGCGCGATGGAGCTGGATCTCGACGCGTTGCCGCTGACCGACCGGCGCCCCGCGCCCGTGGTGTCCCCCTACCCACCGGTGCTGCAGGACGTCGCATTGGTGGTGGACGCCACCGTGCCGGCCGCGGAGCTGACCACCACCCTGCGCCGTGGTGCCGGCGAACTGCTGGAGGACGTGCGCCTGTTCGACGTCTACACCGGGGACCAGGTCGCCGCAGGCAAGCGGTCACTGGCCTTCGCGCTTCGCTTCCGAGCCGCCGACCGCACTCTCACCGTCGCCGAAGCCATCGCCGCTCGCGCCGCCGCCATCGCCGCCGCCATCGCCACGCACCACGCCACCCTGCGCTCCTGACGTCGCAGTCTGGATGCAGAACGCGCCAAAATCAGCTCGAGTAAGCGCGTTCTGCATCCAGACTGCGACGTGACCGCAGCATTGAATGATGTTGCATTAACGTGCATAATAATTCGTATGTTGTTCAGGGTGGCGGTGGCGGGGGCTAGCGGGTACGCGGGGGGTGAGCTGCTTCGGCTGATGCTGGGCCACCCGCAGATCGAGATCGGCGAGCTGACGGCGGGCGGCAACGCCGGAAGCAAGCTGGGGGAGCATCATCCGAATCTCATCCCGCTCGCTGAGCGCGTCTTATCCGCCACCACAGCGCAGCGGCTGGCGGGACATGACGCGGTGTTCCTCGCCCTGCCGCACGGCCACTCCGCAGCGCTGGCAGCCGAACTGGCCGAGGACCCGGTGGTGATCGACTGCGGTGCCGACCATCGCCTCGCGGACCCCGCAGCCTGGCAGCGCTGGTACGGCGGCGATCACCCCGGGACCTGGCCATACGGGTTGCCCGAGCTGCCGGGAGCGCGGGAGAAGCTGCGCGGAGCCCGCCGCATCGCGGTACCCGGCTGCTACCCGACGGTGGTCAGCCTCGCGCTCGCTCCGGCGCTCGCGGCCGGCCTGATCGTCCCGGACGTCGTGGTGACCGCGGTATCCGGCACGTCGGGCGCCGGGCGCACCCTCAAACCGCACCTGCTGGCCTCGGAAGTGATGGGCTCGGCCAGTGTGTACGGGATGGCCGGCGCGCACCGGCACACCCCGGAGATCATCCAGAATCTCACCGGGGTGGCGGACCAGGCGGTCGCCGTGTCGTTCACCCCGGTGCTGGCGCCGATGCCCCGCGGCATCCTTGCCAGCTGCACCGCAGCACTAAGCCCAGGCATCGACGACGAGACCGTCCGAAACAAGTACCAAACCGCATATTCCACCGAGCCGTTCGTGCACCTGCTGCCAGCGGGCCGCGGGCCGGCCACCGCAGCCGTGCACGGGTCCAACTCCGTGCAGTTGCAGGTGGAGGTGGACGTCCACGCGGGCCGACTGGTCGCGGTGGGTGCGGTCGACAACCTCACCAAGGGCGCCGCAGGAGCCGCTGTGCAGTGCCTCAACCTGGCGCTGGGGCTACCCGAAGCCACCGGTCTACCAGCCTGGGGCATAGCACCCTAAGACGCACCGACAGGGAGGGCGCCGCAATGAGCGTTACCGCAGCCGGCGGGTTCCGGGCGACCGGGGTAGCCGCTGGCATCAAGGTCAGTGGTGGTCTGGACCTGGCCCTGGTGGTCAACGACGGACCCGGCACGACAGCTGCGGGGGTGTTCACCCGCAACCAGGTGAAGGCGGCGCCGGTGCTGTGGTCGGCGCAGGTGCTCACCGGGCGGCGGCTGCGCGCCGTCGTACTGAATTCCGGCGGAGCCAACGCCTGCACCGGTCCTGGCGGGTTCCAGGACACCCACGCCACCGCCGAGCGGGTCGGCACGGTGCTGGGCTGCGGGGCAGTCGAGGTCGCCGTGTGCTCCACCGGACTGATCGGCGAGCGGCTGCCGCTGGACGCGCTGCGCGCTGGCATCGACACTGCTGCCGCAGCCCTGGCGGCCACGCCGGCGGCCGGCCTGGCCGCCGCCACCGCGGTACTCACCACTGACACCGTGCCCAAGCAGGCCGCGGTCACCGGCGCGGGCTGGACGGTGGGCGGGTTCGCCAAGGGAGCCGGCATGGTCGCGCCCAGCCTGGCCACCATGCTCTGCGTGCTCACCACCGACGCCGTCATCGACGAGTCCACTCTGGACGCCGCATTGCGCGGTGCCACGACCGAGACATTCGAGCGCCTGGACATCGACGGCGCCTGCTCGACCAATGACACCGTGCTGCTGCTGGCCTCCGGCGCCTCGGGGGTCATGCCGGGGGCCGGCGAGTTCGCCGCCGCGGTGGCGCAGGTGTGCCACGAACTGGTCAAGAGTTTGCAGGCCGACGCCGAGGGCGTCACCAAAGAGATCGCCATCACCGTCCGGAGGGCGGCCGATAACGCCGAGGCGCTCGCGGCGGCCCGCGCGGTCGCCCGGGACAGCCTGGTCAAGACCGCTTTCTTCGGGTCCGACCCGAACTGGGGCCGGATCGCCGCCGCGGTAGGGGCCTCGGCAGCCACTGTGCGGGCTGACACGCTGGATATCCAGATCAACGGAGTGCTGCTCTGCCAGGGCGGCGCGGTGGCAGCGGATCGCTCCAAGGC
>JBOHFC010000277.1:0-2274 GCA_050701375.1 Pseudonocardiaceae bacterium
TACCGGCCCGCCGGCGCCCTTCCGCCGTTCGGGCAGCGCCGGTCCGTACGATCCTCGGACTGTGGAGCGACAGGGACCCGAACACGACGGGAACCTGGTCGGCACCCTGTTGGAGGGGCGCTACCGGGTTGGTCCGGTGCTGGCGCGCGGCGGCATGTCCACGGTCTACCGGGGCACGGACACCCGCCTGGAGCGTCCGGTCGCCATCAAGGTGATGGCACTGCGGTTCGCCGCCGACCCCGTCTTCCTGCAGCGGTTCGAGCGGGAAGCCCGCGCGACCGCCAGGTTGCATCACCCTGGAATCGTCGCGGTTCATGATCAAGGTGTCGACTCCTCCCCCGCTGGTGACCACGTGTTCCTGGTGATGGAACTCGTCGACGGCGGAACCTTGCGGGACTTGCTGCGCCAGCGTGGTCCGCTGCCGGTGCCGCTCGCTCTCTCGGTGGCCGACATGGTGCTCTCGGCGCTGGCCGCGGCGCACTGGGAGGGGCTGGTCCATCGCGACATCAAACCGGAGAACGTCCTCATCGGGCCAGGCGGCGTGGTGAAGGTGGCCGACTTCGGACTGGTCCGGGCGGCTGCTGAAGCCAGCAGCGCCACGGGCGATGTCATCCTAGGAACGGTGGCCTACCTCTCCCCAGAGCAGGTCGCGACCGGCGCCGCCGATGCCCGTAGCGACGTCTACGCCACCGCGGTGATGTTGTACGAGATGCTCACCGGGGCACCGCCCTACACCGGTGAGACTGCACTGTCGGTCGCCTATCACCATGTCAACGACGACATGCCAGCCCCGAGCACCACTGGTGCCGCAGTACCCGCGCCGCTGGACGACCTCATCGTACGAGCCACCCGACGTGACCCGGATGTCCGGCCAGCAGACGCTGCGGCGTTTGCGCGGGCATTGCAATCGGTGCGAGCAGATCTGGGAATCGATCGGGTACGGGTACCGGTGCCCGTTGTTGCCGCTGGGTTGACTGGCGCCGCGCTGACCCGCCCACCCGAGCAGCGGCCGCAGGCAACCCGAGCTCTGGCCAGGACCGAGATCGCGGCCGAAGCTCCCGCTCCACACGACGATCTCTACCGACGCGAGCGCGCTCGCAACCGGCGCGCCTTCATCACCTGGATGGTGATCGTGTTGATGTTGGCCAGCGCGGTCGGGGTGGGCGCATGGTGGCTGGGCAGCGGCCGGTGGACCGAGGTGCCCAATCTCATGGGTCTGCAACGCGGGGCGGTGGTCGGCGTACTGTCCTCCGCTGATCTCAAGGCCAATCTCACGGACGACCACAACGACACCGTGCCGGATAACATGGTGATCCGCAGCGACCCTGCGCCGGGCCAGCGCGCGCTACGCGGCTCGGATATCACCGTGGTGATCTCGCTGGGCCATCCGGTGGTGCCCGACGTGCCGGTAGGAAGCACCCCTGAGGAGGCGCAGCGAGCGGTACAGCAGGCGGATCTGACTCCGCGGCTGGACCCGGGCGCCGCGAAGTTCGACGATGCCGTCCCGGTGGGCGCCGTGATCGGACTGGCTCCGGCGCCCGGAACCACGCTCACCGTCGGTGCGCCGGTGACTGTGGTCCTCAGCAAGGGACCCGCCCCGACCACGGTGCCGGACGTCCGAGGGATGCGCCAGGCTGATGCGGTCTCGCTGCTGGCCCGCGCCGGTCTGACGGCGCAGGTTCAGCGCCAGTTCGACGACCAGATCGCCGGTGGGCGTGCGATCGGTACCGACCCCAAGGCGGGTACTGGTGCCGCCCGCGGCACTAACGTCATCCTGCTGGTGAGCACTGCGTCGGTTGTTCCCAGTGTGGTCGGGCTCCCGATCGCCCAAGCCCGCCAGGTGCTCGCGGACGCTGGGCTGAACAGCACGGTCAGCCAGTCTCTCGGCGGCTTCGGATTTCTCGGCGGCTTCTCGGACCGGGTGGTCTCGCAGTCCCCGCCGGCCGGCCGGCCCGTTCATCCCGGCGCCACCGTGGCGCTTTCTACGCTATGAGCGAAGCATCTCAGCGACCAGGAATGCCAGCTCGAGGGCCTGCTGGGTATTGAGCCGCGGATCGCACGCGGTGTCGTAGCGCCCGGACAGGTCTGCGTCGGAAATCTCCTGGGCGCCGCCGAGGCACTCAGTTACGTCCTCCCCGGTGAGTTCCACGTGGATGCCGCCCGGGTGAGTGCCCAGTGCGTGGTGTACTTCGAAGAAGCCCTGCACCTCATCTACTACCCAGTCGAAGTGCCTGGTCTTGTAACCGGTGGACGACTCGATGGTGTTGCCATGCA
>JBOHFC010000278.1:0-4301 GCA_050701375.1 Pseudonocardiaceae bacterium
GCAGCTCATACCCCCACTGCTCGGTGACGAACCGGTACCGCCACAACATCAACGCCCGATCCTGATCGTCCACGATCAGCGCTACCGCGATCCGATCCAGGTGCACCACGTGGTACTCCCACCGCTCACCGTTCGGCGCCCGAACATCTATCAACCCCAACCGCACCCACCGGTTGTCATAGACCGTCTTCTCACCGAACGTCTGCCAGCCACCGCGCTCCACTGCCACGTCTGGCAGCGTAGGTGAACCTGTTGCTGGCGCTACTGCAACCGATGGCCAGACTCGGCCACCAGGAGTGCAAATGTTGCGGCGGGTCATGCCGAGATCGAGGTTGTGAAGACCGTCCCAGGAGTGAAATACCCACAGTTGATCAGCGAGCCTGCGCACGTTCCAGCGGATCGAGCCGGGGCCCAGTCACCTCCGGACACAAGCCGTGATGTTCTACGGCCATGAACCGATGTACCGGCGTGATCAGTCGATGGAAGCGGCGAGAACACCAGCCAGCGCGGCCTCTGTCAACCCAGGCGATCACGCTATGGGCCGTGGTCGTGCTGATAATCGGCGTAACAGCCTTCATCGTGCTGTGGTGGCGATATAGAGGCGCCGGTCCTGCAGTGGAACTGGATGCGGTCCGCACCGCCGGTGCTCTAATGGCCGGAGCCGGGGGTGCCATCGCACTTCTGCTATCCGCCCGCCGGCAGCGGTCCACCGAGCTGACCTTGGTGCACCAGCGCGAAGTCGCCCAAGCCACCGAACGGGATGCCGCTGAGCAACGTATCACCGAGCTGTACACCCGAGCCGTTGATCAGCTCGGTGCCGAGAAGGCCCCCGTGCGGCTAGGCAGTTTGCACGCTCTGGAACGTCTCGCGCAGAACAACCCGGCCCAACGGCAGACCATCGTCGACGTGATCTGTGCCTACCTCCGGATGCCCTTTACGCCTCCGGATGATCAAGCGCCGGACGACGACGCACCTATGGACATGCATGACCGCTACGGGCAATGCCGCCAGGAACTACAAGTCCGGCTGACCGCCCAAAGTATCTTGACTGCCCACCTCAACCCCCAGGCACCAGCAGTTTTCTGGGCCGATATCGATCTGAACCTGGCCGAAGCCCACCTACACCAGCTCAGTCTAAGCGCCTGCCACGTACGTCGTGCCCGATTCGACGGGGCGATGTTCGCCGGAGGCGCGGGGTTCAACCAGGCAAAGTTTTCCAGTGACGCGCTGTTCGACGGAGCAAAATTCACTGGATATGCGGGATTCAAAGGGACGGAGTTCGTTGAGAACGCGAAATTTGTTGGAGTGGAGTTTGTTGAGACCGCAGATTTTGTCGGGGCGAAATTCACAGGGAAAGTGTGGTTTTGCAGGGCAGAGTTCACCGGGTGGCACGTTTGGTTCCGCGAGGCGACATTTATTGGTGACGCGGATTTCCACAGGGCGAAGTTCGCCCAGGATGGACAGGTCGCCAAAGATGGGAAGGCCTCCCAGGACGTACTGTTCGACGGAGCGAGGTTCACCGGGTCCGCAAGATTCAGCGTGGTGGAGTTCGGCGGGAAGGCAAGATTCGTCGGGGTGAAGTTCGCCGGGAACTCGGAGTTCCGTTGGACGACGTTCGTCAGAAGCCCGGAACTCGACGAGGCGGCGTTCACTGGGAAGACAGAGTTCCACGGGGCGCGCGTGGGATCGAGTTCCCATCGCGTCCAGTTGCCGATGGGATGGACCACCGTCAGTGCGCGGCCGGAGAAGGGGGAAGAAGGCTGGTTGTACGTGGTGCGCGACCAGGACTCGAGCAAGCAGCCAACCGAGGAAGGCAACAGATTGCGGGAAGGGCAGAATAGTAGCAAGGCCGGGCCCTGAAGAGCGCGAAGAGGCACCTCAAGTGCCAGGCAGGTCGTTACCCTCGCGGGCTACGCTCGGCGCGGTGAGCTGGTCGAGCTCGCCGGGGAGCACGTCGACCTGGTCTCTAGGTTGCTGACCATCCGGCGCAGCCTGATCCGACGCAACGGCAAGACGATTCTCAAAGACACCACGACCCAGGGAAATGTGGGTGATCAAGCTCGACCAGGACACGGTTTCGGTCCTGAGCGACCACAGGGCGCGCGCGCAGCGCCGCTGCGCCGAACTCGGCACCACGCTCGACGACGCCTTCGTGTTCTCCTGCACACCCGACCACCGTCGGCACTGTGATCCCGACGTCATTACCCACCGGTACTCGAAGATGGCCGCTGACGTCGGCATCGACACGCACCTGCATGCACTGCGCCACTACAACGCAACCGAGTTGCTTTACGGCGGGTCGATCTACCGGGCCGACTCGGCCACGGCGGCGGAGCAACCACGCTCAAGGGCTACGCGGCCTGGGTAGCCGGTGCCGACCAAAGGCCGCCGACCTCATCGCGCATCCCGGTTACCACGCCCACCGCAGGTCCAAGACGCGTCCAACGGCTAGCAGACGGCGGCTGTATGCTACGCCCGAGCCGTCTGGCAGTTAAGAAGCAGTGGCGGCTCGGCTTCGACCAGAGCATCACTGGAGGGCCGCCCGCCGGGTCGAGGGAGCCGAACTCTCACGGACCGAGCACGGTGGGGCGCGAACCTCAATATCTGAGCGAAGGCCTTATCCCTGGCTGCCACAGGGCACAACTTCACACGGCAACCCATGTCTGATCTGCGCTGCTCGGTCGCGGGTCATAGTCGACATTGGGGTCGTGCGTGTCCGAAGTTCTGCGATTGTTGCTGGGCGCATCGCCGCTCGGGGTTCTGTTGTCCATTGCGGGGCTGGTCGTGATGGTTTTATTTGCGGTCTTTGCGCCGATCCTTAGGCTGGACGCTAAAGCATGGTTCCTGCGTAGGCGTGGCGTCTCAAAAAAGCAGGTCGCCGAGTGGGCGCTCGCAGAAGTCAAGAGAGACCACCCGAATCCGCTGGTCGAGGTCATCAATGCCCTCAGAAAACGGTGAGATGATGACAAGTCTTGAAGCCGGTTCGGAGTGCCATTGTCGATTGCCCAACAACAGAGTTGACAGCGTGCAGCATGGATACACGACGGCGTGCTCAGTGTTGTCCGCTCCGGATTGTTGACCATCCGACACATCCTGGTCCGGCGTAACGGCACGATGATTCTCAAGGACACCAAGACGCATCAGATGCGTGTGATCAAGCTGGATCAGGACACGATCACCGTTCTGATCCAGCACAAGGCACGCGCTGAACGGCGGCGCGCCGACCTCGGCACCACGCTTGACGATGACGCTTTCGTGTTCTTCCACACACCCGACCACCGGCGCACTGTGACCCGGACGCCATAATCGCCTCTCGCTTCCCCCGGGCGCCCCAGATGTTCGATGAGCGGGCCGAACCGCCAGCAGGCGTATGGTCATCTCATCGCCGACGTCCGGGCCGCCATCACCGCCCAGCAAAACTCCGGTCGCGACGGTGACCGGGCAGTGGCTGGCCATGGGCCGAAAATGCGCTGGCTAACCAGCGGAAGCCGGCGACAGTTGGTTATCCTCGGTTCAGGCCGCCATACCGGCCGCTCGCAGTTCGGCGACCGCGTTCTCGGCGGCCAGCTCGCCGCACGAAACCCTGATCGCCAGCGGGAGCCCATACGAACAGATCTTGCCACGATCGACGTGCATCATAGCGGTGGCCGGATCAACACCTGCGTCGCGGAAGGCGGCCGCGACCCAAGCAACCCCGTTCGGCCACGCCTGCAGCCACGCGCGGACCTCTCGCGGCTCGAACCAGAAGCCAGCCCATTCCTCTGCCTTCGCCTTCGCGGTCTCCACCTCGTGCATCCAGGGCGGAAGACGAGGATAGCGCGATCGCGGGTCGTCGTAGTCCGGCTTCGGAACGAACATCTTCGTCATAGGTGAGAGTTCGCCCCCACACCACCGCCCCTGCGGCGCCCTCGGCCTCTCAGCTGAAGGCCAGTGCTGCTCCATATCACCTCCAAGACAGTTGACCGACTTTTCCCTTGAGCTGGCGCCTAAGGCAAGGCGACACGCCGAGCTGGTCCTATGCCGGAGCTGCTGGCAAGCACGGCCGTCTCTGAGTGTCAACAGCTGTTCGGGGGCGCCGCTCTTGCAGCTTGCGGCCAGCGCCGGGTGATCGCGTTGTAGCCGGAACGCAGGCCGCCGACACACTTGACCCAGGAGCGATCGTCCGACGACTAACCCGAGCTTACTTGATCTTGATGGTCTGATCGTCTGCCCTACCTGCGACAACCGGTTCTGAGCGGGCCCAGGACACGCCGAGATGTAGCCAGTAAAATTGGTGGACTTTACATGATCGATGTGATGGA
>JBOHFC010000279.1:0-8070 GCA_050701375.1 Pseudonocardiaceae bacterium
TCGTCAAAGTAGGCGCGCCGTGGACGACTCATCTATACATTTCTCAGGCGTCGTGAATAACCCTCAATACCGACAGTGCGGCGAAGATCTCGACAGATTCGAAAACAACGAACTTCCCGCAGCCCGCGAGTTCGTCCAGCAGCTCACCGTGAAGCGCGATGAAGCCCTGGACGCGCTCACCCAGGCGAAGGCCAAGGTGCAGGGAATCGAAGCAGCGCGCTCCGAAGCGCGCACGAACCGCCGGCAGGTGGAGAAGGATCTCGCCTCAGCCAAGAAAGACAGCGCGACAACTCAACAAGCTCTGGAAACCGCCACTCTCGACTACTGGCGCTCAGGACTTCTCGGAGGCGAGGCCGATGCTCGCCTCATACTCAACTGGGCCAACCAACCGGTGCAGTACGACGCACAACGGGGCGTCACCCGCCCAGCCGGGGCCCGCGATCCAGCGCTGCCCGTCGTGGTCCGCTCCCACCATGTACTAGCCACTCGCGCCGAGGACGAACTCAGAGCATTCCCGCCGCCCAGGCCGCCGACCAGCAGGAGCGTGGTGGGGCCTACCCGCATCATGAACACCCCTCGCAGCCCGACCGGGTCGCCAAACCACACGGGCACGACCTCGCCTCCGCCGACAATCAGCGCCCCACTGATCGCCACCAGCGGGCTCATCATGCTGCCCTGACCAGCCACGACCCGACCTAACAGACCGCCCCCGGCCGCCTTCCAGACGGGAAGTCCGAACACTTACATCGCCGCAGTGATCCTGGTCGGGGTGATCCGGGAGCTGCTGGGCAACCTGCCCCGCTACGACCCCACCCACCTGCCCGGGACGGTGCCGGTCGGTGCCGGCACTGGCTTGGCGATGGGAGTGGTGGTGTTACGCTGCTGCGTTCTTTCGCCAACGGCGGGTCATCGTTGACCGGACTGGAAGCGATCTCCAACGGGGTCAGCACGTTCCGCAGACCCGAGGGCCTCAACGCCCGCCGGGTGCTGGTCGTGATGGCCGTCATGCTGGGGTTTTTGGTGGCGGGGGTGTCCTGGCTGGCGCATCTGACCCACGCCACCCCCTACGCGAGCGGCTATCCCTCGGTGATCTCGCAGGAGGCCCGTGCGGTATTCGGCCAGGGAACCCTGGGAACGGTGCTGTTCGATCTGGTGCAGGCCGTGTCCGCGCTGATCCTCTACACCGGAGCCAACACCAGCTTTAACGGTTTTCCCTTCTTGGTCAGCTTCGTCGCCGGGGACTCCTTCTTGCCCCGCCCGCTGACCAAGCGCGGGCACCGAGTGGTGTTCTCCAACGGCATCATCGTGCTCGCGGTCGTCGCGGTGGGGCTGCTAGCGGTCACCGGGGGCACCGTCAATGCGCTGGTCCCGTTGTACGCGATCGGCGTGTTCACCGGGTTCACCATGGCCGGCTTCGGCATGACCAAACACCACATCACCCACCGGGAGGCCGGATGGCGGCGAAAGCTGGTGATCAACGCCACCGCCGGAGGGCTCTCGCTGCTCGTGGTCGCGATCTTCGCGGTGGTCAAGTTCACCGAGGGCGCGTGGGTCGTGGTGATCCTGTTCCCGATCCTGGTGTTCGCGCTGATCCGGATCAACCGCCAATACCGGGAAGAAGAAGCCGCGCTCGCCGCGCTGGCCCCGATCCTCGACGTCGAACCCAACTGGGCCCGCCACATCGTGCTCGTCTTCGTCGAAAACCTCGACCTGGCCACGCTGCGCGCCCCGCGCTACGCCCGCGGCTTACGCCCCGATGAAATCCGCGCCGTGCACTTCGTACTCGACGAACCCCGCTCGCGACGCTTGGCGCAACGGTGGGAACACATACAACGCGGCGACATCGGCCTGGAACTCATCGAATGCCGCGACCGCCGCCTCGGGCGCGCCTCGATCGACCTACTCACCCGCACCGTCGCCGACGGACGCACCGAAGCCACCGTGCTGCTACCCTGGCGCACCTACACCCCCATACTCGGGCGGCTCATGCACGACCACACCGCCGACCACATCGCCGAACGCATCAGCCACGTCCCCAGCGCAGCCGCCACCATCATTCCCTTCGACCTGCGCATCCCCATCCGGCGCCTGACCCGAGCCCACCGCAGCGACGAAACATTCACCGACACCGCCCGCCGACTGCAAAACCAGCGCCCACCCCGCGCACCCCCAACGCACACCCGACACCGGCCCAACCAGCGCCCAACCATCCACCAGCACCCACCACCGACCCCGCACAACCAACCGCTCCCACCCCCATCGACCAGCTCGCAAAACGACGACCCGCCACCGTCCAAGGACGCGTCCACTCCACCGAGGCCCGACGCGTAGAAGGAAGCCGGCGGTGTCGTCGGGTCGGTGTCAGAGATGACGAGGCGGCAGCGCGGGCCGAGCGGGCCAGGGCGATCGGGCTGTTCCGCTCTCAGTTGATCCGTCAGGCCGCCGACCCTGGGCTGTCGTCGCGGGCCCGGGGCCCGGCTGGTCCGGGCGATCGCCGCAGCCGAGCACACCAACCCGGCGGGGCGCCGGGTCCAGGGTCTCCCGGGACACCCTGGACCACTGGATCATGGCGTGGCGCCGTGGTGGGTTCGATGCCGGTCAAGGATTTTCGCGATGCGACCACCGGTCGAAAACCGTAGGTTAACTGCCGCGCCAGCAGCCACTCGCCCGGCGCGCCTTGTGACCTTCCTGAGCCTGCTCCTTGGTTCCCGAGCTCAACAACAGGGTCGGCCGGCGGCTGCTTGACACCTCTGCTGTCGAGTTCGGGAACTCAGGTGCACCTGGATGCGTGCCTCGCAGTCACCTATGCGGCTGGCATGCTGATTGATATACCCGGCGAGTACACCGCGACGTAGCCGGGTACACCTGCCTGAGATCAGTAGGCGAGCAGACTGGGGGCCAGGATCAGATGAGCGACCGTATACCGGCCGTCGCCGATCGTCCCGCGCGGCCGCGGGTAGTGGTGCTCGGGGCTGGATTCGCCGGAATGAACGCGGCACACGCGCTACGCGGAGTCGATGCAGCCGTCATCGTGCTGGACAAAAACAACTATCACACCTTCCAACCGCTGCTCTACCAGGTGAGCACCGGCTACCTGGCGGCCGAAGAGGTCGGTGCGGCGTTGCGGACGATCTTTCGCCGGCAGTCGAACGTGACCGTCCGGATGGGCGACGCGGTCTCGGTGCGCTGGGCAGACCGCACGATATGCCTGCGTGACGGCTCCGCGGTGCAGTTCGACTACCTGGTCCTGGCCGCTGGCGCCGAGACGAACTATTTCGGCATCGCGGGTATGGCCGAGCACAGCTGGCCGCTGTACACGCTGGACGACGCGGCTCGGCTGCGCATGCACCTGCTCAACCGGCTGGAGGAGACGGCGGCGACGGCCGACCACGCCGCCGAACCCATCACCGCGGTGGTCGCCGGCGGTGGTCCGACCGGGGTGGAGACCGCCGGAGCGCTCGCGTCGATGGGTCAGGAGCTCGTCGGCCCGGACCACGCTCTGCGGGTGACTCTGGTCGAGGCCGGACCGCGGCTGCTCGCTGCGTTCAACCCGCGGTCGTCCGAGCGAGCTCTGGCGGACCTGCGACGTCGAGGCGTCGAGGTCCGCCTGGACGAAACCGTCGACAGCGCCGACGCCGGCGGTGTGACGATGGCCGATGGGCACCGGATCGACACCGACACGGTGGTGTGGGCCGCCGGGGTGCGGGCGAACTCGCTAGCCCGCGCGTTCGGGCTGGACGTCGACCAGCACGGGCGGATCCTCGTCGACCCGACGCTACAGGTGCCCGGCCACCCGAACGTCTTCGCCGCAGGCGACATCGCCGTCACCACGCCTGAGCACGGCGAAGCACCGCCGATGCTGGCGTCGGCGGCGATCCAGACCGGCCGACACGCCGGCGAACAGGTCGCCCGGCTCATCGCGGATAGCCCTTCGACCAACGCGCTGAGGTCGTTTCGCTACCACGACAAGGGGATCATGGCCGTACTCGGCCGCGGTGACGCGGTAGCCGAGCTGCCCCTCCGGCCAGCTGCCGGAGGCACCAGCCGGTACCCGCTGCGGTTCGGCGGCCTGCCGGCGTGGTTGCTCTGGCTGGGCGTACACATCGTGTACCTGATCGGTTTTCGCAACCGGCTCAAGGTCCTGCTCGACTGGGGATGGAGCTACTTCACCTCCCGCGGTGCCGGCGCCATCCTCGTCCACCCGCCGGACGCCCGGCAACGCATTCAGTCCACCTCGAACAGCGGCTCGTCGGCCGAGCGGATGTCGTGACTAGGCAGCCGATTCCATGTCCACCGCTGTGCTGCGCGAGGCCCGCCTCCACCTCGCGGTGACTCATTGGGATGGACCGGTCTATCCCCGCCGGGCGAGCACGACCGTCAACGCGCCCAGTGCGACACCGGAACTGGCGGCACCAATGACGGCGACGCGCTCAAGAGGGGGCAGTTCGCGCCACGAAGCGACGGTCGTAGCCACGTCGACCGCGTCGCAGAATGACCCGGCGACGGTCCAACCCAGCAGCCCACGCCCGTTTCCCCGGGTCGCTGCGAGCAACGCGCCGGCACCGAGCGCGATGTCCCGGCCACCCGCGGCCCTGCCCAACACCACTCCCGCCGTACCCGCGGCCTGGTCCGCGCCCACCCACGTCCGCGCCATCAGCGCCGGCCGTACCAGTGCGACGACGCCGATGGCGACCCGTCCGGTCGCGAGCGCCGTCCCGCACAGTCGAGCTAGCGGCATCATGTCGACTCCTCGGATTCGATCACGCTCCTACTTTCCCATGACCTCACCAGGCTGACCTGCCGGGAGGTGACGAGCTGACCGCGCTGCGGGTATACCTGCCCCATGGCCAGCAGCGTGCGCGATGGGTGACCAGCACGAGCGCCTGCAGGCATACCGCGCCAAGCGCGATTTCTCGGTCACCGCTGAACCAGCCGGGTCCGCCGCGCCAACCGGCCAGAACCGGTTCGTCGTGCAGCGTCACAGAGCTCGCCGCCTGCACTACGACCTGCGGCTGGAGGTGGAAGGGGTGCTGGTCAGCTGGGCCGTGCCGAAGGGGCCGACGCTGGACCCCAAGGCCCGGCAGCTGGCGGTCCACGTCGAAGACCACCCGCTCGAGTACTTCGACTTCGAGGGCATCATCCCGAAGGGCGAATACGGCGGCGGCGACGTCATCGTGTGGGATTGGGGCACGTGGCAGCCCGCAGAGACTGACGACCCGGCACGGTCCATCGAGCGTGGCGAGCTGCACTTCGAACTGCAGGGCGAGAAGCTGGCCGGTCGCTTCGTGCTCGTCCGCCGAGACGAGGGTCGGCCGGGTAAAGAGCAGTGGCTGTTGATCCACAAGAACGACGACCACGCACGGCCCGGATGGGATCCGGAGGATCACCCACTATCGGTCAAGAGCGGCCGTACCAACGACGAAGTCGCCGCTTCGCCCGAGTCGCTGTGGCGTGGTGACAAGCCGGCTGCCGAAGCCTCGGTTCCGGTGACCCAGACACCGGCACCGGCGTGGGACCCGCCGACCGCCGACGAGCTCGCCGCGCTGGACGCGCTCGGGTCAGCGGGCCGGTGGGCCGTGCAGGGCCGCGAGGTCAAGCTGACCAACCTGGACAAGGTGCTCTTCCCCGGGCGGGACGAGGAGTCCCCGGTCAGCAAGCGTGACCTCATCCGCTACCACGCCATGATCGCCCCGTTCATGCTCCCGTACCTCGCCGGTCGCCCGGTGAACTCGCACCGGTACCCCGACGGCGTCGACCGCCCGGGGTTCTGGCACAAGGAGGTCCCCAGCCACGCGCCGCCGTGGCTGACCCGCTGGCACCGTGCGGAAGCCGACCCGGCAGAGGCGCAGTGCTACGCCGTGATCGACAGCGTTCCCGCCCTGGTCTGGTTGGCGAACTTCGCCGCGGTGGAGCTGCACCCGTGGACCTCGCGGCTTCCCGACGTACGCCAGCCGACCTGGGCGCTGATCGACATCGACCCGGGCTCGAACAGCAGCTTCGACGACGTGCTGGTGCTCGCCCGGCTGTATCGGGTTGCTCTGGAGCATCTCGGCGTCCAGGCGATGCCGAAGGTCACCGGCCAGCGTGGGGTGCAGATCTGGGTCCCGGTCCGCGCTGGCTACACCTTCGCCGACACCAGAGTCTGGGTCGAACAGGTATCCCGCGCGGTCGGTCGTACCGTCCCGGAACTGGTCAGCTGGGAGTGGCAGAAAGACCGCCGGGAAGGGCTCGCGCGACTGGACTACACCCAGAACGCAATCAACAAGACGCTGGTGGCACCGTTCAGCACTCGGCCCGCAGCCGGAGCGCCGGTGTCCGTCCCGGTGCATTGGGACGAGCTGCAGGATCCCGACCTGCGACCGGACCGCTGGACGATCCGCACCGTCTTCGACCGGGTGCGTCTCGTCGGTGATCCGCTCGCCCCCCTCATCGACCGGGCTCAGGAGCTGCCGGCGCTATAACCGTTGGTCGGCTCGCTGTTGTTCGGTTCGGACGCGACGCAGCCGGTCGCGCCACCAGGTAGCTCGCTGGGGCTCGGTCAGCTGGTAACGGTCGAGCAGCACGGGGTCGGGTGCGGGTGGCGTGCGCGGCACCGCAAGGTAGCCATCGACGGCGCGCAGCGAGCCGGACCCGCCGACCACATCGCCGTCGAGGAGGGACAGCGTGCCGAGCCCGCAGGCGAAGTCCAGTTCCGGCAGCGCGCCGGCAAGCGCTAGTTGGGCGGCGAGCCCGATGCTGGTCTCCAACGCGGAGGACACCACACACGGCAGCCCGGCGGCCTCGGCGACCTGCAACGACCGCCGCACCCCACCCAGCGGAGAGCACTTGAGCACCACTACATCGGCGGCCCCCGCTACGGCCACCCGCAACGGGTCCTCGGCGCGGCGGATGGACTCGTCAGCGGCGATGCGCACGTCGACCTGGCGGCGGACGGCGGCGAGTTCGTCGATGGTGCGGCACGGTTGTTCGACGTACTCCAGACCACTCGCGGCCTTGTCCAGCCGGCGGATGTGGGCCACCGCGGTGTCGACGTCCCACCCGCCGTTGACGTCCACCCTGATCGCCCCGCCGGGGCCCAGCGCGTCGCGGACCGCCTCCACCCGTGCCAGGTCCTCAGCCAGCGACTCCGGGTGGTCAGCGATCTTGACCTTGGCGGTGCGGCACGCCGAGCCGGCGGTGATCTGGTGGGCGTGTTCCGGGCCGACTGCCGGGACGGTGCAGTTGATCGGGATGCGCTCGCGCACCGGTTTCGGCCAGCCGATCGTGCACTGCTCGATGGCGGCGGCCAGCCACGCCGCAGCCTCGGCATCGTCGTAACCGGCGAACGGACAGAACTCGCCCCACCCCGCAGGCCCTTCGATCAGCATCCCCTCCCGCACGGTGATCCCCCGGAACCGCACCCGCATGGGGATGGCGTAGGGACGGGCGCCGTCGAAATCGACGGAGCCGGTTCCCCGGGTGTTGACTCCCTTTGGGCTGCTCATCAGGTGCTGATGTCCCTCGTCTCGGCGACGGCTGCGGCGGGTGCGCGAAGCGGGTGCGCACTCTTTCAGTGTGGTTGCGCGACGCCACGGTGTGGGCAGCCGCAGGACGCCGGCCATCCGCGGTACTTGCTGTCCCATCAGCGTTCCCCGGCACCTTGGACGCGGCGTCACTGTCAGTGATGTTCGGATAAGGACTGTCGCGTTGTGCGTAGTTGCCGTGGCCGGCAGCTTTTCGCTCGAAGTTGCCTGCTACGGCAACTCCGTAATGGACACCCCCACATCTTCGTGGGGTTCTTGGGGCAGAAGTGGCGGAGCAGACACCCGCCGGGGTGACGAAATCGCCCTGGTGCATCCCCTGCCGACGTCCTGCCCTCTCGACGGCTCACGGGGCGACGCGCGATCTCCTACGTGATTTTATGCAGCAACGTGCATGTAACTTGACTCTCCGCAGCATGCCGCCCTAGTGTAGTGTCTCGTTATTGACTTTCCACTTGTTGGAGGGCGACCCGTCCGCGGGCGACCTTGGCGAGGATCTGTTCGGCGGTCGCGGTCCACACGAATGGTTTCGGGTTGTCGTTGTTGACTT
>JBOHFC010000280.1:0-4629 GCA_050701375.1 Pseudonocardiaceae bacterium
AAGTCAACAACGACAACCCGAAACCATTCGTGTGGACCGCGACCGCCGAACAGATCCTCGCCAAGGTCGCCCGCGGACGGGTCGCCCTCCAACAAGTGGAAAGTCAATAACGAGACACTACACTAGCGATCCTTGGTCGCTGGATGATCGATTCCAAGGGGTGCGGCCTGGCGTGTCGTTGACGAGCTGACACGCGAAGGGTGTCCAAGATCGACGTTTCTCACCCAACGTCGAACCCGGAGGCCCTCGTGGACGCCGATCTGGACACCCTCGCGACCGCACGGTACGTCAAGACCGATGGCCTGTTGCGGAGCGCGCCGTGGCGCCCGGCGATCGGATTCAGCCCGCGGATCTCTGATGCGGAGCTGGTGACGCTGGCGGTGATGCAGGCGGTGATGCAGGCGTTGTTGGGGTTCACCAGCGAGGGCCGCTGGCTGCGCTTTGCCACCACTCACTTGCAACAGCTGTTCCCGTATCTGCCGCAACAACCGGGGTAAAACAGCTGGCTGATCGGGATGCTGGCCCGCGACACCAGCCTGTGGACCGATGATGTGTGGGTGATCGATTCCACTCCGGTGGAATGCGCCCGCTCCCGCGACGCTGTGCACCGCAGCGAGCAGGCCGGATGGGCCGAATACGGCTACTGCGCCAGCCATTCGCGCTACTTCTGGGGACTGCGCCTGCACCTGCTGGTCACCCTGCACGCCCCCGCCCATCGGCTTCGCGCTGACCGGCGCCAAAGCCGACGAACGAACCGTCCTGCCCGACATCCTGTACACCGACTCGACGCCCAACACCCACCGGTGCGCCCAGATCCTCACCGGGGACAAAAACTACTTCGGCGCCGAGTTCCAAACCACCCTGGCCCAGGCAGGGTTGACGCTGTTGCGACCAGTCCGCAAGCGCGAACCCGAGCGAGCAGGCAACCGCTTCTTCAAACCCCTGCGCCAAACCATCGAATCAATCTTCCACACCTACAAAGGCCAACTCAACCTCGAACACCACGGCGGCAAGACCCCCACCGGCGTCCTGGTACGCGTCCTACAACGCATCCTCGCCCTGACCACCGCCATCTGGCACAACGACCACACCGGCCAACCCATCAAACGATCACTACTGGCCTACGACCACTGACCCCTTGGAATCGATCATCCAGTGAGCGCGAAGGCTCATGGTGCGCGGTGCCCCTTCGGGCAATGAAATCTGCCCGTTAGGCCGATCTGCATGCCTCATGGTGGCAAACAAGTACACAATTCCGACCCCGGCAAGAACCGATTGGTCCATCAGCAATGTGGCCAGCGGCGCCCGGGACGAGGATTCGTGCCCACGCAAGGTCCGGGGCGGCGTCACGACGAAGCGGATCCGGCCCGAGCCGGGCACGCACCGAAGCTGCCTCGTGGTCAGTAAGCAATTCGCCTGCCGTCGGCCCGCGCAGATCCGTCCAGTGCGTGGAGCCGATAAGACGCATGCGAACCTGCCCCCTGGGCGGCGGCACCGGCAACATCGCCTCGGTGAAAGTGCCACTGACGACCCGCCATAATACCGTTGGTGGCGCTGGGCCAGCCGGTGTGTCGTATGTCCCTCCGGCATCGTTGAGCTTCAGCCCGCGGAGATCGGTGGTGGCTCCCCGGTGGACTCGAAGTTCGAGATCTGGCTGATCCGGCGGCAGTGCCGCTCGCCACCGGAGAACGGCGTGGCGAGAAACGCCTCGACGATCTCTGCCGCCTCGGCCGCGCTATGCATCCGAGCGCCGATCCCCACCACCTGGGCATCGTTGTGCTGCCGAGCCAGCCCAGCCGTCTCGATGCTCCATGCCAGCGCGGCCCGGCAGCCCAGGACCTTGTTGGCGGAGATCTGCTCGCCGTTGCCCGACCCACCGATCACCACGCCGAGGCTGCCCGAGTCCCCGACCACCCGGCGAGCGGTCGCGATGCAGAACGGTGGGTAGTCGTCGTCGGCGTCGAAGACGTCAGGGCCGACGTCCACCACGTCGTGGCCGAGACTGGTGAGGTGCTCCACCAGGAAGACCTTGAGCTCGAAACCGGCATGATCGGAACCAAGGTAGACGCGCACGGCGTGCAACATTGCCATATCGCGGATCACTGGGTGCGGCGGCACCGTGGCAGCGTTGGGGAGGGTTCGTGACGGCGCGGTGGGTCGAACTGGCCGATGGGGTGCTGGTACGCCGGTACGCCGAGCTGGATCTCTCCGTGGGGCTGGTGATCGGGGATCGCGGCGCTCTGGTCGTAGATACTCGCAGTGATCCCGATCAAGGAACCGAGCTGCGGGCCGCGATTCGCCAGGTCACCCCTCAGCCGTGCACCGTGGTGCTCACCCACGCCCACTTCGACCACTGCCTGGGTACCGCGGCCTTCCTGCCAGCCACCGTGTGGGCCCATCCACGGTGCCGGGATGACCTGGCCAGGGGCGGCACGGCGCAGCACGCTGAGGCGCTGGCCTGGTCCCGCGACCACGGCCTGCCACGCGACGCGGTGCCGGTGCGTCCAGTCGTGCCTGACCACCTTGTCACCAAAGACGTCGACGTCGATCTCGGCGGCCGACGGGTGCGGCTCATCCATCCCGGGCCTGGACACACCGATCACGACCTTGCAGTGTGGTCGCCCGATACGGGTGTGCTCTTCGCCGGAGACCTCGTCGAACAGGGCGCCGATCCCGACTTCTCCGACGCCTTCCCGCTGGATTGGCCCACCGCGGTCACCGAGCTTCTCCGGATGACCCCGCGCACGGTAGTCCCAGGGCACGGCGACCCGGTAGGCCCCGACTTCGTCGTCACTCAACGCGACCACCTGAGCGTCCTAGCCGATCTATGCCGAGCCGTCCTAGCCGCCGAGCTAGACCACGATGCCGCAGTCTCGCTCTCCCCCTTCGCCCCGCCAGCTACCTACGCTGCCCTAGCCAGACTCCACGCACCCGACTCTGAGACATATCGGGGCAATTGAGGGTCTTCAGCGGACGACGGCTACGGTCCGCAGGCCGCGACCTGTCGGGTCATCAGTCGTTGTCCGGCTGGTATTCGTTTTTCTCGTAATACTCGAGGAGGTCGACGAACGTCGGGTAGTCATAGGTGACCAGCTCGTCGCCCTCCCACCTGGCGCCTAGCTCCTCGGCCCACTCAACCTCGTTGAGACCGAGCGGCGCATCCTCGGACCAGCGGAACGGCACCATCGTGCTGACCTTGTTACGCCGACCCAGGACCACCCGTTCGCCCGCTGCTTTTGGCGCTGTCACAGGCGCCGATCGTACTCCCGAGGCTAGGTGGTCAACAGCGGTTCACAGCGACGCTACTTGACCCCGAGGCGAAGCCGCTGCGGCCGCACTGGCACCTCATGCCGATTCCCTGGCCGGCACTGGATATTTTCAGCCCCCCGCACGGCTTCCTGACACCGCGCATCTCCCAGACGGACTGCTCGACCTCCTCGGCCGCCGGCCGTGAAATGCAGGTCACAGTAGATCGGCCACCCGACCACCGCAGGCTCGTCCATCAGGCTAACGAAAGTCCGGCTTCTCGTTCCGGGTTCGCTTGAGCTCGAAGAAATGTGGGTAGCCGGCCAGCAGCAGGGTGCCGTCGAAGATCTTCCCGGCCTGCTCTCCACGGGGGATCCGGGACAACACCGGTCCGAAGAAGGCCACCCCGTCCACGTGAATCGTCGGGGTCCCGACGTCCAGCCCGACCGGACCCATGCCGGCTTCGTGGCTTGCCCGCAGTTCCTCGTCGTAGTCGGTGCTGTGCGCAGCTGCAGCCAGCTCCGCGGGCAGGCCTACCTCGTCCAGCGCGGCCGCGATCACCGCGTCGAGGTCCTTGTTGCCATCGTCATGGATTCGAGTACCCATGGCGGTGTAGAGCGGCTCGAGCACCTTCTCCCCGTGGTCGCGAGCGGCGGCGATGCATACCCGGACCGGTCCCCAGGCCTTGTCCGTCAATTTCCGGTAGTCCTCGCTGACCTTGCGGTCCTCGTTGAGCACCGACAGGCTCATCACCCGGAAGTGCACGTCGATGTCCCGCACCGTCGCGACCTCCAGGATCCACCGCGAGGTGATCCATGCCCAGGGGCACCGCGGGTCGAAGTAGACATCAACGCGCGCTCGGTGGGGCTCGATGAGAACCTCGCTGTTGTGGCCTGCGGTCACCGTCATCGCACTCTCCGTTCCTCGATGCGTTGTACAACCCGTCCGGGTGGTCAGGTCTTCCCCGGGGCTTACTCACCTGCGGGCCAACCGCCACCCATGATTGGATCCCAAGGAATCCATCCGACATTCCGAGGTGATCCGTGTCCGTTCCCAACCTGACCCAGGAGCAGGCCATCGAGCGCGCCGCGCTGCTCGATGTCGACTCCTACACTGTCGACCTCGATCTCACCGACGGCGCCGGCAAGCCGGGCGAAGGCACGTTCCGGAGTACCACCACAGTCCGCTTCTCCTGCCACCGTCCAGGCGCGTCCAGCTGGATAGATCTGGTGGCCGCCGGCGTCCGTGCTGTGACACTCAACGGAGCCGAGCTCGACGTCACCGGCTACGACGAGGCGAACGGGATCGCCCTGCCTGCCTTGGCCGCCCAGAACGAGGTAGTGATCGAAGCCGACGGCCGTTACATGAACACCGGCGAGGGTC
>JBOHFC010000281.1:0-3805 GCA_050701375.1 Pseudonocardiaceae bacterium
ACTTCTACTACGGCATTCGGCTGCTGCGCCCGGACAAACGCTCGGCGCTGTGCGTGGTGTACGCCCTGGCCCGGCGGATCGACGACATCGGCGACGGTGCTCTACCCCGTGGCGACAAGCTCGCCGCGCTCGCGCAGCTGCGCGCCTCGATGGCTGATCTGGACCACCCCGGGGCGGACCCGGTGCTCATCGCGATCGCCGAGGTGGCGCGGCGGCTGCCGCTGCCGTTGGGCGCTGTCGACGAGCTGATCGACGGAGTCGAGATGGACGTACTGGGCCGGCATTACGCCGACTTCGACGAACTGGTCGGGTACTGCCGATGCGTGGCGGGCGCGGTCGGTCGGCTGTGCTTGGCGGTGTTCGGCAGCCGGCCTGACCCGCGGGCGGCCGAGTACGCCGACGCGCTGGGCATCGCCCTGCAGCAGGTCAACATCTTGCGGGACATCCGGGAGGATCTCGGCAACGGCCGCGTCTACCTCCCGCAACAGGACCTGGATCGGTTCGGTGTGCGATTGGAGCTCGACGAGCGGGGTGTCCTGGTCGATACCCAAGGCCGGCTCACCGCGCTGATCCGGCACAGCGCGCGACGCGCCCACCAGTGGTATTCCCACGGCCTGGAGCTGATCCCACTGTTGGACCGGCGCAGCGCCGCGTGCTGCACCGCGATGTCGGGGATCTACCTGCGGCTGCTGGACCGGATCGATGAGCAACCCAGCCTGGTGTTCGACCGGCGGCTGTCGCTGTCGGGTTGGCAGAAAGCGGAGGTAGCGATGCGCGCACTGGTCGGGACTTCAGCGTCAGGCTCAGCCGCGTCAGGCTCAGCCGCATCGGGGGTGTCGGCATGAGCCGGCGGGTGGCGGTGATCGGCGGTGGTCTGGCCGGTATCACCGCGGGGTTGCAGTGCGCCGACGCGGGCTGCCAGGTCACCGTGTTCGAGTCCCGGCCGCAGCTGGGCGGCCTGACCCACTCGTTTGCCCGCGGTGACCTCAACGTCGACAACGGTCAGCATGTGTTCCTGCGTTGCTGCACCTCCTACCAGGCCCTGCTGCGCCGCCTCGGGGTGACAGATCGCGTCGAGCTGCAACCGCGGCTAGCCATCCCGGTCTGCTCGCCCGGCGCCGACCGGCCAGTCTGGCTGCGCCGCACCGGGCTGCCCGCGCCGCTGCACCTGGCTGCGTCACTGCTGCAATACCGTCCGCTGAGCATCCTGGAGCGGGTGCGTTTCGCGCTGGCCGCCGACGCGTTGCGCCGGGTCGACCCGACGCTCACGGCGACCGACGAGCAGAACTTCGGCGCCTGGCTGCGCCGGCACGGGCAGAGCGACCACGCCATCTCCGCGCTGTGGGAGCTGGTCGGGATCGCCACGTTGAACTCGCGGGCGGATCACGCCTCGCTGAGCCTGGCCGCCACGGTGTTCCAGGAGGGACTGCTCACCGACGCCGCGGCGGCGGACATCGGATGGTCGCTGGTGCCGCTGCGGGAGCTGCACGGCGATCCGGCATTGGGCTGCCTCGAAAAGGCGGGGGCGCAGGTGCGCACCGGTGCCACCGTGCGGGGCATCGAGCCCGGCGTCGGCGCCGGCTGGCAGATCACCACCGACGGTGGAGCCACAACTGCTGATCAGGTGATCCTGGCCGTGCCCCCGACTACGGCCGAACAGCTGCTACCGGCGGGCAGCAGCACCGCGGCGCCAGGGTGGTCGCAGCGCCTGGGCAGCGTCCCTATCGTCAACGTGCATGTGGTGCTGGATCGGCCGGTGCTCAGCGAGCCGTTCATCGCCGGGGTGGACACGCCGGTGCAGTGGGTCTTCGACCGCACCGCCCAATCCGGTCTGGCACAGTCGGGCACGCCGCACGGGCAGTACCTCGCGGTGTCGCTGTCGGCGGCGGACGACCTGGTCAACACGCCGACCGCGGCGCTGCGAGCCCAGTTCCTGCCGGAGCTGACCGCGCTGCTGCCGAGAATGCGCACCGCGCAGGTGCGCGACTTCTTCGTCACCCGGGAACGGCATGCGACGTTCCGGCCGGCCCCCGGTAGCGCGGCGCTGCGGCCGCCGGCGGTGACCGCGGCACGGGGACTGTTCCTGGCGGGTGCGTGGACCGCCACCGGCTGGCCGGCGACGATGGAGGGCGCCGCGCGCAGCGGCGCAGCGGCCGCCACCGCCCTGCTCGAAACGAGCCCCACCGACGTCGCCGCGGAGGTGTCGTGATGACCGCTGACGCACTGCGCACCAATGCTCCCCTCGCCGCTCCGGCCCCCCCGAAACCGGTCCGAGCCCGGCCAGGGGCGCCCAGCGCGCTACGCCGGGCTCGGGATGCGGTGGTCCCAGCGACGCGGGCGTTCGTCGCGCGGCTGGACGAGACCAGCGCGGCGATCGCCTCGTACCACCTCGGCTGGACTGACACCGCCGGTGTTCCCACCGGCGGTGACGGCGGCAAGGCCGTCCGCCCCGCACTGGCCACCCTGTCCGCGCAGGCGGTCGGTGCCCCGGCGCGGACCGGGCTCCCCGGCGCGGTCGCCGTCGAGCTGGTGCACAACTTCTCGCTGGTGCACGACGACGTGATGGACGGCGACGTGACCAGGCGGCACCGGCCCACCGCGTGGAGCGTGTTCGGGATGAACGCGGCGATCCTGGCCGGCGACGCGATGCTGACGCTGGCCATGGACGTGCTCGCCTCCAGCGGTCACCCGCTTGCCGGGAAGGCAACCGGAATGCTCAGCGCCGCGGTGCAGGAACTGGTCGACGGCCAGAGCGCGGACATGCTCTTCGAGCGGCGCGCGGACGTCGGTGTGGCGGAATGTCTCGGCATGGCGCGGAAGAAGACCGGCGCGCTGCTCGGCTGCGCGTGTGCGCTCGGTGCGTTGTTCGGCGGCGGCCGGTCGGCCACGATCGAGTCGTACCGTGGTTTCGGCGAACGGCTCGGCCTCGCCTTCCAGGTCGTCGACGACCTGCTCGGCATCTGGGGCGACCCGGCGACCACCGGCAAGCCCGCCCATTCCGATCTTGACAGCCGGAAGAAGTCGCTTCCGGTGGTTGCCGCGCTGAACTCGGGCACCAAGGCAGGGCGCGAGCTGGCCGCGCTCTACCACGGCGAGCGGCAGCGCTCCGGTGCCGAACTGGCCCGCGCCGCCGAGTTGGTCGACCTCGCGGGTGGCCGCCAGTGGAGCACGTCCATGGCGGACGAGGAGCTGAGGCAGGTACTGCGTCACCTGGAGGCCGCCGGGCCTGGCGAACGGGCCGCCGCCGAGCTTGTCGCGTTGGCGCGACTGATCACCGGGCGGGACCACTGAGATCGCCGCCGCACGCCGGGGACCAGCTCGGCCACCGCCAGCACAAACCAGATCGCCGCGACCGTGCGCGCCGGTCTCGCGAGTTCCAGTCCACGTCCGATACCGACCCGGAGGGAGCGGCAGTGGTAGCCGTCGAGTTGGGCATGCCAGCAGCACACAACGAACCCGCGGCGCGGCGAGCGTCCCGCAGGGTCACCGTCGGCACCGTGCCGGTCGGCGGGGGCGCGCCGGTGTCCGTGCAGTCGATGACCACCACCACGACCGCGGACGTGAACGCCACCCTGCAGCAGCTCGCCGAGTTGACCGCGGCCGGCTGCGAGATCGTGCGGGTCGCGGTGCCGTCCCAGGACGACGCCGACGCACTCGCCACCATCGCGAAGCGGTCGCAGATCCCGGTCGTCGCGGACATCCACTTCCAACCACGGTACGTCTTCGCCGCGATCGACGCCGGCTGCGCCGCGGTACGGGTGAACCCCGGCAACATCATCAAGTTCGACGACAGGGTCGGGCAGAT
>JBOHFC010000282.1:0-7363 GCA_050701375.1 Pseudonocardiaceae bacterium
GGGTTATGCCTTCCTGGGCGGGGACCGGCATCGTCACGATCTGCATGTTGACCTTATGGAGGCGGTCGGCGATCGGCGCGATCACGGCGAGCCCGGGGCCGCGGGTTTCGGTGCGTACTCGACCGAAGCGGAAGACCACACCCCGCTCGAATTGGGTGATAACGCGAACGCCCGTCCCAAGCAACAGCAGGCCCAGGGCCACGATTCCGACCAGAACATAAATGCTACTCATCTCGACCTCCGTAATCCCGTCCTCGGTCCGCCAGATCTGCATCTCTTGCCGATCCACAGGGCCGCCCGCCATCTCAATGATCGTCTTTGTTTCCGGGTGCGCCAGCCATAAACTGGCGTTCGACCTCAGATCACTGAGCCAGCCGCACCTCCCTCAGGAATACCTCTCGGCTCAACCACCAGCCGCATGTATCGTAGCACGATATGTCTTTGATCCGCCCGCTCCGCGCGGCAGGAGCGTCACCGCCACCGCAACCGCGATCCCGGCCACGACCTCGATCACACCTACGGCATACATCGCCTGCTGCTCGGCGCCGAGCAGAAGGCCATTTATCTGTAAGCAGAATCGCGGTCGGGCGCGCCGGGATCGCGGGGTCCTACGGGATCACCTCAAATGCGGGCTCTAAGCCAGGAGCCTGAGATGATCCTTTTGTGCAAGGGCTTAGTACCGACCCCTGTCATCCCCGTGGCCGCCACTGCGGTAGCCGCTATAACGCCGATAACCCTCATGATCATGGTGGCCCCTGCGGCCCTCATGATCCCAGTTTCCCCTACTGTCACAGTTGTCGCCGTGGCCATGATTCCGACCAAAACCACCAAGTTCGAAGATTTCCGTGATCCTCATATCGCGTCCTCTCTTCCATCGTCCTAGGCCTTGTACCGACCCGGCGGGTCGGAGCACATGATGTTGGAACCGGGCACCTTGGCGAGCGCGCTGACTCCATCTCAGCCTCCTGACCACCGGGCCTGCTTCTAAAGCTAGGATACGTTCACTATAGAACTTCTCCAGCATTTAGTCAAAGGTAATTGGTTTTAGATCGAGGTACTGCAAGCCAGCTTTCAACAGCCGCCGCTCGACGAGCCGACCCGCCGCCATCCGTACGACCACGTCGTGCGCCAGAGGCCGACTTCCGCCGCTGACTGTCGATCACCTGGGCCGACATCGTGACCCACCCCCGACTCCCGGCCATGGACATTCGAAGCTCAACCGAAGCTCCGTACATCGGCAACCATGCCGCGGCCGCACCCCGCACGGCAGGAGCGTCACCGGCCAACAACGACGCCGTCATCCTGCCGGGCCCCGGCAATGACAGATACGAAGTGGGTTCGCGCCGGGCGCGATGCGGCCGGGGCGTGACTCGTGCGGGTGTGTTCAGCGGGCGGCGCTGGTGAGGTCGTGCTGGGGCCACCCGAGCAGTCTGGCGCCGAGCACGGCTGCGTGGATGGTGAACCGTTGCGCGGGATCGGTGGCGTCGTACCCGGTCAGGCTGGTAATCCGGTCGAGCCGGTAGGTGACCGCCCGGATCGACAGGGGCAGCCGGCGCGCGGTCTCGGTGACCACGCAGCCGGCGGCGAAGTAGGCGTCGAGGGTAGCCAACAGGGGTTCGGCACCGCCGCGCGCCGTGGCCAGCGGGCCGACCACGGTCTGGACCAGGTCAGCGATCGCAGGTTGATCGCGCAACAGCACGCGATAGATCAACAGGTCCTCGGCGAGGATGACCGGGGTGTCCAGGCGCAGCCGGAGAGCCATCGTGAGGCTTTCCCGGGCCTCCTCGTAGGAGCGGGCGATGCCGTAGGAGCCCGGATAGGGCCGGCCGATCGTGATCCGCCACGGGCGGCCCCCGGAGCAGCGGCTGAGCTCGGTGTGCATGAGATCGCCGAGGGTCTTCGCGCCGGGTGCAGGCTGGGCGGCGGCCGGCTGACCGATCTCGGCGGGCGCCACCACGACGATGCAACCGTCCTTGGTCGCGACCAGCACGTCACGGTCACCGAGCCACTGCACGGCCGCCCGTTCCAGCGAACCGATTGCGGCCTCGGCGTGGGCCAGCCGGCCGGTGGGCGCAGCCAGCGCAACCTGATGCGGCTGCCCCATGTCCAGGCCGAACGGCTCCGCCCGTTCCACCAGACCACCCACGTCGGCGTCGCCGCGTAACAGATCCTCGATCAACTCCCGGCGCAGCGTCTCCTCGTGGCGCATCATCTCCCGGCGGGCCGCGGTGTAGCCCTCGGCGAGGCTCCCGACGGCGCGGTCGACCACCCGCAGCACCGCCTCGGCGGCAGCCCGAACCGTCTCGCTGTCCTTGGAACGGACCACCGTCGGGAGCTCCCGCCACAGCCGCCACGCCGCGGATAGGTACAGCTGTACCGCATTGCCCGCCGGCACACCCAGCTCGGCGGCCCGGCGGCCCAGCAGGCCCACCGCATCGAGCTCCCGAGGTTGCGGTTTGCGCCCGGTCGTGGCGGCCTCAGCGAGTAGCGACAGGTAGTCGCCCAAGAGCTCCACCGGGACACCGCCGGCCACCTGGCTCGCGTCCCGTGCCACGTCGGCCAACCACGCCTCTTCCGCCCATGGCGCCCCCTGCGCGGCCTGCCCACGCCGATCGCTTCCCTCCGCCATGTGCGCCACTCCTGTCCTGACCGCAAAACCTCTCCGGCCCGAGGCACGGGCTCCGCAACTTGCCGACACTCGGCAGTCCCGCGCAACCGAACTTGGCGGGCCGCTTCCCCTGACCAGATTGCCAGGGCCGGACAAGCTGGGTGCAGAGACCGATATAGACCTTGAGATCCGAGCGAATCCGCCAAGGAGAAGCAATGGGTGGCCAGAACCGGGCGCGCAGGCAGGACACCCCCGCCCAGCGGGACGCGTCGATCTGCCTGACCGCGGCGCTGCGACTGCGGAGCCGGCCTGGGCCCATGGGCGAGGTCGACCGGCGAGTGTCCTCGGCAACCAGCCAGCTCATGGAAGCGTTGAGCGTCGCACTCAGCCGTGATGCCGGCTCGGTCCCCGCGCCGGTGCGACGAGCGGCGCTGCGCCTGGCCCGCGAACTCCAGACCAGCTCACCGCCGCCCACGGCAGGATCCCCGGTCGATTCCCGCCTGCGGCGCGACTCGAGCGGCACGGCGGCGCACTCGCCGCGGGACGTGCCCTTCACCGCGTCGATCAGACTCGGACGGATGGGTTGACAGGCGCACCGGTGACTGGATCGACCACCAATTGGCCGAAATCGGCAGGTCTCAGCCCCGAGCATCCCGGTTTCCGCGTCTTTCTGCCGAAAAAGGAGTCCCTTCCGATTCACGGAATGCAGTCATTACCAGCCACCCGGGACCGGCCTGGTTGGCAGTACCCGGATCAAACAGTGTGCCTCGCCACGTGGAGAGACAATGAATGTACTGTGGGAGCGGGAACGAGTCCGATCCCGTATCGGGAAGCGTAGCGACCAACTTGAGAAGTACTTGCCAAACCTGTGTGAGGCGCTCGAGCGCGAACGCGACTTCCGGATGGAACAGCTCGCCGAGCTCGCCGCTGATGCCCGCCGCGATGCGCCGTGCGCGCAGTCCTCTGAAACCGACACGGAGGCTGCACTTCGCGAGGTGACGTTCGTGATCACTGCCGGGGCCCGGCAGGCATTGGCCGGCATCGAACGGGCACTCGCTGCGATGCGCACCGGGCACTACGGCCGCTGCGAGACCTGCGCTAGCAAGGTTCCGCTCGCGGTCCTGCAGGCGGTTCCGCAGACAACGTTGTGCTTGCAGTGCCAGCGAGCGCCTGGCTATGCCGATGAGGTGCGGGTGCATCCCGACGAGCCGCCGGCACGGCGGTGGGCCACGGCGCGAACCGAGCGCGTTGTCCCGCGTGGTCTTCCGCTGGCGCGCCCAGGTGCTCGAAGGGTGCTGTCCACCAGTCCACCTCGATGAGCAACTCGGCTCATGCTGGTCACTCATTGCGCGGGTCGACACCGTCGTCGGTCTTGTCCTGCTGCACGGTGTCCGCCGCGATCTCGCTCGGCGCGGGCGGGTGCCTGTCGCCGACGTGGGCTTCGGCTCGCATTCGGGCGGCCATGCGAGGGTAGTGCAGTTCGAAGGCGGGTCGCTCGGAGCGGATCCGGGGCAGTTCGGTGAAGTTGTGCCGCGGGGGCGGGCAGGTGGTGGCCCATTCCAGCGAGTTGCCGTACCCCCACGGGTCGTCGACGCCGACGAGCTCGCCGTATCGGTAGCTGCGGAAGACGTTCCACAGGAACGGCAAAGTGGAGGCACCGAGCACGAAGGCGCCGATCGAGGAGACCATGTTCAGCGTGGTGAACCCGTCGCTGGGCAGGTAGTCGGCATAGCGGCGGGGCATGCCCTCGGCACCGAGCCAGTGCTGCACCAGGAACGTCAGGTGAAACCCAATGAACGTGGCCCAGAAGTGGAACTTGCCCAGCGGCTCATCAAGCATCCGGCCGGTGATCTTCGGGAACCAGAAGTAGACCCCGGCGAAGGTGGAGAACACGATCGTGCCGTAAAGCACGTAGTGGAAGTGCGCCACCACGAAGTAGGTGTCGGTGACGTGGAAGTCGATCGGCGGGGAGGCCAGCAGTACCCCGGTCAGGCCACCGAGCAGGAAAGTGATCAAAAAACCGATGGCGAACAGCATCGGGGTCTGGAAGGTGAGCTGACCGTGCCACATGGTGCCGATCCAGTTGAAGAACTTGATCCCGGTCGGGATCGCGATCAGGAAGGAGGTGAAGGCGAAGAACGGCAACAGCACCGCGCCGGTGGCGTACATGTGGTGCGCCCAGACGACCACTGACAGCGCGCCGATCGTCAGGGTCGCGAAGATCATCCCCTGGTAGCCGAACATCGGCTTGCGGCTGAACACCGGGATGATCTCGGTGGCGATGCCGAAGAACGGGATCGCCACGATATACACCTCGGGATGGCCGAAGAACCAGAACAGGTGCTGCCACAAGATGGCTCCGCCGCTATTGGAGCTGAACACCTGCGCGCCGAGCTTGCGGTCAGCCTCCAGCACCAGCAGGCCGGCGGTCAGCACCGGGAACGCGACCAGCGCCAGCATGCTGGTGAGCAGGATGTTCCAGGTGAAGATCGGCATCCGGAACATGGTCATGCCGGGGGCGCGCATGCACAGGATGGTGGTGATGAAGTTGACGCTGCCCAGGATCGTGCCTAGGCCGGCCAGCACCAGTCCCATGATCCACATGTCCCCGCCGATGCCGGGCGAGTAGAGCTGCGAGGTGAGCGGTGAGTAGGCATACCAGCCGAACGACGCCGCGCCGCCGGGGGTCAGGAAGCTCATGAGGAGGATGAGCCCGCCGAACAGGAACATGTAGTAACTGAGCAGGTTCAGCCGGGGAAACGCCACGTCCGGAGCGCCGATCTGCAGCGGCATGATCTCGTTCGCGAAGCCAACGAACAGCGGCGTGGCGAACAGCAGCAGCATGATCGTGCCGTGCATCGTGAATAGCTCGTTGTACTGCTGGTCCGACACGAGGTGATTGTTCGGACCCATGAGCTGCGCCCGCATCACCATGGCCATCCCGCCGCCGATGAGGAAGAAGCCGAACGACGTGATCAGGTACAGGTGCCCGATGATCTTATGGTCCGTCGACGACAGCCAATCGGCGAGCAGCGATCCCTTGCGGTAGCGCGCGGGGGCCGCGAGGGTGACCGGCCGGACGTGATTATCGATCGCGGTCACTGTGCACTCCCGGATGTGGTCTGCGCCGCCGCGTTCTGCTGCGCTTGCTGCTGATGGATCCACGTGTTGAACTGGGCCTGCGGCACTACCTTGACCCGGAACAGCATCCGGCTGTGATAAAGACCGCACAATTCAGAACAGCGGCCGATCGACGTGCTCGGCGCGATCGCCGTCACCTCGAAGTGGTTGGGGTGGCCGGGCACGACATCGCGCTTGAAGTCGAACGGCACGATCCAGAACGCGTGGATCACGTCGTTGGAGACCAGGTTGAGGCGGACCTTCTCGTGCTCCGGAATCTCCAGCAGCGGCATGTCGGCCTCATTACCCGGCAGTTGCCCGTTCCAGTTCTCGCCGAGCTCGCAGACATCGGCCTGCCCGCACAGGGCCTTGGACCCCGTAACCGGATACAGCGGGTACTGGAACGACCAGTTCCACTGGAACCCGGTGACGTTCACGACCACCGCCGGCTTAGCCGAGAGCGCGTCGATCGAGTTCTCGTCCCGGGCCGTGAAGTAGAACAGCACGCCGACCATGATGAACGGCACGACCGTGTACATGACCTCGATGGGCAGGTTGTACCGGACCTGGTGCGGCACCCGGTCCGAGCGCTTGCGGTGGAAGATCACCGTCCACACGATCAGGCCCCAGACCAGCAGGCCGACGGCCAGGGCGGCGATCCACGAGCCCTGCCACAGGTCGACGACGGTCTTGCCCTGCGTCGTCACGGGCGCGCGCAGGCCCAGGTTGGTCCACGCGTCTTTCGACGAGCAGCCGGCCGTGACCGTCACCAGGCCGATGACCAGGGCCGTGCGCGGCAGCCAGCGCCGAAGCTGGCCTGCTCTCACCCCTTGACGCGGGTGACTGCGGAAGAGACTCACTTATTGCCTTCCCAGCGGATGACTCCCGGCTTGCCACAGGCCGGGAACGCTCGTCCTACAGCCTGTCGTGGAAAACAGTACAACGGACGGGCCCGGCGTCCGGCGGTACCCCCGGTTCTCGCGCGCGCATAAGTTGGCGAATCCGGGTGCGGCGCCCGCGCGCGGGGGTATCGCTGGGGCATGGCGCGGGTTTCCCCTTATTTGCGGACCAGCGCGCACGCGCTCGGCCACGGTGCGCGACACTGGAGGATGTCTGGCGCGGCGCCGCCGCGCCGGGTTGTGTCCGACGTTGGAGGGAGCCCCGTGACCTCGGAGCAGCGCGCAGCGCAGGCCGGCCCGGCGGGCATGCCCGCCGGGGTGGCGCTCACCATCGACGCGCTCGGCACGAAGTGCCCGATCCCGATCATCATGCTGGCCGAGCGCATCCGCGAGGTGGCCATCGGGGAGACGATCGCGGTGCTGGCCGACGACCCGGCGGCCAAGAGCGACCTGCCCGCCTGGTGCACGCTCAAGTCGCACGAGTACCTGGAGGTCCGCGACCTCGCGTCAGGCTGGGCGTTCCTGGTCCGGCGGAGTTACTGACTCGAACCGCCCGGCGAAGCGCGGGTCGGCCTGCCACCACGGCGTTGGCCCGCCCGCTGAGTCCGGCGTGGTGCCGGCCACCACCGCCCCGGCCGCCGCCACCGCCTCGGCGGCGTCGAGTTCGGCGTCGATGACCTCCGCGTCGTCCTCGTCCTCGCGGATCATCTGGATCAGCTGGGCCACCAGGAAGGGC
>JBOHFC010000283.1:0-12601 GCA_050701375.1 Pseudonocardiaceae bacterium
TGGGACGCCGATACCCCTTAGACTGGGCGGCGGACCCCGCGCGGCGTCCATCTTGCGAACTCCCCCAGGGTCGGAAGGCAGCAAGGGTCAGCATGCTCTGGCGGGTGCGCGGGGTCCCCTTCATGCAGGGCGTGACGAAGTGCGAGGGGAAGCGGACCGCAACGTGAGCCAGGACGGTGGGGCCGCCCAGGGCGGCGCAGGCCCCACAGCCGGATTTGGAGCAGCTGCGCGAGCGGATGGCTGCGATCAAGGAAGAGGCCGTCGCCGAGGTGGACCGCAAGTGGGGATCGCCGTTTCGAACCCGGCTGCTGTTCGACCTCAAAGTCCAGGCGAGGCTGTCGGGTAACGACGAGCACCGGTCGCTGCAGGCCCAGATCCGGGAGGCCGAGGCCGCTCTCGCAGCGGAGCCGGATGCTGCCCCGGAGACCGAGACGGCGGGCTAGTGTCGCCCTCAGCCGGCTACGTTGCTGGGCTGGGGGTGCAGTGATCTCGACCGGAAGCCGTTTGAGGAGTAATCCCATGCGACCCGAGGCCGCAGCCCGCGGTCGCGCCACCATCCCCACCGTCGCGACGGTGGGGATGGTGGCGCAGTTGACTCCCCGGATGAAGCGCGTCCGGATCGTCGACGACAGGTTGGTCGGTTTAGCCGCCGTTGCCGGGCAGACGCTCAAGATCTACGTTCCGGACCTGATCAGTGAGCTGCCGGTAGCCCGGGACTACACGGTGCGCGACTACGACTCAGCGCGCCCGAGTCTGGACATCGATGTGGTGCTCCACGGCGAGGGGCCCGCGGCCAATTGGGCGCGGCGGGTATGCCCCGGTGAAACCCTGGAGTTCGTCGGTCCGAGCGGTCGCTACCGGCCCGATCCGCAGGCGGACTGGCATCTGTTCGCCGGCGACGAGACGGCCCTGCCGGCTATCCAGGCCTATGTGGCGATGCTGCCGACGAACGCCAGCGCGTTGCTCTACCTGGAAGTCGCCGACGCCGCCGAGCGTCAGCCGATACCAGGAGTGGCCCGTCCGACGGTGTGCTGGTTGTACCGAGGCGACCATGCGCCAGGAACGTCCACGGTGCTGTACGACGCCCTGCATGACGTACCGCTACCGCCCGGGCAGGGTCGGATCTGGCTCGCTGGGCACACCCCGACTGTGCGACGGATCCGCTCGCACCTACTCAACCAGCGCGGGGTCGATCGCCGGGCCCTGTACGTCAAGGGCTTCTGGAACCGCCAAGGCCAGTAGCTGGCGCGGCTAATCAGTGATAACATCAATCGATGGATTGATCGATTGGCGGTGTCACATGTCCGGAACTGAACGCAGGGTCAGCGCGACCGAGGCTCGGGTGCGCTTCGGTGAGCTGCTCGACGGGGTGGCGGCCTCCCACGACGTCGTCTTCGTAGAACGGGCCGGGAAGGAGGTCGCCGTGGTGGTGTCTGTGGAGGACTGGGAGGCGGCGTGCAAGGGCCGGTCCGACAAGTGGGCCCGAGCCAACGCGATGCTCGGCGAGCTACATGAGCGGTTGCGGGCCGAGGGGGCGATCGAGCGGCTGAAGGACTTCGACGTGGTGGAGGCGATTCGTGCCGGACGGGATGAGCGGGACGAAGAGCTCTACGGTCGCATGCGTTGACGCGAGCCTGGTGGTCCGGATTCTCGGTGCGGATCCCGCCGCCGTGTCCGTGTGGGGGCGGCTCGTGCAGTCGGACGGCGACCTGATTGCGCCGAGCCTGCTGTACTACGAGGTCGCCAACGCCCTCTACCAGCAACAGCGATCGGACAGGGTCACCACAGAGCTCGCCGCACTGCAGCTCGACCGGTGCCTCCGCCTGCCCATCGACCTGCACGGCGATTCGCGGCTGCACTCCAGGGCGCTGGAGATCGCCCACGAGCAGCACCTTCCGGCGACGTACGACGCGCACTATGTCGCGCTCGCGGAGCGTTTCCGGGTGCCGTTGTGGACCTGCGACCGCAGACTCGCCGACGCGCTGCGTGACGGGTCACCGGAGGTGCACCTCGTGCCGTGCGGACCGTCGTAGCCGCCGGGTAGCCTCGCCGCCGTGGCACTGGCTCTCTACCGCAAATACCGCCCGGCGACGTTCGCCGACGTGGTCGGCCAGGAGCATGTCACCGAACCGCTGCGGACGGCCCTGGGGGCCGCTCGGATCAACCACGCCTACTTGTTCTCCGGCCCGCGCGGCTGTGGGAAGACATCCAGCGCGCGGATCCTGGCCCGCTCGCTGAACTGCGTGCGGGGCCCGACGCCGGACCCGTGTGGGACCTGCCCGTCATGTATCGCGCTGGCGCCAGAGGGCCCCGGATCGATCGACGTCGTCGAATTAGACGCAGCCAGCCACGGCGGCGTGGACGACGCCCGCGACCTGCGGGACCGGGCGTTCTACGCCCCTGCGGAGTCCCGGTACCGGGTGTTCATCATCGATGAGGCCCACATGGTCACCACGCAGGGCTTCAACGCCCTACTCAAGATCGTGGAGGAGCCTCCCGAGCACCTCGTTTTCGTCTTCGCGACCACCGAGCCCGAGAAGGTTCTGGCGACCATCCGCTCCCGCACCCACCACTACCCGTTCCGGCTGCTGCCACCGAGCACCATGCGCAGGCTGCTGGAGCAGGTGTGTGCTCAGGAGGGCGTGACGATCGAGCCGGCGATCTACCCGCTGGTCATCCGCGCCGGCGGTGGCTCGGCCCGGGACTCGCTGTCCGTGCTGGACCAACTGCTCGCCGGAGCCGGCCCCGAGGGGGTCACCTATGCCCGCGCGGTGGCACTGCTCGGGGTAACCGATGTCGGACTGATCGACGACATGGTCGCTGCCCTTGCTGCCGTGGACGGGTCGACCGTCTTCGCCACCATCGACCGGCTGGTCGAAGCGGGACACGATCCGCGCCGCTTCGCCGCCGATCTCCTGCAGCGCTTCCGTGACCTGGTACTGCTGCGGGTCGCACCCGAGCAGGCCTGCCACGGGTTGATCGACGCTCCGCAGGATCAGCTCGCGACGTTGACCGCGCAAGCTGAAACCCTCGGCGCGGGCAGCCTCACCCGGTTCGCTGAGATCACCCACAGCGGGCTGGTCGAGATGCGCGGAGCTACCGCGCCTCGGCTGCTGTTGGAACTGCTCTGCGCCCGGATGCTGCTGCCGGCCGCTGCCGACGGCGATAGCGCGGTGCTACATCGGCTGGAGCGCCTGGAGCGGCGACTCGCCATAGTCCCGTCGCCAGTCGCGCAGCCACCACCCGTCCAACCACCCATCGCCCAACCGCCGGTCGCCCAACCGTCAGCCGTTCAACCACCACCCGCCCCGTCATCACCAGCCCGGCCACCGGTCGCCCAACTGCCGGCGCCCGTCGGCGCCCAGTCAGGACCCGCCCCGGATCAGCTCGACGCGGCCGCGGTGCGACGGGAGTGGCCGGCCCTGCTGGACGCGGTGCGCGAACAGAGCCGGACGACCCAGGTCCTTCTCAGCAACGCCACCGCGAGCGCGGTACAGGGCTCCACCCTCGTTCTGACCCTGCCTAACGCCCCGCTTGCCCGCCGGCTGGGTGACGACCGCAACGTGGAGCTGATCAGGGCCGCGTTGCGCACTGTCCTGGGCGTTGACTGGCAGGTCCGCTGCGAACACGTCGACGCTGAGGCCGGTACCAGCACCGACAACAAGCCGCAACACGCTGGGCAGCGTGCCGGCGGCCCACCGCAACGCGTGACGGAACGTCCCGCCTATCGCCGCGCGTCGACGTCGCAGCCCGCAGACGATGCTATCCCGCCACCACCCGAACATGAGGATCCTGGCGCAGCAACCTGGTCTCCCGGCCCGGTCGATGACGACGAGGCGATGATTATCCAGGCGGCCGGCATGGGCCAAGAGCACCCCAGCCGTCGCGATCCCGAGGAGGTCGCCCTGGAGTTACTCGCCACCCAACTCGGCGCCCGCCGCATCGACGACCGGTGACGCCGCCCGAGCTTTTGGAGCGCGACTTTCACGGTCCGGTAGAGGCCGCAGCCCGCCGTTGCAAGTCGCCTCGCTTCGAGGGTGCCCTGGGATGGCATCCCCCCGTCGGGCAGTTCGGTATCCGGCCGGCCGGTCAGCGGATAGACGTAAAGCACCGTGCGGCCTCGGCCTCGGGCGCGGGTAGGTTCGCGGGCAGTCGATTCAGATTGCTGATACTTGACCTCCGTCCCGCCACCGATGAGAAATAAGTGGGCCTGGCAGGTGGTCATGATCACCCGGCGGTGGCGTGCGCTTCGCTGGGTCGGAGAAGCCTCGCTGGTCATGGGCCCGGCTCCCAGCTCAGCACCTCGGTAAGCACGTGACACGCGCTGCCATGCACCCGGCTTTGCACGAGTGTGCCCGGCGAGACGATCAGCGAGGATGTCCGCTTTCGCCAGGCGAAGCAGTCCCGGCTGAATCCCTCGATGTGGATCAGGTCCACCCAGTCATCGCCGACTCGGTGTCCCACCAGTGGGCCGTCCGCGCCTGGCGCCGCACGCTGGAAGGTAAAGCCACGCCGGGTGGCGGAATCGAGCAGGCGTTTCGCAATCACCACCTCCGGGCTGTCAGCCGTCTCCATCGGCCATCACCCCCGCTCCTGCTACCTGGCGTCCGGGCCGACACCGGTACTGCCGCACCTGCACGACAGCGAGGACGCTGACCGTCGTTGTTGATCGTTGGAATACGCACTGCATGGGGCAAAGTCTGGTCAGGACATTGCCGCCGGGGAACGTGCTGGTGAGGCCCGTATTAGGCACTCGCGACGTACTACGCTCAGCACGAGCACAACGTCCCTTTCTCGCGGTGCCTGACCAGCCGGGCTTCGCCCCATCCCGACGGCGTGTTCCCTGGTTGGCTTGCCCGTGGGTGCTGTCCATGAGCTCGACGCTATCGACGTTTTTTCGCCGCGGAAGGTCGCTGGTGTCGAGTTCACGGGGCCTGGCAACGGCACACCCGCGGAGTCGACTCAACCCGCACAGTTGACTCGAGATTGACGGCCGTGCCGCCTGAACCCTTTAACGGGGCAACTCGACGCCTTCGGATCTGGATGACCAACCCGGCCACGAACGCGAGCGGGGCTGCTATGCACCCGATGTACAGCAGGATCAGCGCCTGCCCGGGATGCGGCCGGATGCCGGTCCCAGGATCCAGGTCCGCGTTGAACGCCAGCGACGGCTTCACGTGATGCCAGCGCGTGATCTCCAGGTACATCAGGTACCAGGAACCGATCCACACCGCACCGCCGAACCACGTCGCCAAGCGTATCCCCCGAGACTGCCACCGCGCAGAGTGCGACGGCCACCGCGACGATAACGATCATCTACTCGGCAGCGGCCCCGACCGTCTCCACGCTATCCATGGCGGCTCGCCGCAGCCGCACGGGCACACCCGCGGTCCTGATCTTCCGAGCACTGATCGTTGATCACGTAGCGACACACTCGGTTTTGAGCCGAGGCCTTGAGAGCCCAATCTGCGTCGCCACCGGCTCACACACGCTCGGTACCGTGGTCAGGGCTGGCATCGGGCCGTCTGTGGGCCGTCTCAGCGGACGCAACGATGCTCAACAACGGGCCATGACGCTGACCAACGAGAAGTATCCACGCTGGTCAACGTCGCTTTCGCCGCCTGGTGATCAGGCCTGCTTGGTCTGCAGAGGATCTCTGAAATCTCCGGGACCTGCTGGCCATCGATCTCAACGGCCCGCGCGATGGCGGCGAGCACCCGGGCGTCGAGCGCCCACAGGTTGTCCATCGCGAGGTCGTGGTTCATCCGGCGGAGGCTGCTTTGATGGACATAACGCCTCGTCTCGTCGGTCACCTCAGGTCGGCCAGCATCTGCGCCGCAGAGCGTTCCCGCAGAGCGTTCCCGCAGAGCGGACGGAGCCTCGCCGGGGGCGCTGCGCCGCAGCTCACACACTTGTGACGAGGACGACGCAAGATCAACCCCACGTTTTGCTCCGGTCCAAGCCGGTCCAAGCCGGTCCAAGCCGGTCCAAGCCGGTCCAACGCGGGCCGGAGGCTGCGGCCGAGAGCCCGAGGTCGGGGTTCGTCGTCAGCGCGGCGAACCCGATGCTGATCTGGTCAACGTAGTTGAGCAGGTAGCACAGTTCGAGGAAGGACGGGAGGCGCTGCATCCCCGGCGGACGGCGATGTCGACGTCGACGATGTCGTCGGCGTCCTCGCCGCGATTCCGCGGGTTGCGTGTCCGCTCTGCCTTTTGGGGCACCGAGAACTGCCCGGACGTTCCTTAGGTCGGCGACACACCCAAACGTAGAGTCGGTTTCATGGCGACATTTGCCGGTCACCATCAAGGGCCGGTGCCGGCCCGGTCGCGCCTGCCCGCCCAGCGCGTCGCGCCCGCCCAGCTTCCAGAGAGGATTCTGGCGATGCAGCGGCTCGCGGGCAACCACGCCGTGGTCGCGGCGATGACGGCGCCCACCGGGGGCTTTGTCGAGCTGCTGGTGCCCGGGCGACTGCACCGGGGCGCGGCGATGTTGGACGCCTCCGACGTGCGGGCGCGGATGCCCACGTTCTCCGACCTCAGGGCCGCCTTCACCGACAAGAAACTGCGGATCCCCGAATCCGTCATCAAGAATGCGGTGACCCAGTTGCTGGACCGGATGGTCCAGGAGAAGCGGCTCAAAAGCAAGGACCCGGTCGCCACGATCGTCACCAAGATCTTCCCTGGGCCAGGGCTGATCAGCGAGGCTGAGTTCAATAAGGCGTTGGATCCGGCCGACCGGACGCAGATCTACCAGACCGTGCTTGACGCCCACACGACCGTGAAGAAGGCCGATAAGGCCAAGCTGAAGGCGCTGATGAAGGACGCGGGCGATCTGATGCAACGGGCCGAGGGGGACGCCGCGGGGTTGAAGGCCGTGTTCGGAGCGAAGGATGTGGTGGCCAAGGCGCGTTATGCCAGCGGGCGCTCCGCCCTTGCCGCCGTGGCTGCAGACCTCGACAAACACGTCACGACTGACTACAACCTCGACGACCCGGAGACGTTCCTGGGTGGCTGGGCACGGCACGATACGCAGGTCATGCACCTGGTGGTGGACGTCGTCAAAGGAACCGACCCCGCCGAGAGCCAGTCCACGCTGGTCCATGAGGCAGCGCATCTCGGCGACGGGGCGGTCGACGACCTCGGCTACTACGCGACCCCGGGGTTCGAGGCCATGAGCGAGGCCGACAAGGTCAACAATGCGGCGCACTACGAGGAGCTGCCGCGTCGGCTGCTAAGCAGCAGCTCCTTCCCCGGCACGTTCACGCCCGGCATCTTGAAGGGCGGCGGCGCAGTCACCCGGGTGGACACCGTGCGCAAGATCGCGAGCGATCACCTGCAGCACGCCTGGGACGCCGCGTCCGACGCGCACTCGTGGTTGCGCGGGGTCCGAAAGGCGTGGCTCACCAAGAAGGACACAGCGCCGTTCACCGCCCGGAAGCCGTTGATCCTTCAGCTCTCCAAGCTGTGCGACATGACGGTCCACCACCAGGCCGCAGCGCACGCGCGGATCACCTCCCTAGACATCACGATCTTTGAAAGCATCGCCCGGGCGATGGGCCTCATCGGCGACCTCGTTGGCTCGGAGCCCCTTCCGGGCGGCCCGCTCTCGGACAAGGGTGCCGCGGACGTGATGGTCGCGGAGGCCACCAAGAAGTACGGCCAGCTGCTGCACGATGCGGCCCGGGATAAGACGCTGGTGGACTGGCTCGCCGCGCACTTCCGCACGCTCCCGGACCCGCCGTGACCACTGAGGTGGACTTCGGCGGCACGCGCCTGACACCGGACACCGAAGTCGTCGAGCTGGTCAACGTCTCACCCGCCGACCTGGAACCCCTGCGCCAGCTCCCGCGGCTGCGCGAGCTGCGGCTGCGGAACACCAACCCGCATCGGACGCCCGGGGGGCTGCCGCTCGACCTCGACCCGTTGGCCGAGGCCTCCGCACTCGAAGTGCTGGTCCTGCCTCGCCGCGCAGTGCACGACCTGTCGCCGCTGCGCGGCCGGGCCCGCCTGCGTGAGGTCGACGTCAGCGGGACCGCAGTTGACGACCTTGCTCCCCTGCAGCACGCCGAGGAGCTGCAGGTGCTGCGGCTGCGTGCCACGCGCGTCCGCAGCCTCGAACCGATTCGTGGGCTGACCGGGCTTCGGGTCCTCGACGTCGCGCACACGCCGGTCGCCGACCTCGAGCCGATCTCGGCGCTTACCAAGCTGACCGAGCTCCACCTGGCTGGCAGTGCGATGACCGACCTCGGCCCGCTTGCCAGACTCACCCAACTCACCGAGCTGTCGGTCGACGGACTGCCGATCAGGTCCCTGACGGGCCTCGCCGACTTGCCGTGGTTCGCTGCGGCCCGGCGCGTCGACCTCGGCGGCACCGCGCTCGAGTCGGCCGCTGGAATCGAGCGGGCGACGGGCGCGATTGAGCTGTTTCTCTACAACACCGAAGTCCGCGACCTCACGCCGCTCGCCGCGCTGCGCGGGCTGCGCGGGCTGCGGCTGGACAACACCCCGGTCGACGACATCGGGCCGCTCGCCGCCCTGACCGAGCTGCGCGAGCTGAGCCTGGCTGGCACGCGCGTCACCGACTTGTCGCCATTGCATGGCCTGCCCGCGCTCACGGAGGTCGACGTTGACGATACCGCCGTGAGCGCGGCGCAGGTCGGCGCGCTGCGGGAGGCCCGGCCGGCGGTCCGGGTGCTCGGCCGGCCCTGACACCCGCGGTCAGTCGCGGCGGCTGCACCCGTGAACCGCCGTTCCCCAACGCACGTTCCGCCTTCGAACAAAGCATGCTCTCGCCGGGCGGGCAGTCTCCGGGATGGCCGTCCACAAGCACGGCGGGGCTGAGCCGGATGTGGACCCAGGTGTGGCATCCCGTTGACTACCTCGCGATGCCCCTGGGCAAGCCTGTTGCCCTTATCGTGGCCAGGCTGGAGAAACGCGCCGAGAGCCAACGCGCCAGCCTGGAAGAGCACCGAATTCAGGTCGCCAAGAAAGCCTTGAGCAGCTGAGGTGAGCCAATACAGCACCACGTCGCCCCATCAACTATAGGACGGGACGAGGTTCGGTCATCGTCAGCTCCTCTCCTACTGGGTAGCCGCGGTGTACCCTGCGAGGTCGATCACAATCGCCTGGACATGGCACCGCAAGGAGCCTGTGGTCGACGGCGGTCGCCGGTAATCAAGGACTCAGATCGCACGCGGCCGGTGGGGCAGGCGTAACCGACCCCGGTCGGCTCAACCAGTCAGATCGCTGGTCCAGTCCGCGGCCTGGTCCACCAGCAGAACCTCCGACGATAGGGCCTGATCTAGGGCATTGCGGACTGCGTGATTGACCCCGACCAGCCGCATCCACCCACCGCGGGCGGCGAGGGTCTGGTGAGTCCGGGCCAGTACGTCGAACAGCCGATGATCGCAGCGAGTCACCCTGGCCAGATCCACCACAAGATATCGAGTACCCCTATCACACAGCGCCTGCGATTCGCTGTGCAGCTCCGTCAGTCCCGTGTCGTCGAGCCGTCCGGTAACCGACAGCAGGTCCACTTGCCGGGTCGTGATCCTCACCTGTGCCAGCGTGGCCAGGGCCTCGGTCAGGGTGGGGTAGGTGTCGAACCGCACGGCCAATCCGGTGACCTGCAGCGGTCGCGCCACGACCCGGGTGACCAGGCCGGCGAGGTGCAGCTGTGTCCCGGTGGTCTGCTCAGCGAGTTCCCGGGCATGCAGCAGGCAGTTCAGCCCGCTGGAACCCAGGAAGCTCACCGGCTGCAGGTCCAGGATCAGATGCGCCGGGGCGGCAGCGAGTTGTTCGCGTACGCATGCCTCCAGCAGTGGCACCGTCAGGGCGTCCAACTCCCCGTCCACCGCCACCACGCGTGTCCCGACGGTCGGCAGTTGCACGGTCAGCCCGAGCTGGCCCGGGGTGCTCAACGCGAGATCACCGGCCAACCCGTCACCATCCGGTGCGGTTGTCTTGGATGGGGTGGCCGCGAGGTCGGCGACCGGCGCCTCCGCTCCGGGTCTTTCACGGTCGTCGCCGGTCCGATCTCTCCTCCTCACCCGGCAGCAGCGTTGAAGGGCAGACCCCACGAGATGGGGCCCATCCGTCGCACTCCGCAAAAATGCCGACGGGCCCAGCCCGGGCAGATTGTACGTGAACGACGCGGACGCCGCACCTGCAACCGACCTCGACCAGCGGATACACCGCTGGCCCCTGCGATACGGCCCTGTTGCAGTGCCGCCGTTGAGGAGGAGCCGCAGCGGTAACCCCTCCTCAACGGCGGCACTGGGCTCTCAGCGGCTCTTTTTCCCGCCCTTGCGTCCAGCAGCCACCTTCTGCGCCTTGGTCCCGCCTTGGGACGAATCAGTGTTCTTCTTGCCCGAGCCTGACGCCTTGCCACCCTTGGATGACGAATCAGGATCATTGGCGATTCGCGCCGCGCGCTGCTTGCTCATGCCCTTTTTCCGCAGACCCTCGTACTGCTTGTCGTCCTTGATGCTCGGACCATGATCCTGGGCCATGATCGCTTCTCCTTACTGAAGATCCATGCGCAGGAGTACCCCGCTTGAACCCTGTTACGCGTCGCCGCCCGGGGCAGCGTCACACCGACCCTGGTGACTCGGCCACCAAAGCCCGACTTGAAAATCAAGACGCATGCGGTCAGGCTCGTCGCGTAACAAAGCCGGGCCGCGCGATATCACTGCGCTACTCCCATCACCGTTCGGGCGACCGGCCGGTGACGAAACACCGGACCTCCCGCGCGATCGCTACCGCGTGGTCGGCGAAGCGTTCGTAGTAACGACCGATCAACGCGGCGTCCACCGCCGGCTCAACTCCGTGCGACCAGTCCTCAGAAAACAGGATCCGGAAGATTCGGCGGCGCAACGCGTCCACCTCCTCGTCGTCTCGCGCCAACCGATCAGCCGACAACGGGTCCCGGCTCTCGAGCGCCGTCGCGGCATCCCACGCCAAGCTGATGGCAAGCTCGCCCATCCGCACGAAGACCGGCCGGACCTCGTCCGGGATCGGCACGCCCGGGTGCTTCATCCGAGCGACCTTGGCGATATGCTGAGCCAGGTTACCCATCCGCTGCAGGTCACCCGCTACGTGCATGGCCGCGACCACCATCCGCAGATCCGTGGCTACCGGCGCCTGCAGGACCAGCAGCTTCACGCACCGCTGGTCCATGTCGTCGCACAGCGCCGTGAGTTCTCCCTTGCCGGCGATCACCGACTCGGCCAGCTCAAGATCTGCATGATAGAGCGCTACGGAAGCGTTGGTCATCATCTGCCCGGCCAGGCGAACGGTGCTGGCGAGGTCGGCGAACAAAGTGTCCAACTCCGTGTGGAAGGTCTCCCGCATCACCCGAGGGTAGTGGTCATGACCCTGCCGGCTGACGCGTTCGGTCACTGACGCGTACTCGGTGTGCGCCGTAGCATCAGCAACGGGTCGTGGGCGTGTGTCGAGGTGACAGCCTGACACACGCAGCCCGCTCGTCGATTGCTACACATCTTGCCCCCAGGTGGCCACCCGCCGGAACTCATCGGCCGTCTGATCGAGGAGGCCGTCGGCGGTTCGGAGGGCACCGCCCCCGAGGCATGCTGACCGGGTTGTTACTACCGTTCTCACTACGAGGACATGGAAAGTCTCAGAGGGCCGTTTCCGCTGGTAGCGGGGGTAGCTCTCGTTACCGCCGCCGTTACCACGTACGGTCCCTGCTCCCTCAGTCTGCTCCCGTCCTGGCTGCTTCCCGAGGCGGGGACAAGAGGGGCACCGTAGGCGATCGCAGAGCGACATTTTCTCGACACGACGGAACCGAGGTTCGTCTTTGGGGCCGCCGGCTTGGCCGGGACATTGAACAGCGACGGATCTTGCACGCTGGGGCTGGTGTGGCATGCCGTCGGCCTGGCGGAGCGCGGTAGCCCCTGAGGGGGGTCGACAGGATGCCACCCCCTGTCCACCGCCTGCCCAGCCCCGCCCGCGCTGGTCGCCGGCCGTCCTGGAGGCCTGCCCGTCCGGCGAGGGCATGCTTTTGTTTGGACCGTCCTGCGTTTGCTGATTAGCGCGGCTGGGAGAATGCTGACCAGGGCTTTGACAGTTGGGCCGGACGTGGCCTGCGGGAACATCGGGTGACGTTGAGTAGCGTCGGTTAGTGCGGTTTGTACCCGGTTTGTACCGGTGCGCGCTCAGGCCCGGCATGATCGGGGCAGGGCGGAGCGGAAATGGTGGGCAGCCTGGGGTCGAACGAAGGAATCCAAGGATTGTCGGACCGTCGTTGCGGTTGGTCGTGGATAGCACCCATTAGCTGCGTGTTTCGCAACTGCGAATGCTCATCGTCTGCGATCAGAGGGTGTCCGTTGGCGCAATTAGTGACCGAAAAATGTCCAAGCGATCACGGTCGATTCAAGTGCGATCTGACGACGGGGCGCCGCGTCGTCAGATCGGGAACTCTGGTCGGTGAATGGTCGGGCGCGACCGTAGACCTCTAGCCCGAGTTTCCAATGATCTTGAGGCTCCGCTCTGGTTTCCGCAGGTCCAGCAGTTTTTGATCTTTAGTTTGGTGTATTACCCACGTCAGCGTCGAGGGGCGTACTGGTGGAGGTCGAAGATCG
>JBOHFC010000284.1:0-4476 GCA_050701375.1 Pseudonocardiaceae bacterium
TGGAGAATCATGCACACCGACTACCGTCGCCCCCTTGCAACATTCGCGACAACCATCTCAGCTGTAATCGGCCTGCACTTCTACACGGCCGCCTGAATAACCCTCCAGGGATAGTTCTTCGTCGATGCTGCGGAGCCCCCGATGATTCGGGCCGCAGCTTCGTCATCCGGCGCTACGTCAGTCGCCGGTACCGAGTCGGTCACCTCGTCCGCGGCCTTACCCTCGGCGGCAGCTGTTTCGCTGATAGATGACGTGTCGATCACGATGCCCCCTGACCTATCTTGTTGAATGGTCAGCTCGTGGGATCGAGGCACGTCCGAGTACGTTGACTCTGTTTCCTCGTCGGTGACGGTGATTCGATTGACCATGGCCGGGTCCATCGCGGTACCCGTCCAGCCACCTGAAGGCACAACAGCGATCAGGGCAGGCACTATAAGGAGTTCCGTTGCAAGATTTCGTAGCATCCGTAGTCATCCTCTTTGGTGTCCAGGCTCGTTAACAGAGCGTCAGAGCAGCGGCCGTAAACCCACAGCCGATCAAGCCACGATGATTTCCCCGACTGAACGTCTGATTTCAGCGAGCCGAGTCCGTCATATCTACCGGATGCGTGGGCAGCAGCGTCGCCTCGCTGACCCGCCCGCCTCGCGGCACTGCCCCATCAGTGTGGTTCCGCTCGAAGCTAGTGGCAATGCGGACTCCTTTATTGGGATGCTGGGACGCGTGGACCGCTGTGAACAGCGGAGAACGATGTCACGTGGGACACGGCGTGGGGAGCGTGGCTACGTGGGGATGCCGCGAGACAGACGGGACGCTGGGCTGTCGGGCGGCGGTGCAGGGTCCGCTGTAGAAGGCTCGGGGGACACCCGGGAACTCGCAGCCTTGCTGACGCGGTTGAAAAAGCGCAGCGGGGTGAGCTACGCGGAATTGGGTCGCAGAACTTTCACCACCAGTTCGACATTGCATCGTTACTGCACCGGCGCGGCCTTGCCACGTGACTACAATGTGGTGGCCACTCTCGCCAAGGAATGCGACGCAACTCCGGAAGAGCTCACCGATCTATTGCGTTGCTGGGCCGCCGCGGTGGGACGGCAGCCAACCAGGTCGGCAACACCAATGAGTACCCAGCCTATGGTGACGACTACTGAGGAGGCAATTGGTACCGAGGTCGTAGGCGGTGCGACGGTCGTCCCGCAGCATCCGCCGAAGCGGCAGGCACACGATGTCCCCTGGCCGAAATTTTCCCGCACCAGTATCTATACCCTCATTCTCGGAATGATTTGCGTGATCCTGATTCTGGGGATGCGATCGAGCAGTGCCATTCCGCTCAATCCTCCGAATGAGATCCCGCCGCTGGACGGTTCAGGCGTCGGCAGAGATTTAGGAGCGCGCTGGACTCACGTGCCGGCGCCCGTGACACCACCGACCTTCGGCGTCACCCTCAATAGCGACACCGGAACGATGCCGTCGTTTCAGGTTGGCAGCGTGCGATTCTGGGACAGCTACACCATGTGGGCGGACCTAGAGCCTCGCCGAGACGAGTTCCAATGGACGACATTAGATCGATTAGTTACCGGAGCCCAGCACGCTGGAAAACCAGCCTTGCTCACTTTGGGAGGTACTCCTGCTTGGGCGGCACCGAATGGCAACAAGTCCCTTTACCCCGACCACGCCCGCAGCTCACCGCCGGACAACCTCACGGACTGGGACACCTTCGTGCGGGCACTCGCCACCCGGTACCGTGGTCGCTTAGAAGCATACGAGCTGTGGGACACCGCCAACGACCGCCACTTCTACTCCGGAAGTGTCGAGACGCTGGTCACGATGGTCCGGCGGGCCGCTTGGATCATTCGTAGCGAAGACCCCGCCGCTACCGTGGTGTGCCCATCCATGGGCCACCTGTCAGAGGCCGCAGGCCTGCTGTTCGTGCGGCGATTCGCCGAACTTGGCGGCTACGATTCCTGCGACGTGGCCGGTCTCAAGATGCGATGGCGGCCAGCGGACCAACCGCCGGAGACAATGGCCGCCGAACTTGCCGCCGTCCACCTCACCCTGCACACAGCAGGAGTGGGCCCCCCACTGTGGGATACCGGCCCCGACTACGACGTCGTCGACCAGCCCTCGGTGACCGGCGGTCGCGCCCGTGACTACGCCGTGCGCTTCTACCTGATGGGTCTCTACGGACGCGATCTCGACCTGGAGCGAGCCTATTTCTACGACTGGGGAGGTGTGCGCATCCCGATCGTGCTCCAGATCGAAGGTGAAGCCCCCACTCCGGCCGCTCGGGCCATCGACCAATTACAACGCTGGTTAGCCGGCACGAGCATCCGCGGCTGCGGGCACGGCCATGCCGCCGATCTGCCCGACAACGTATGGCAATGTGAGTTCACAGGCAGCACTGACGAAAATCAGAACAAGATCGTTATCTGGGCCGTGACCAGCGCCGCGGACATCGCAATCGGTTCCCGAGGAGCTATAGTACACCGGCTCGACGGTACCGTCACACAAGTTGCCCCCAACGGGACAACCAGGATCACCGAAGACCCGGTGCTCATCACAACAGTGATATCCCGGTGAAATGAATTTTTTCAGTCTGGCAGTGGGCGTGCCGATCGAAGCGCGCAACTTCAACACTTCCTGGGATGCCCGCTCCGCGGCGGCCGGTACCCGGAAGATCACGGTGCACGACGGACGTCGCACTTGCGCAACGCTGCTGGTGGACATAGACGTTCTGTGCCAATGTGGTGACCTGGCAGAACCCGCGGAGCCTGGTGCTGCCAGCAAGTCATCAGATTGGGTCGCGCTGTTCGCCCGTTTACCAGGAAGCCGAGGTGATGCGCGGCGGGGGTCATGCGCGCCGTGCGGGCTGCTGAAGCTCGCAACCAGAAACGGGCCCGTCGCGGCGCACTGAGCCAGGCCGCTCTGGCTCGGGCCGCTCTCACCAGCGGCAACCTTGACCTCGAAACCGCAGTACACAACGCCAACCGCGCCCTGGACCTCGCCGTCACCGTGAAGTCATCTCGCTGCACCGAAGCCATCACCGACCTCCGTGCCCGCAGCCAGCCTTTCCACACTGTGGGGGTTGCACGATGAGCTCCCGCGCAGCGGGACCTCCCGAATGACCCACGCGGCGATCAGCGCCACCACGGCGATCCCCGCGCCCCACAGGAACACCTGGTGGATGCCGCTGGTGATCGCGCTCTGGTAGGCCTCGCGCAGCGATGCGGGCAGCGCTGCGAGCATGCTGGGGGTGAATTGACGCCCGGACGGTGCGGCCCCCGCGCGGGCGGGCAGCGCGGACTGCACCTGCTGGGCGAACAGGGTGCCGAGCAGCGACACCCCGATCGAGCCACCGATGGTGCGGAACAAGGTGGCGGCGCCGCTGGCGACGCCGACGTCGCGCTGGGCGACGCTGTTCTGCACCACCAGCATGGTGGTCTGCATCAGCAGGCCCATGCCGACGCCCAGCACGACCATGTACCCGGAGGTGGTGAGCTGCCCGGTGGTCACGCTCATCGTGGCCAGCAGGGCCAACCCGGCCGTCATGATCATCGATCCGGCGATCAGCAGGCCGCGGTAGCGGCCGGTCCGGGTGACCAGCTGCCCGCCGAGCAGGGAAGTGACCAGCATGCCGCCCATCAGCGGCAGTAGCTGCAGCCCGCTGCTGGTGGCCGAGGCGCCCTGCACGTTCTGCTGGAACTGCGGCAGGAACGTCACCGCGCCGAACATGGCGAAGCCGGTGAGGAAGGTCAGGGCTGTGGCGGCGGTGAAGTTGCGGCTACGGAACAGCGCCAGCGACAGGACCGGTTCGGTGACCCGGCGCTCGACCGTGACGAAAGCCGCCAGCGCCACCACCGTGACCACACCGAGCACGATGATCGGTGCGGAGGTCCACGGGTACTGGCTGCCGCCCCAGCTGCACAGCAGGGTCAGTGCCGCCAGCCCGGCGGCGAGCAGCCCGGCGCCCCGCCAGTCGATCGAGACCTTCTCGGCGCGGCGTCCCGGCAGATGCATGGTCAACGCGACCACGACCAGGGCGAGCACGCCGAGTGGGAGGTTGATGTAGAACGCCCACCGCCAGCTGAAGTTGTCGGTGAGAAAGCCGCCGAGCAGCGGACCGCCGATGAACGCCAGCGGCATGACCGCGGCCATCATCCCCTGGTAGCGACCCCGCTCCCGCAGCGGCACCAGGTCGGCGATGATCGCCATCGCGCCGACCATCAGACCACCGGCGCCCAGACCCTGCGCGCCCCGGAACCCGATCAGCTCACCCATGTTCTGCGACAGCCCGGTCAGCGCGGACCCCACCAGGAATACCACGATCGACGCCATGAACACGCCCTTGCGGCCGTAGAGGTCACCGAGCTTGGCCCACACCGGGGTGGACACCGCGGTAGCCAGCGCGTAGGCGGTGACCACCCAGGACAGGTGCTCCAGCCCACCCAGCTCACCGATGATGGTCGGCATCGCGGTGCCCAC
>JBOHFC010000285.1:0-3260 GCA_050701375.1 Pseudonocardiaceae bacterium
GGTTGGGTCAGACCAGTAGGGGCAGCTATGTGCTAAGGGTGGAGACCCCGTTGCCGCTTGAGTTCTTCGAGCAGCCGGTGTCGTCCCGCGAAGTGCTGCTACACCTCTACCAGGCGACGAGCGCTGCCCACGCCGCCGCCGCTCGCAGCAGTCACAACGACGACCCAACGCCGTTCATCGAGCGAGTAGGCGACGGTGTCTCAGCGAACCTGTGCGACGCGTTGGTGGATATCGGCGGTCAGCGACAAAGTTCTTTCGACATCCGCTTCGCTTGGGCTCCGGCGTTGCCGGTGCGGCTCGATACCCCTGTGGTGCGATTCGATCGGCCGGTGATCGCTGCGCTCAAGGCCGGGGCCAAGTTCCTGCGCAAACTGCCCGTCACCGAAACGGCGACCGTCACCGGGCGGGTGGTGGACCTGCACCGCACCCCGATGGACCGGTTGGGCAGGGTGCAGGTCGAGGGTGGGGTGGATGAAGCGGGCCAGCGACACGAAGGCCGGGTGACGATGCGGCTGGCACCTCGAGACTACGACCTCGCGGTCTCCGCTCACGGCACCGGGCGTCCACTGCGGGTGGTCGGCGAGCTACGGCACACCGGACGCCAGTTCGAGATCAGCCGGGTGTCCAGCGTCGAGATCGTCCCACCGCCTAGTTGAAGCACTGCGCGTTGATTCGCTGCTCAGGCGAAGAACCCGCAGCCGGTAGTCGCCAGCGTGTCGACGAGCAACGTGCGATCCAGGTACTGATTGCCGCGCTCGCAGGACGTCTCCGCGGCGAACAAGCAGGCGTGACAGGCCGCGCCGTACAGCCGCCCGTGCACGCCGGGATCGTGCTCGGCGCACAATGGGTCCGAGCTGCACAACCGGGCGGCTTCTAGCGCGCGGTTGATCAGCCTTCCAAGCCGGTCACTACGACCCAGCGAAACGAGCCCTCCGAGGGTGCCCTCACTGTCCGGGGCCGCCGTGTAGAGCAGCACGCCGGCCATCGGCGCGTCACCACCACGGGCATAGATCCGTTCGCCGATCCCGGAGGCGCTGTATCCGGAGTCCAACGCCAGTTCTCGGATGAGGGCGTGGGCGAAGGTGTGCAGCAGGACATACCGAAGACCAGGCCAGCGGGTGGCGTCCAGGCGCCGCTGCTCGCACCAGGATCGATGAGCCGGGACCAGCACGCCCCGCTCCCGTCGGAGGGCCGCGGCACTGCGCTCCCATCGGGCAACCGAGTCTTCGGCGAAACGCAGGAAGATCCCCTCGCCCCGCATCTCGGCACAGGGCACCCAGGTGGGCTCGGCGGCTGACAGTGGAGCTCGCCGGTTGTCCCGGGTGTCCTGCACCTCCCACTCGGGAGCGTCGATGCGGGTGAAGCCATAGAGCGCGGCGACCTCACGCAGCCGTGATACCAACACCACCCGGTCCAGCCACGAGCGGGCGCCGGCGGGAACCGGCTCGTGGTGGATGGTGAAGTCGGGCAAGTTCACCGGATTATCGCTGGTCAGAGCGGCCCACTCGGGTGCGAGCAGATCGAGCCCATCCAGCTGCCGCCGATCCTGTCCCCCGGCGGTGCCACGCGACCTGATCGCGTGCCACACGCGATCAGGTCCGTACACCTCCAGTTGCGGCCAGCACGCCTGGGTCGGCATGAGCTGCTTCGCAGTAGCTTCCGGCAGGGCCGCCAACGGTTCCAGATGCCGCCAGAACTCGACGATCATGTGCTCGAGCGGGTTGCAGTCGTGGGGCAGGGTGAAGGCCCGCAACTGCAAGGGGAACCAGCTGTTGGTGGAGCCGAGCACCAGAGTACGAGTCGCCCGGTCGCACGGCTCGAAGGTACCGAGGTGGGGGTGCCGGCCACGGCAAGCGGGCAGGCTCCGCTCCGCGGCTTCACCAAAAGCGTCCGACATCGGTCTGCGCACACCGCATTCGTCGCAGGAGACGAACACGTTCGCGGCCTCCCCCGTGCTGCCCCGTTCGGTCATCTTGAGTGAGTGCCCGGTTTCCGGTTCTTGACCGCGGTGGGCGTAGTACAGCCAGGGAAAGTCGTCCAGGTGCCCCTCGTCGCACGCCAGCACGAACCGAGCGGGTACTGCAACCGGCTGGGTGCCACCGCGGCCCGAGCACGGATGGACGTAGCGGATCATGTCGGGCTGGACCGAATGCCTTAACAGCTCGAAGAAGCCGCCATCTACCCGACCGAGACGGTTGCAGCGCGAGCACCGCAGCCAACTCGGGAAAAGACCGACCGGCACACCCACCCTCGTCCACTCGGCAAATGGGTCCGACGTCTCGGAAAGGTAGGGCGGCAGGCGCAGCGCGTCGACCTGATGACCCAACTTCACTCGTACCGCGGCGAGCAGCCGTTCCTCCGGCACGGTCCTGGACCGCTCGAGGTTCCAGAAGTCCAGGCCCAACATCACCACCGAGAGGTTCGGCAGGTCGGCCATCGCACCGACACCGTAGGTGTGCAGAAGTTGGTTCGGTCGCAGCGCGCCGACCCGCAGGGCATGCTGCTCTGCCGCCACGCTCATCGCGCATCCCCTTTCGCATCGGCGTTATCCCCGACCTCCGCCGGACGGAACGGCGGTTCAGCGGACAGGTAGCCCCCGGCAGGCTGCAGCAGCAGCGGGATACCGGGCTCGACGTCGCGAAGTGAGGTCGGGCAGGTGGTCTGCCGCCATGGCCCTTCGGTAGGTCGGTGCAGCAAACCAGCGACGTCGTCGGCCCGCAACGGCTGGGAGTAGGCGAGCCGGCGACCTGCCGTCGAGCGCTGCTGGTCCCAGTTGGCCAACCGTTCCTCCAGCTCGTCTTCGACCCGGCGGCTGGTATCGCGACCGCTGATCTCCTCGGCGCGTCGCTTGAGGTACCGGACCACGTGGTCAGCAAGCTGGGAGTTCTTGTTGAATTCCTGGGCCCGGAAATTGCCGTTGTAAGCCGGCTCCAATTCGCGGACCAGGGAAACCAGCACACCGGTGAGACCGCGGTCGACCGCCCGCTCCGCGAATGGAGTCACTGACAGTGCTTCGACGTGGCGGTAGACCGTGGCGTGGAAGTGCTCGAAGCTCTCGTAATGCGACAGGTCCCGGGGCCTGGCCCAGTTGTACACGGTGAACACCAGTCCCGGCGCCGCGCGCCCGACGCGGCTGGTGGCTTGGATGTACTCGGCGGTGGACTTGGGTTGGTTGCAGACAACCATGACACCCAGCCGGGACACGTCGACGCCGACCGCGATCATGTTGGTGGCCAGCAGCACGTCGATCGGCCGTGGGG
>JBOHFC010000286.1:0-1851 GCA_050701375.1 Pseudonocardiaceae bacterium
AGCCAGAGCAGCCTCGCTGATCCGCCAGCTTTCATACCCACCCTCGTCGTCGACCAGGACTTCGAGCAGACCGGCCCGTTTCAGACGCGTGGCCGCCGCCTCAACCACCTCCCGCGACAGCGACGTCTCCCTCATCAGACCAAACGGTGTCACATACGACGTCGACCGCGAACAGTCCGACATGCTCACCCGAAGCCTCGACGTCCTCACCGCGAGCACCCCGAACACCAGCAATGTCTCCGGCTCAGCCAACGCAGCCACCACAGCACGAGCGTCGTCAATGGCCATGGAGAGCACCATAGCGGCCCGACACCGGCCGACCAGCCCTGCCACAGCCGCGGACCAACGCATCAACCAACGCCCAAACGGCTGCCAAACGGCTGAATATTCGGGCCGGCGACTCCGCGATGATCGCGGTCCCACACACGCACCGGGGCGGCCATCGCTTTAGCCGCTGCTGGAGCACGGGGGCCGAGGCATGCACACCGGACTCGACCCCTTGTCCGACCAACTGTTCTCCTTGTAGCACAACGCGCTACAATTGGTCGCGTGACTGGTGAGCTGTGGTGGGACGACGAGGATGCCGCGCACATCCGCAGTCGCTCGGCCCGCTATCCCGGCGCCGACAACCTCGAACCGGACTGGACGCTTGAAGCGGCCGCCGATCCGCATCGCGTCGTGCGCGATCCGGACCCGAGAAGCCCGGGTGGGATACGTGCGGATCATCGGCTACTCGCCGAGTGTCGGGTTCGTACTCACCGTGATTGTCGACCCAAAGGAATGGTCCGGGGTCACCGCGTGGAAAACACGCGGGACCGATCTCCGCGACTATCTCGGAAACAAGGAGGCCGGCCGATGACCGACACTACCGAGGAGGCTCGGGCCGCCCGCAGTGCCCGCCACGATGCGATCCTCGCCGAGGTCGCTCAGGAGGAGGCCGAGGCCGCTGAGGCCGAAGTCGCCGAGCAGGCCAGCACTCTGGACATGCCGTTGCACCTGCGAATTGACCGGGAACTAGACACGCAGCTGCGCCAGCGAGCCGCCGCCGAGCACATTCCCACCTCCGCGCTGGTCCGGCGTCTGCTCCGGCAGGCCGTAGACGAGCACCGCTCCGGCGGGCTCACCGCAACCGAGGTCGAGGACATTGCTCGCCGCGTCGCCCGGGAAGAACTTCACAACCGCTGACACCACCAACCAGCGCTGGAGAGCAGGCCAGGCGGCGACGCGAAGTACCTTGCCCGGATGGCCCGGCAGGTGGCCGCTACGCGGGTGTAGCCGCCTCGCCCACCAGCCCTGGAACGTAACGCAACCTCTACCCTGTCCGACACCCAGCACAGCGGCCACGTCCGCTCGTCGGAAAGACGCGAACCGCACGTGATCACCGGCGACCTCAAGAGCAAGATCGACCGTATCTGGAATGCCTTCTGGTCCGGTGGCATTGCCAACCTCCTGGAGGTCATCGAGCAGATCACCTACCTGCTGTTCCTGCGCCGGTTGGACGATCTGCATACGCTGGCGGAGCACAGGGCCACCCAGACGCGGCGGCCGATGGAGCGGCGGATCTTCCCCGAGGGCCGCGACGGCCGCAGCCGTGCCTACGACGACCTGAGCTGGTCACGGTTCAAAGATTTCGCGCCCGCTGCGCAAGGAGCCTGACCAGCTCCTCACACGGCATGTCCTCCGGGGTCATCCGAAGATCACACTACGAATGCGGTCGTCGCGGCAGCCAGAGCAGCCTCGCTGATCCGCCAGCTTTCATACCCACCCTCGTCGTCGACCAGGACTTCGAGCAGACCGGCCCGTTTCAGACGCGTGGCCGCCGCCTCAACCACCTCCCGCGACAGCGACGTC
>JBOHFC010000287.1:0-3669 GCA_050701375.1 Pseudonocardiaceae bacterium
GAGCAGCCCCACCGCGGCGTTGATCCGCCGCAGCTGCGGGCGCAGCAGCGAGCCGAGCAGCCGGCGGGACCGGGTGGCCAGCCGCAACCCGGTGGCGATGTCGATCTCGTGGTCCTCGGCGGCGACGCCCCGCCACTGTTGGGTCATCGAGCCACCGCCGACAGGTCCCCCGCTATGTCGACAGCGGACAGGATCCGGCGGTACTCGGGCACCTCGGCTAGCAGCTCGGAGTGGGTGCCCACCGCCTCGATCCGGCCGCCGGCCAGCAGTGCCACCCGGTCGGCGAGTTGCACGGTGGATGGCCGGTGGGCCACCACCAACGCAGTCACTCCGTGCAGCACCCGACGTAGCGCCGCCTCGACCTCGGCCTCGGTGTGGACGTCCAGCGCGGACAGCGGGTCGTCGAGCACGAGCACCGCCGGTCGGCCGGCGTCGCCGCCCCCGATCACCGCGCGGGCCAGCGCCAGCCGTTGCCGTTGCCCCCCGGACAGGGTCAAGCCCTGCTCGCCGATCCGGGTGTCCAGGCCCCAGGGCAGCGCATCGACGAACTTCTCGGCGTGGGCGATTCGCAGCGCGCGGCGCACGTCGTCATCGGAGGCGTGCGGTGCGCCCAGTGCCACGTTCTCCCGGACCGAGGCGGAGAACAACACCGGGTCCTCGAAGGCGGTCGCCACGATCGTGCGCAGCTCGACCAGCGCCAGGTCCCGCACGTCGACGCCGTCGATCAGGATCCGACCGCTGGTGACATCGGCCAGCCGTGGTACCAGCGCCGTCAGGGTGGTCTTGCCGCTGCCGGTGGCGCCGACCAGCGCCATCGTCTCGCCCGACCGGACGTCCAGGTCGACCCCGCGCAGCACGTCGGTGGCGGCGCCGGGAAACCGGAAGTGCACCGCTTCCAGCCGCAACCCGCCGCGCATCGGCTGCGCCGGCGCCCGGGGCCGCGGCGGGTCGGCTACCGCGGCGGCGGTGTCGCGCACCTCCCAGTACCGGCTGGCCGCCGCGGCCGCGTTACCGGCGTCAACCAGCAACCAACCCAGCGACTCCAGCGGCCAGCGCAGGTAGGTCAGGATGGTGACCGCCCCGATGACGGTGCCCAGGGACAGTGATCCGGTCGCCAGCTCATACCCGCCGAGGGCCAGCATCGCAGCCAGCGTGAGCTCCGGCAGTGCGATGATCAGCGCCCAGAGGGTGGCGAGCATGCGCACCTTGGTCAGCTCAGTTCGGCGCAGCTCGCGGGCCTGCGCCAGGAAAGACTGGGTGGCCCGGGGACCCTGGCCGAAAGACTTCAGTACCCGGATGCCCAGGGCGGCTTCGCCGACCGTGGTCGCCAGGTCTCCCACCTGGTCCTTCGCCCGCCGAGCGGCCGACCGGTAGTGCCGCTCGTAGCGCCCGCACAGCACCACCAGCGGTATCGCCATGATCACGGCGAGCATCCCGAGCGCTGGTGCGATGGTCATCAGGACCCCCATCCCGACCAGCACGGTCAGCATGTTGACCACTAGAAACAGGCCCGAGAAGGCGACGAACCGGCGGATTGTGTTCAGGTCGCCGATCGCGCGGGACAGCAACTGCCCGGACTGCCAGCGGTCGTGGAACGCCACCGGCAGATGCTGCAGGTGGTGGTAGAGATCGGCTCGCATCCGCTTCTCGATGTCCGTGGTCGGACGAGCCACCAACGCTCGGCGTAGATAGATCAGCCCGGCCTCGACCAGCCCGAGTGCGAGCACCCCGAGTGACAGCAGCAGCAGCGAGGATCGATCCCGGTGAGCGACCGGGCCGTCGACGATCCGCTGGATCAGCAGCGGGCTACCCAGCCCAGCCAGCATCGCTCCCAGCGCCGCGGCGCCTGAGCCCAGCAGTCGCCCGCGCACCGGCCGTGCATAGGGCGCCAACCGGCGCAGCACAGCCAGCGAAGATTGTTGTGGGGGGTTCATAGCGCCCCAAACGCTAACCACGCCCCGCCCTAAGGGCACCCCATTTTCCCGTCACCGCATTATCGCGTTCTGGATGCAGAACGCGGTCTGGCGCATGGTAATTACCGCGTTCTGCATCCAGAACGCGGTCTGACGGTCTGGGAGCCGCGGTCAGGTATGCGGGGAGCGGACGCCGAGCAGAACGTCGTCCCAGGAGGGGATGGTCGCGCGGGTCTTGCGGGGGCGTTTGGGTGGGCAGGCGGGGCTGTCGTCAGGGACCGCCAACGCTCTGCGTGCCTCATCGGTCACTGGCACAACTGTGCGCAGTTGCGCGGCCGGTTGCGGATCGATCAGGTCGGTGGCGTGGTCGTCGATCGCGGTAACGGTGCCGCCGTGCGCGCCGGGGTGCAACGTCCATTGCGCCCGGTTCTCCGACCGGCCAGCCCGCCAACGCAGCTGAATGGCCCATTTGCCGTCCTCCGCGCGCCAAGAATCCCAGGTCACCGCGCCAAGATCGTGACCACGTCGGCGGAACGTGTCGGTGACGACCTGCTCCAGGGTGCGCACATCGGGCCCATCAGCACGCACCGGGTGGGCCTGCTGAGCCAGCTGCGCCATGCGGGATCGCTCCAACAGCACGGGGTAGGCAAACCGCTCGATTCGCTCGCTGGACACGCCGGTGGCGCTGGCGAGCTCCTCGACGGACGCTCCAGCCCTGACCCGGGCCTGGATCTCACGGGGTCGCATCTCGCTGCCCGGAGCGATCTCGGTGGGCTCCACGCGCGGAAGGTCACCTCGTACTGCGGCGTGCAGAGTGTCGTCCACCACCAGGGTGAACTGGTCGCCCGGCCGTGGCGGTGTCGTCTCCAGGATGATCGTGCGGCCGTCGGTTCCTAGGCCGGCTATTCGCAGCGCACGCATCCGAGGACCTCCCCATCAAGTACTCACCACCGTAGGGCGGTGGGCGGCGATCCCGGGGGAGGCGCGCCGCCACCCACCGAGCCCCACCATGGTTCTGGACAACCCAGCTTCTCAACTACCCAGCCGCTCAACCACCCAGTCGATGCACCCGGTGAGCGCGGCCACGTCGTCTGGATCGACGGCTGGGAACATCCCGATCCGCAGCTGGTTGCGGCCGAGCTTACGGTAGGGCTCGGTATCGACGACGCCGTTGGCCCGCAATACCGCGGCGACCGCGGCGGCGTCGACGCCCTCGGCGAAATCCACCGTGCCGACCACCAGGGAGCGTTTGGCGACGTCGGTGACGAACGGTGTCGCGTACTGCGAGGACTCCGCCCAGGAGTACAGCCGGGAGGAGGAATCGGTGGTGCGCGCGACACACCAGTCCAGCCCGCCGCCGGCCAGCATCCACTCGATCTGGTCGACCAGCAGCAGCAGCGTCGCGACGGCTGGCGTGTTGTAGGTCTGGTCCTTCACGCTGTTGTCCAATGCGGTACTCAACGACAGGAACTCCGGCACCCACCGGCCGGACCGGCTGATCTCGGTGACCCGCTCAAGGGCGGCCGGGCTGAGCAGCGCGATCCACAGCCCGCCGTCGGAGGCGAAACACTTCTGCGGGGCGAAGTAGTAGACGTCGACGTCGGCCGCGCGGACTGGCAGGCCGCCGGCACCGCTGGTGGCGTCGATCGCTACCAGCGCGCCCTGTGAACCGGCCGGCCGGCACACCGGAACCATCACCCCGGTCGACGTCTCGTTGTGCGCCCAGCCGATCAGGTCACAGGACGGATCCGCGACC
>JBOHFC010000288.1:0-4920 GCA_050701375.1 Pseudonocardiaceae bacterium
ACTCTGGGCCACGCTGACCCTAAACAAACACTATCAGACACACGCCGATCACTGGTCAGACTGGCGACGACGCCACCAAACCCGCGCCCGCCGCAGCCACTACCAGCGACAACGCATCAAACATCCCAAGATGCGGCTGTAGTACTAGGTAGCCGCTCTCGGGAACCAGGTAGTTGCCACTTGAATCTCGGAACGTTCCGGCTCCGGACTAAGTAGCTGCGAATGAAATCACCGTATAGCGCGGCGTCGAAAGTTAAGGGTTAATGCATCTTGTCAAGCGATCTTCTTCCGGCCATGGTTGCGGTTAGCCGAATCGACACTGCCGTCGATGGGTGCGCTAATGGCGGCGCCCGGGCTCCCTAAGGAGGATTTGATGACTGACGCACTCAGCTTTTCCGAGATTGACGGCCAGCAGGTGGAGCTGCTCCCCGCCCGTACCGTCTTGTCCCTGTTCAACACCGGTGGCTGCGGGGATGGCGGCGGTGGCCATGGGGGTGGCCATGACGGTGACGGAGGCGGCAGAGGTGGCAACGGTGGCTACGGTGGCGACGGCGGCACCGGCAGGGGCGGCCTCGGCGTCAACCTGTTGAACATCAACCTCTTCGGTGACCAGGACAACAGCGCTGGTAGCGGCTACGGTGGCGATGGTGGCGACGCCAACGGCGGCAACGGCGGGAACACCCACAGCTGAGTTGATGCCGCTGGTCATGTCGGGTGCCGTTAGCCAGGGACGGCGCGCGCGGTGTGTGCTCGAGGGGGACGGTTTCGGTGCGCGGCGGCGGCCCAAAAGGGCTCCCGCCGCCGAACGCTTGGGCCGACGGCTGCGGTGTCAGGCATAGTCATCTCATCAGTGAGGTGAATACTGCCGAGCGCCGCGGCCGCCCGCGGCCAACGCCAAGGGAGACCAAACATGACCGGACAGCCCACCGCATGACGGCCCGACTTCTGGCGTCATCCGTTAGTGTGGGTCTGGCTGTGGTTGTCACGTGTGCCATGACATCAACGGCGTGCGCGGCCGAGCCAGTCGTCGGCAATGTGCACAGCGTGTACTGTCAAACGTCGAGGTTCGACGCCTATGTCAAGTTCAGTACTCCAGGAACCATGACTCCCGGCGGCGGTCCGGTCTGCTATACGGACACCGGCACCGAATCGATCGATCTATCTGGCGTGACCCGGTTCTGGTCCGGCGCACATTCGGGCTCATTCCAGTACCGGGATCAGCCAGGCTTGCCGATCATCTTGCGATCGTTCGCTCCAGGGCAGGCGGAGCGATTCGAGCAGCCGGTCGAGGTGCTGTCCCTGACCATCAATTCGTGACATTGGGCGTGGGCTGGACGGGGTCACGAGCCGCCGCCGCGTCGAGCAGGGACTCGATACTCCGGGATGGGCCTGGTGAGCCGAACAGCGCGCCGACTGCCCAGTTGGCGCCGACAGTCCGCGGCCTGCTCGGCGTTGTCCACCGGAGCGACTACGTCGACCCCGGCACTGCGAATGATGTGTACCAATGCCTGCGTCGCCTGCGACAGGATCCGGGACGGATCCTCGGCTAGCTGCTGGGACGCCGGCTCGGCGATTCGGAGCACGCACACCGAAAGGTCCTCCACGCAGCGTAGCCCGCGGATGCCGCCATCGAAATCGTAGAGTCCGGCGCGCATGCCCAGCTCGGTGAGCACGCGCAGGTTGTCCTCGGCCTGCCCGCCACCTTCGTCGACGAGTTCACCAGAGACGGTGCGGATGGCTGTCACCGGTGCCCGCAGCTCCAGTCCAGGCGGCGCCAGGCCGGTCTCCCTCAGGACTGCTCTGACCCTCGCCACCAGGTCGGGGTCCTGCGCCTGGGACGGCGTGAGATCGATCATCACCGGCGGCACACAAGCACCGGAGCGCCGCCGCCAGGACACGGCTTGCTCAGCAGCGGTCCGTAACAACCACTGCCCGATTTCGTGCACGGCGCCAGTGCGCTCCGCGGCCTCGACGCACTGTTCGTTGGAGAGCATCCCGAGCTGCGGGTGCTGCCAGCTCAGCGCTGCCTCCATGCCTACCAGCCGGCCACCATTGAGTGTGACCACCGGCTGGTACGTCACCTGCAGTTCGCCGCTCTCCAGGGCGCCAGGCATCGCCGCGGCCAGCTGGAGCTTGGCCCGGTTCGCGGCATCGATCTCCGGGTCGAACAGTGTCCACTGCCGCTTGCCTCGGCCGCGAATGCGCCGCAGGGTGGCGCTGGCGGCGCGCATCATTTCCTCGGGCTTCGCCCCGGCGACCCGGCGCGCCACGATGCCGATGGTGGCGGTGACCGCCACCCCGATCCCGTCGATGTAGAAGGGTTCGGCCAGCTCGGTGTTGATGATTTCGGCAAAGGCACCGACGTCCCAGACCGAATCCCCGGGTTCGATGAGGATGGCGTACTCATCGGCGCCGAGTCTGGCGACCATCGCCTGCCGGTCGGCGACCACCCATTCCAGCCGCCTGGCCACCACATCCAGCAGCTGTTCGCCGGCCTGATGCCCCAGCCCGTCGTTGATCGCTGAGAAACCGTCCAGATCGAGGTGCATCACCGTGACCACGGCCGACGGGTCGAGCTGCCCGAGCACTTTTTCTAGATGAGTAAGGAAGTACTGCCTATTCGGCAGGCCGGTCTGCACGTCATGCAGCGTCTGGTGGAGCAGCCGCTGCTCGATCAGGCGCAGATCAGTGATGTCGTCGATCATCGTCACGATGGCCTGGGGCACCTGCTCGGCGTCGAGAAGCACCGCGGCGTCCAGGTAGATCACCGCGGTCTCGCCATCGGCAAGGCGTATCGGGAAACGGACCCGGAACCGCGAATCCCGACCGGTCGCCAGACCGCGGTAATGCTCCTCCACTGTGGGCCGGTCATCCGGTGCGAACAGCTCGGTCAGCTGGCGGCCCAGCAGTTCGCCGGGGGAGTACCCGAGAGTGGCGTCCATAGACGGGTTGGTTTGGACGATCCGACCGTCGGGTTCGCTGATCGCGATCGCCACCGGAGATGAGTAGAACACCCCCCGGAAGCGGGCCTCACTGGCGGTCAGTTCTTGCTGCGCCTGCCGGCGCGCGCGCAGTCCAGCCCGATAGATCTCGTCCTGCTCATCAAGGCTGCGCTCACGCAGCGCGGTGGCGTAACCGGCGGCCAAGCTGCCGGTCAGCCGGGCGACTCGACCGGTGACGTCGGCTCGTCGGGGGACCTGGTCCAGCAGGTCCGGCAACCGTTCGACGATGAGCGCCACCGTCGTGCCGAGCGTCTCGGGGCCGGTGAAATGTGCGCCGACCATGTCGACGCCGATCCGGCGCCCGACCGACGGGTCGAACTCGACCGCCAGCGCCGCCTCGACCAGCTGATGGGTGAGCCCGAGCAGGTGCGCCACGAGCTCCTCAGGTCCCATGGACACGTAGCTCGCGCCAGCGATATCGGCTGCCCATCGCCGGGCGAACACCTCGCGATCCGCGCGACTCATCCTCGGCGACCTACCCCCTACCGTCTCCTGCACTGTTCTCAGCGGCTCTCACTGCCCGGCGTGGGTGGTTCCTCGGTATTGGCTGCCACCGAGTCGCAGAAGCGGCATCTTACAACTACCGGCACAGCGGCTCACTGCCGTCGATTAGGTGGTGGATCAGTGGGCGACCGGTTGCGGGGTTAATGTCTGGTTCGTCGGTTGCGGTTCGGCATACACATATCTTCCGCCCCGCAGCCAGGACGCGATCGCCGCAACCAGACAAGCGACGATGGCAAAGCCGAACGCGACGGTCAACCCGTTGGAGAACGGTCCGGAGATCAACGCGGGAAAAAAGCCTCGGCCGGTCAGATAGGCAGCGTGCGCGGCGGGCAGCTGGTGCAGCACGCCGGGTCCCAGCACGGTCTGGATGGGGTTGTAGCCGAGCAGGGAGGCGAACAGCACCGCCACCGGCGGCAGCGCCGCCACCTGCATCGCGTCCGCTGCGGGCACGCCCTGGGCGATCAGACCGGCAGACATGGTCTGTGGCAGAGACCGGGCCAACCCGGAGATCATCAGGCTGAAGAATATCCCGATCGAAAGCACCATGGCCGCGTTCTGGAATGTGGTGCTCATTCCCGCGCCGACCCCGCGCCGGCTGGGTGGCAGGCTGTTCATGATGCTGGCCCGGTTCGGGGAGGCGAACAGGCCCATGCCGATTCCGTTGATCAATAGCACCAGGGCGAACTCCCAATAGTTGAAGTTCACCGGTAACAGCGCCAGCCAGCCGAAGCTGACGGCGGCAATGATCATTCCTCCGGTCGCGAATGATCGCGCACCGAACCGGTCGGACAGCCAACCCGACAAGGGTCCGACGATGAGGAAACCCACTGTGAGGGGCAGCATGTAGATGCCCGCCCACAACGGAGTCGTCTCGAAGCTGTAGCCATGCTGGGGTAGCCAGATTCCCTGTAGCCAGATGATCAGGATGAACATCAGACCGCCGCGCCCCAGCGAGGCGAGCAGGCTGGCCAGGTTACCCGCGGTGAAGGCCCGGATCCGGAACAGCCCGAGGCGGAACATCGGTTCGGCGACCTTCGTCTCCACCACGCAGAAGATCACCAGCACCAGCACGCCGCCACCCATGAGGGCCAACACCAACGGACTGGTCCAGCCCATGGTGTGCCCCCGATAAGGCTGGATGCCATAGGTAATGCAGACCAGCACCGCGATCAAGCCGACTGCGAAGCTGAGGTTGCCCCACCAATCCGGTCGCGCCGGCTGCCGGACCCCAGTGTCATGCAGTTTCAGGTACGCCCACACGGTGCCGAACAGCCCGACCGGCACGGACACCAGAAACACCCACCGCCAATCGATCGGGCCGAGCACCCCGCCGATGATCAGGCCGAGGAACGAACCGGCGATCGCAGCGACCTGGTTGAGCCCCAGGGCCAGCCCACGCTGATTCACCGGGAAC
>JBOHFC010000289.1:0-2364 GCA_050701375.1 Pseudonocardiaceae bacterium
CAGCGCGGTGGCCGTTCCGGCGAGCAACCGCAAGCCGGTATTGCAGGGCAGGGCAGCGACCTCCGGGTGCTCAGAGAGATCGGCGATCCCCTCCTTGTAAAGCTGCTCCAGCACCGAAGGCCCGACCTCGACGGCGCTCATCCCGGTCCACCCCGACGGCACCACGTCCTGAGCGCGGTACTCGTCTGCGGCCAACCCAACCGCACCCGCCCTGACCCGCAGTGGCATGTCCTTGGTGACCAACGTGACGTTGCGGCCATCGGCCACCAGATTCAGCGCGCAGGCCAGGATCCGGGAGTCGTTGGTGTCGGTACGGAACCCGGCAGGCAGCACCGTCGGGTCACAGTGATTCAGCTCGACCCGCAGGGTGCCGCCCAGTTGGCCGATTGGGACCGGCGCATCCAGCCGGCCGTGGGATCGCCGCAGATCGTCGAGCAGGCGCAACGCCTCTCGAGCGAACCAGCCCAATTCCGCGTGATGCCGCTTGCCCTCCAGCTCACCGATGACCACAAGTGGCAGGACCACCTCGTGCTCATCGAATCGGCTGAGCGCCCACGGGTCGGATAGCAGCACTGAGGTGTCCAGTACATAGGTGCGCGAACCCGGGGTGGTGGAGTGTGGCGAGCGAGAAGCGATCACGGCAGCTCCCTGGCGAGCGCGGCACCGCGCCCGCTACTCGGTGGGCCGGCCGGCCTCTGGATGATCGCTACCGCAGCGCCCGGTCGGGCTCAGCGGGACCGACCACAAGGGCCGGGTGCCGACCCTCCCGTGCTCGCCGTGGGCGGATTACCCGCCCGATCGACAAAAGCCACGATCAGGGCCTCCCGTGGCGAGACGCGTCGAGCACATCCCGCTGCTACCGCACGGTACCGGTGTGTGGCCGTCCTGGGAATACGCCACTCGCTAGCCGGCCAGTTCGGCACGAATCACCGACGGGATGAGCGGCTCGTCCAGTAGCCGCAGATAGCGCTGGCCCAGTGGTTGCGCGGGCGGCCGGTCTGCCAGCCAGGTGCGCAGCAGCCGGTAGCCCTCGACGTATGTGGTCGTGTAGGCCCGCCACAGCGGGTCGCCGAGAAATCGCAGCATCTGCCTGGCCCGCAGCTCGGATACCATAAGCCATCGTTGCAGGTAGGCCAGCACTTCCGCGGGGTCGGCATGCTGATCGTGCAGCATCAGCGCCGCGTCCTGGCGGACACCGAGCAGGCCCGCTGCCGCAGTCTCCAGCCGCTCAGCGAGCTCGCCGTCCATCCGCAGACCCAGATCAGCCAGAATCTCACCAGCCCACGGCCCCCACCCGGGACCGACGGCGACGTGCAGTCCGAAGTCAGCCAGCCCCTCAGCCATCAGGCACTGTGGAGTATTCACTAGGAAGATCGCTTGCTCTTCGTGGTGATCCCTGCGCACCAAGCCGGCCTCCTTGCGGCAGTGTTCGGTGTGATGGCCTGGGTACGATTCGTGGGCGACCAGGTGCGGCAGGTTGGCCATCCGGTGCCCGAGATCCGCGTTGATCGCCACCCGCGAGCAGAAGTCACCGAGGTAGTAGTTGAACCCGCTCCACGGCTTGTCGGTGACCACCTCGTAGCGCACGGTCTCCTGCGGGGGTAGACCGAAGCTTGCCCGGACCCGATCCCGCAGCGCACTGGACAACGCCTCCACGGCAGGCTCTAGGCACTGCGGCGCGATCTCGTCGCCGGCTCGGTGGGCCGCCAGCCGATCGGCTAGAGGATTTGCGCCGGGCAGTAGCCGGTCGATCTCGGCATGCGCCTGGCGGTAGACCTCGGGATCCCCCGGCTTGATGACGACGTCGAAGTAGGCCGCCACCTCCGCCACGAAACCGACCTGCTGACCAGCCAGCACCCGGCCACTGCATTCCAACGCGGTCAGGTGCGCAGCCAGGAAACGAGCCCGCGGCTCGGCCAGTCCGGCGGCGGGAAGCTCGGCCCGTAGCTGGGCCGCGCGGCGGCCCAGCACCGCCGGATCCGGCCGGGGTTCGTTGTCCACCTGCCGCCGCAGCGCCGGGTCACCGGTGTAGGCATCGACGAAGCCCTCGACGAGGCGATCGAATCGCAGGCCCAGCAGCAGGTACTCACGGACCAGGTCGGGCGGGATACTCATTGGATGAGTATCCCGTGAGTGGGGATGCGACCTAGAACTCACATTGCCACTCACGAGCCGTACCGGCGATGCCGGGCGGCATAATCGCGCAGCGCGCGTAGGAAGTCGACTTTCCGGAAAGCCGGCCAGTAGGCGTCGCAGAACCAGAACTCTGAATGCGGAGACTGCCAGAGCAGGAAGCCGGACTGCCGCTGCTCCCCCGACGTGCGGATGTCGAGGTTTGTTTTTTTATTGCCGGAGGTGTAGAGG
>JBOHFC010000290.1:0-21190 GCA_050701375.1 Pseudonocardiaceae bacterium
ACAATCGCCCACTTCAAGACCTGGAGAATCATGCACACCGACTACCGTCGCCCCCTTGCAACATTCGCGACAACCATCTCAGCTGTAATCGGCCTGCACTTCTACACGGCCGCCTGAATAACCCTCACTGTCCAGCAAGGTCGTAGCAGCTTCGATCCGCTCTCTCTCATTGGTGGCCAACAGTCCTTGACTCCCGCAGGTGGGGCACCACCCGATCGCATCGCTGCGGGGCGATCACCGTCTGTCACGGCTACTCCTCGCACTCCGTGTGAGGTCAGGAACTAAGGCTAGTGGATACGATCACGGGGTAGGGGAAGGCTGACTCAGTACCTGCGCTGCTGCCATGCTGCAAGCACCCAGTCCACTGATTGGGAGGAGATCCCGTGGTTGTCATCGATAGTTCCCTGCGAGCCGGTTGCCGATGTAGTCGAGGGCGTCGCTCAATGTGGAGGGCATCTGTGGTCGCGCTTCGGGGCGGGCTACGGTGCGGCGCAACAAACCTTCGGTGCGAGCCGAGGCGATCATTCCGACCATCGGCACGACGTCTATCGCTACCCGCTCAGCCTCAGCCCACGAACCGACGTGTAGCAGCGCGCGGAGCAGGTTGGCCCGGTGGATGTACAGCGCCCAGCGAAATTGTTCCCGACCCTCCGAGCGCTCCACCGCCGTCGCCAACTGGGGAAGTGCCCGGCTGTGGTCTCCAAGTGCAGCGTGAATCATGCCTTCGTGTCCAGCAAGCTCTCGTTCGTCGAACCACCACGACCATGCTGGGTCGCGCGTGGTGGTTCCATCGGCGAATGCCGACCGAGCTCGGTCGAAGGCCCGAAGTGCTGAGGTCGAGTCACCCAACGCAGCCAAAGCGCGAGCGGTTCGCACGTCGAACAGCGCCCGTACCCGGCCGGGCAGGTCTTGACCTTGGGTCATGCCGTGAGCGATCCGCAATGCCTCCCGGTTGCGGCCGGTGTGTATCGAGGCGAGCGCCTGGTTAGACAGCACGAACCACTCCATACTCACGTCTCCCGCGATCCGCGCGAGGGTGAGAGCTTCGGCGTTGACTTGGCGGCACTCCTCGTGACGTTCCGCGTCGAACAGCAGCCAACCGGACAGCTCGCCGATTTCAGCCGTGGCGGTTTCAAGGTCACGTTCCGAAGCCGGCTCGTAGCGGCCTTCCCGAAGTATGAGTTGTGCTCGGTGAAAACTGCGTAGTGCCAACGGGGCAACGTCGGCGCCGCCATGTACGCCATCGAGTGCGGCAAGGTGCTTGATCGTCCCGTGCAAGCTCTCCACGTAGTCAGCGCCTACCGGTGCGCCGTCGAAAAAATCGATACCGGTCCCGATAGTGGCGTTAGTCTCGTTTAAACCACGGTGAAGTACCTCTGTTGCGTGCAACGGGGTGTGGTCAACGGATGTATCGCGGCGCGCCAGTGGAGATGCGGCACGCAACTGTTGCACCGTAGCTTGAGCCTTCGCCCGTCGCTGCACTTGCAGGTGAGCGGTGTGCGCTTGTCTCGCGTGGATAAGGGTGTCGTAACGGGCGATGAGCGCACCGTTCGCACCCACTACTCGATCCGCTGTTTCCCAGAAGTGGGCGTCTGGTAGCTGAGACCCTGCTTCGGCATGCGCAACGTTCGTGCGGTGGCAGGGCACCGCCCGCGCGATATCAGTCTGGTACAGACCAGCGGCGTTCCGCAGGGCCGCCAGGTACCTGCCCAGCAGCCGCTGCTGCTCGGCGAGCTCTGGCGGCTGACGAGCCATGATTTCACCCCTTCTGGGCGGGAAAGCCGGGTCGGGCATCCCAGCCTAACGCCGTGATGCGTGCGCGGTAGCTCACCGGCTTCCTCACGCGAGGGTTCACGCCTTTGACTTCCTGATCAAGGCCCCAGGGCCGGGCGGAACGCTGAGCTGGCGCGTCCCTCACTTAGGACGCCTCCCCCGCTTCCGCCGGTCCGGTGTTCCCCGGTCCTGGGCGCCGTCGAAAGAAGACGACACCACACGGGGGTTAGAGCGCGTGAAGCAGAAAGAACGCTTCCTTGTGGATCAAGACACCACTTACCCCGTGGATCCGCACGGAGGCACCACCGGGACCGGTAGGGCCGTGCCACCTACCGTGCTCGTTACCCACGATGGATAACGGGGCCCTGATCCTCCAGGGCAGGCCGGATGGGCCGCGTGTGTCTCTGACCCCAGGCCAGGCTCTAGCGCTGCGACGAGAGCTGGCTACAGCGTTCGGGAGTGCTGGGCGGGGACTCGGTGATGGTCAGGGTGAAACCCGGTGATCCGAGAGGGCCGGGAATTACTGACTGACCTGGCGCGGCTCAATAGCGCGATGGCATCACTGGCTCTGCGCATGATGGACGGGAGCGCTAGCGCTGGTGAACAGCGCGATTATGCACAGCGGCTGATTGTCGCCGGAAAACGGTTGCGTGCTCGGGCCGATGAGATGAATTACCCGGTTATTAACGGCGAGGTGACAGTCAGCACAGCGCTTGCGTTTCCAGGTAATACCATGGAACCGCCGCGAAGTCGGTGAACGATAAAGTGAACCCTCGAAGTGGAGTTTTTTCTAGCGTGGTCGGTACGTACGTCCCCACCCCTGAATCGAGCGTGATCGGGCACGGGTTGCTGTCCCGTTTTCATGCGGGCTGCCGGTGCGGATGGTGCACGACCCAGGCTCTCGAGCGGAGCTGTGGGTGTGGACCCTGCACGCAATCCCGTTCTGCCGATCCGTACTTCCACCTCGGGCGTACGGCGAACAGGCCTGCTCTTCTGGAGGGCCCGGACAGCACGCAACCAACCCGAAAGAGGAACCCGTGAATGACCACTGATCAGCAGCCCGTCCAGGACAACACCGCACTCAGCTACGCTGCATACTAGACCGTCGGAAACCATGCCACAGACTGCTTGCACGCATCGGCTGGCCGCCAGTTGTGCCGGCCGATTCCTAACTTCTGGCGTCAGGGCAGCGTCGGTTAAATGGGTAAAGTTTAGGGTTAACCATATTTCTGCTCTGCGGCGCGATCGTGATTCTCGTCATCATCGAAACGATCCCCTGAACCTCGGCTGGTCGATCATCTGGGAGGTAGAAACCCGCAGGCGCTCGTACCCGGCCATGTTTCCTTCATAGACCTCGTCTCGCTGGACAGGAGTGCAGACCAACCTGCGCACCCACAACTGCGCACGGCCAAGTTTTCGCCGGTCAAGTGACTTGTATTGAGCGCATTAGGCGGTTGCGGGACCCTTGGTTGTATTCAACGAGGTGCTGGGCTGGGAAACGGGACGATGATGCGTTATCGGTACCACCCATCGGGAGAGATCCCGAGCCGATCGGGCACTGCCCACTAGATCCCCGGCCGGCCGTCGGTCGAGCGTTGACCCTGCTCTAGCTCCCGACGGCTGGTCGGCCACCACAAATTCCGAGATGAGATAAGCCATGCTGACTCGACTTCCCTACGACCCCTGGCGCGACGCCTCCGGCGCCCAGATCCCGCAGCAATGCCGAGTAGAACAAGTCGCGGTGGGGAAAAATCACGGGGCTCTGCCGTCGCGGCTGCACAAGCAAGGCCAAGTTGTCGGTCGCGGCCTCACCCGCCTCATGTTCGCTTTGACAACTCGACCGAACTAGTCCGGATACGGCCTCACCTGGTGCGCGTGGTCCAGACACCGGGCGTCAGCTCACGACGGGAGTCATTCTTGGCACTGCCCAGGCGGGTCGACGCAGCTGAGCCGAAATTTGGAGGCTGATACGGGCAAGGACCGAGACGACGACAATAAGCAGGGCCAGCAGGACGACAATCCCGGCAAGCACGGTAGAGAGGACCACACGCGCGATGGAAGACCGGATCCGGTTCGGCCGGTGCCACCGCCTCCGGACCCCAATAAGCACAACCGGTGACCGGGCAGCGGGCTGACCCCGGCGAGCTGCGAGCGCGAATGGTGCAGCGGCTCGCCATCAACACCTACCTGGCCCAGTGGGAGGAGGCGTGGGGGCCGTGGCGCACCGCGCTGGCGGCTGTGCCCCGGCACGAGTTCATCCCTGACACCGTGTGGATCGACAATGACGGCGAGGGTCCGGCTTTGGTGCCGCTGCACCGGGGCGACGATCCTGATCGGTGGCTGGAGCTGGCCTACTCCGACGATGCGGTGATCACCCAGATCGATGACGGGCACCCGGCCGGGCCGGGTCGAGCTGGCGTGATACTGACCAGCTCGGCGTCGTCTCCGATCATCGTCGCGGTGATGCTGGCCGTGCTGGACATCAAACTGGGGCATCGGGTGTGCGAAATCGGCACCGGTACCGGCTACAACGCCGCGCTGCTCGCCCATCGACTCGGGGCCGAGCACGTGACGAGGATCGAGGTCGACGCCGCCGTCGCCGCCCGCGCGCGCAAGGCCCTGTCGGCTTCCGGCTACGGCGAGGTCGACGTGATAGTTATACCGGTGCGCTGGTGGCGTTGACCGTCGAGCACGGCAGCGCGAGCGGGACCATCGTTGGGGAATCATCGGTCATGCTTCTTCGAGACCAGCGAGAAGGTCGTGGGTCAGTCGCTTCTGTCGTAGGCGAGGACGAGAACCGCGGAGAACTCAGCGTGACCATCCTTCATCCACACTGGGTGGGTGGGGATCGAGGCGCGCGGTTTGCGATCGGTCAGCGGGTGCCCCGGTGCCAGTGGCGGTACTGGCCCTATGACGAGCAGGACGGCGTAGGGGTGCTCTGGCTGCTGGATTTCGAGTCCCGGTCCTGGGCCAAACTGACCCACAGCACCCCGGACGCCAGCGACGACGAATTCCCAGTGCGCCAGCACGGCTCCCGCCGGTTGTGGGATGAGGTCGACGCCGCCCACCGGTGGTGGCGCGAACAAGGCAAACCAGACGTTGAGCAGTGGCGGTTCACCGTTAACCCGAACGGTCAACAGCTCGACCTCAGCTCTTGCGTTTGGTGATCGCGTCGGTGAGCTGTGGGGCGATGGTGAACAGATCGCCTACCACGCCGAAGTCGGCGATCTCGAAGATCGGCGCCTCCGGGTCTTTGTTGACCGCGACGATGGTCTTGGATGTCTGCATGCCGGCGCGGTGCTGGATCGCGCCGGAGATACCGAGCGCGACGTACAGCTGTGGCGAGACCGTCTTGCCGGTCTGCCCGACTTGGAACTGGTGCGGATAGTAGCCCGAGTCCACGGCAGCCCGAGAGGCTCCAACCGCGGCGCCGAGCGAGTCGGCGAGCTTCTCGACCACCCCGAAGTTGTCCGCCGAGCCGACACCACGGCCACCGGAAACGACGACGCTCGCCTCGCTGAGGTCCGGGCGGTCACCACCCTCGATCGGTTTACGCTCGATGATCTTCGCGGCCCTCGTCGCGCTCACTGCGCCGACCTCGACGGGCTGCTCGGCGGCCGCGCCCGGTGACTCGACCGGTTCGATCGCCCCGGCCCGGACAGTGATCACCGCGACCGGCGTGGTGGCCCGAGACTTGGCGAGGTATGAACCGCCGAACACCGAATGAGTGGCAGTGCCGTCGGCGGCCAGCTCGACGGCGTCGGAGAGTAGTCCCGATCCGGTACGCACGGCGAGCTTGCCGGCGATCTCTTTGCCGTCCGGCGAGGAGGCGATGAGGACGGCGGCCGGCTGGGCCGATCGCACGAGTGCCGCCAGCACACCGACAGCGGGAGCGGTCAGGTAGTTGTCCACGTCGTCGGACTCGGCCACGTAGACCTTCGCGGCGCCATAGGCCGCCAGCCGATCCTTCAGCTTGGCGGCGGTGCCAGGCGTGCCGACCACCACAGCTGCCGCCGCACCCAGCTTCGCCGCTGCCGTAAGCAGTTCGTTGGTGACTTTCTTGACCTCGCCGCCGGAGTGCTCGACCAGGACCAGGACCTCTGCCATGACTGTTCTCCTCAGCGCCGATCAGATCAGCTTCTGGCCGATGAGATAGGCAGCGAGCTGGGCCGCGCCGTCACCCTCGTCGGTGACGACCTGCCCGGCCAACCGCGGCGGCCGTGGCGTGGACTCGATCACTGTCGAGGTGGCGTTGGCCAACCCGACAGCAGTGCGCTCGATGCCCGCATCGGCCAGCGACAACGTGGCCACCGGCTTCTTCTTCGCGGCCATGATGCCCTTGAACGACGGGTAACGCGGCTCGTTGATCTTCTCGTTCACGCTGACCATGGCTGGCAGCTCAGCCTGCAGGACCGTGATCGCATCATCGGTCTCCCGCTCGACGGTCACTGTGCGCCCTTCGACGGTGACCTTGCGTGCGTGGGTGAGCTCCGGGAGACCGAGCACATCGGCGACCATCGCCGCGATGGCTCCCACGGTGCCATCGGTGGCCTCGTTGCCGGCGATGATGAGGTCGACGTCGCCGAGGGTGCCGACGACTTTGGCCAGAGCCCTGGCGGTCTGGACCGCGCAGGACCCGTGTAGACCATCGTCAGACAGGTGCACGGCTTTGTCCGCGCCCATCGACAGAGCCTTGCGGATCGCGTCGGCGGCCCGCTGCGGGCCCATCGTGACGACGGTGACCTCCCCGTCAGCCGCCTCCTTGATCCTAAGCGCCTCCTCGACGGCGCGTTCGTTGATCTCGTCCAGGACGACGTCGGCCGAGGCGCGGTCAAGGGTGTGGTCGGAGTCGGCCAGGGTGCGCACCGACCAGGTGTCCGGCACCTGCTTGATCAGAACCACGATGTTCATGGCCACAACGTTACCTATCGGTAGATCCGTGGTGCAGTGACAGCCCTCACTGCGGCGCAGCCGCGGCCTCCTCGGGCGCGGCGATCTTAACCTGCAAACCGGCGAGCAGCAGCTCCAGACCGTAGTCGAACCGCCCCGGTCGGTGCGGACCGTTCAGGTGCGGACTCGCCACCGTGATAGCGGGAATCTGCTGCGATGGGAGCGGCGGGTAATAGCTGGCCCCCTCCTGGGTTGGGCTATCGCGCCGGGGGACGATGTGGCCTATCTGTTGGAAGCCAGCGGTGTAGATGAACAGGACGAAGAATACGTCGGACGCCTCGGAAGGCGAGAGTCCCGCCTCAAGCAGCAACGCAACTGTTCGCTCCATGATCAACAGACCGTGCGGGCCGATTCTGACCCGAACGCTGTAGACCTTGGCCAGCTCATGGTGGGCCGCCAAGGCCTGATGGTAGCTGCGCACCAGCGCCCGGAGCTGAGTCAACCAGTCACCTTCGGTGGCCGAGGTGTCGACCTCACCGAGCATGAGGTCAACCATGAGGTCCACCAGCTCGTCCTTGTCTCGCACATGGTTGTACAGGGCCATCGGCGAGACTTCGAGCTCCGTGGCCAGCGCCCGCATCGTCAACGCAGCCAGGCCCTTCTCATCGACCAGGCCCAGTGCGGCCCGCACTATCCGGGGCCGGGACAGCGGGGGTGGCCGCGCCTGGTCCTTGCTGGGGTCGATATCGACCCAGGCCGTCGGGTCGGAGCGGCCGGGGGCCCGGGACTGGTCGTTCAACGTCATCGCTCCTTGCTCGCTACTACCACCATACGTACAACGTATACCCGATTGGGCTATAGCTGTTTTCGTCCCCGCACCATAACACTGTACACGTCTACTTACAACGTACGTTTCACGTACAGCGTAGTCTACCTGCCTTGATGCCTGATCACCTCCTGGGCTCCTGCCTGGTGCCCACCCTGACGTCACCGGGGGGTACCGATGACAACCATCACCAGCTCGACTGACGACACAGAGACCACCGCCGATCTACTGCGGCGCGCCTGCAACCGAGATCCGAGGGCGTGGGAGCAGATCGTGCACCGATACCGGGGGGTGGTGGTCTCGAAGGTGCGCTCGTTCGCGTTGCAGGACGCGGATGCCCTCGACGCGGTGCAGATGACCTGGTTACGGCTAGCGGAGAACTGCCACCGGATACAACTGCCCGAGCAGCTCGCGGGTTGGCTGGCAACCACCGCAAGTCGGGAGTGCCTGCGCATCCTGCGTTATCAGGCGCAGCAGACCACGGCGCCATCCTATGTGGCAGTAGAGCGGATGGCTGACCCATCCGTGGGGCCGGAGCAGCACGCCATCGACGCAGACACGGCGCGGCTGCTGTGGAGTCTCATCGCGACACTGTCACCCCGCCGTCAAGTACTACTCCGCGAGCTGTTCGTCGATAGCCCGCGACCGTACTCCGAGGTCGCCCGGAATACTGGAATCCCAGCCGGCGGCATCGGACCCACCCGTGCGCGTGCCCTGACCCAGCTGCGGCGCAGGCTTGACGAACGCGGGCTGACCTGCCGAACCTGACCCGGACGCTGATCGACCACTGTCCGCCCGAGAGGAGAATCCCGATGACCGAGCAGCCATCGCAGCCTGTCCAGAATCCGCTGACCATGGTGATGAAAGCGAAGTCTGAAGAAGACTACGCCGCGCTTGCACAGCTCGTCGGACACCTGCAATCGCTGCCACCGGACCAAAATCCGGTCATCATCGCACTGAGCAAAATCGGCACGGTTCATTTCGCCCGGTTCGCTCTCCTGGGCAACAACCAACTCGCGGTGATCACCACCTACGACGGCGACTTCGAAGTGTACATCAACGAGTTCATCGACACCATCGGCGACATTTTCAACCAACTCTTGGCATACGCGGCGGGTGCTCCGCCGCTACCAGTACAGACCCATCGTCAGGAGTTTCTCGACTACGTCCGCAGCGTCGACGTCGGTTGCGTGGGAAGATTCTACAGCGCCTACCCCGAGCGCACGGTACTCGACATTCTCGGACCGGTCGGAATCCCGAGCTGATATATCTCGAGGAGGAGTACCGCGATGGTGGCCGTCGAACTCGCAGATGTGCAGGGATTCATCCTCCGGGGCTACACCATGCCAGTCGCCCGGTATTTCGGCCTGAGTGTTCGCGAGTCGACGGGTACCCGCGCATTTCTGACCACATTGGTCGGTAGTGATCCGACTGTACCCACCATTACCACCGCACAGCCTTGGGCGATGAAGCCGGAGTACTGCGTGAACCTGGGTATCACTTTCCGGGGCCTGGCGGCGCTGGGGGTGCCGCCAACCTCTCTGGCCAGCTTTCCGGTGGAATACCGCGAGGGTGCGGTGGCCCGAGCAGCCAACGTAGGTGACGTCGGTACGAGCGCACCCGACCAGTGGTTACCGTGGCTGGTGGACCCGGAGCTGCATCTGTTGCTGATGCTGTCCGCCCAGTCTGGCTCCGCGCTCGACGCCGCGACGAAGCGACTGGAACAGTCCTGGTCCGCCGGCTGCGTCGAACTGGGTCGCCACGATGGCGCTTCGCTGCCCGACGATGTGGCGCACTTCGGATATCGTGACGGATTATCCCAGCCCACCATCGAAGGTGTTCCGCTCGCCGGGCTGCCGGATCATCTGCCGCCAGCCCCACTAGGCGAGTTCCTGCTCGGATACCCCAGCCAGTTCGACCAGTTCAGCTATCCGGTTCCGGAGCCTTCCGAGCTAGGCATCAACGGTAGCTTCGCCGCATTCCGCGTGCTTGAACAAGACGTTGCCGCGTTCGCGGAGTTCGTCAGCCAGCAGGCGTTGATGACGGGATTGTCGGAAGAACTGATCGAAGCGAAGCTGTGCGGGCGCTGGAGAAACGGCACGCCGTTGGTCCTCGCACCGGACACCGACACACCCGAGCCCCCGATTCCGCCCGAAGTAATGAACGACTTCGACTACATCGGACAGTACGATGATCAGCTGGGCTACCGTTGCCCGATCGGATCGCACATTCGCCGGATGAATCCGCGCGGGCAACGCGTCGCCGGCGGTGCCGGTCACCTGCACCGCATCGTCCGGCGCGGTATCGCCTATGGTCCGCCATATGATCCGGAACATCCCAGGGACGGGCAGTCTCGAGGCCTGCTCGGGCTGTTCATCGGGGTCAGCCTGCACGATCAGTTCGAGTTCCTCATGACCCAATGGGCGAATGATGGGATCTTCACCGCCGGCCTCGGCCGCACCAACGACCCGCTGATCGGCGCCCAGGCCAACGGGGCTGGAACCTTCTCGATACCGCGGGCGGCGGGATCGGTGACACTGCAGGGACTCACGCGATTCGTCACCACCCGCGGTGGCGCCTACTGCTTCCTGTCCAGCATCTCCGCGATCCGCTACCTGGCGACCCTGGCGTAGCCGCAAGATCAACTCTCAAGGCCGGACGAATCGCAGCGCCTCTTTGAGATTCGCCACTGTCTCCGGCGCGAGGACCACCTCCAGGGAAACAGGCTGATTGGCGCCGAACACCCGACCATCGATCGACAACGTCGTCGTCTCCCGGCCGTCGGCGAAATCAGCGCTGAAGACCAGGCTGTTGCTCATCCGGATGTCGACATCAACGATGAGACCGTAGCCGGCCAACTCCTCGCCCATCAGGATGCAGCCCTCTGACAGGCGGGAACTCGCCCCCTTCAACCGCTGCCAGGGCACCCACAGCCACGGTTCTCCCTGCCCTATCAGGCTATGGTGGACCGCGCACACGGGCACCGGGCAGAGCCCGTCGCTGCCGTTGATCGGAACGTCGTGCTGCGGGTCGCTCCGGTAACCGGTGCAGTGGATCACTACGCACGACGGTGGCCCGGTGGTCGGCATGCTTTCGAAGGTAGCGTGCCGGCGATGCGCCGACCATCACATCCGGCGGATGATGTCCTCGACCGGATCTGGTTCGGGAGCTGGTGTTTCGAGCACCCTTATCTGATGGGCCCGCGTGTCGGAAACCCGCGCCGGAGGCAGGGCGAACGGGGCGCTGCGCCACTCGTCGGGTGGAATCCCGCCCCAGGACAGGTGGTTGTCCAGGTCCTTGATCGCCTGGATGAGATCGTGTACAAGGGGCGGTGTGGCGGCCGGACTGCCCTGGCCCAGGGTGGCCATCGAGCTTCGGATACTTCGCAGGATCGCGTTCGGATTCTTTGTCATCACGGGGCCTCCCGCGGTGTGCGCGGCATCCAAGGTTTGTCCTGCGCTGATTGCGCGTCCCAAGAGGCTACTCCCACTTGCGGAGCACCCTGATCGGCGGCATGGCCGTGTCCCCGGTAAAAGGCGCGGCGCGGCTGTACGCGACCCGTTTTCACCCGGAAAGGGTCGATGCTGCGCGCGTGGTGGGATGAACGCCGTGCGCGTGACGGTGGTGGGCAGCGTAAACCTTGATCTGGTGGCCGCGCTGCCGCGGCTACCAGGCCCCGGCGAGACCCTGACCGCCACCGGCTTGACCCGCATCCCCGGCGGTAAAGGAGCAAATCAGGCGCTGGCCACCCATCGGCAGGGCCTACCGGTCCAGCTGGTCGCAGCGGTCGGCGCCGACCCCGAGGCCGACACCGCGCTCGAGCTGCTACGCCGCGACGGTGTAGCGCTAGACCGGCTGCGAACGGTCACCGAGCCGACCGGGCTAGCGCTGATCGCCGTCGATCCAGCGGGAGAGACCACCATCGTCGTGGTCCCAGGCGCAAACGCGACGCTGCGAGTGGAAGCCCAGGACGTCGCAGGCGCCGACGCGGTGCTCACCGTGCTGGAAGTACCCGAGCAGGCAGTGATCGCCGCTGCTCAGCATGCCACCGGGCTATTCGTGCTCAACGCATCTCCGGCCCGTCCGGTACCAGCCGCGGTGCTACGGCGCGCCGATCTGGTGGTGGTCAACCGCATCGAGTATGCCGCGCTGCCCGGTCTGCGGGATGCCCGAGCCGTGGCTGTCACCGACGGGCCCCGCGGCGCGGCGCTGCTCCGCGACGGCGTGCAGGTAGCGGCCGCAACTCCCCCGCCGGTCAGCGCGGTGGACGGCACCGCTGCCGGAGACGCCTTCATCGGCTCCGCGGTAGCGGGTTTACTGCGCGGGCTGCCAGACGCCGAGTTGCTCGCCCGGGCCTGCGCTGCGGGCGCACTGGCGGCCACCCGGCCCGGTGCTCAACCGTCCCTGCCGACCTCTGCCGAGATCGACGAGGTACTTTCCCGGTGACCGTGCCGATGATCATTGACACCGACCCCGGAGTGGACGACGCGGTGGCGCTGATGCTGGCCGCGGCTAGCCCGGAGGTGCGGCTGCTCGCCGTAACCACGGTGTTCGGCAATGCCGACGTAGAGGTCACCACCGCCAACGCGCTGCGGCTGCGGACCCTGGCCGGGCTCGGCGACCTGCCGGTGGCCACCGGCGCCGACCGGCCACTGGTGTACCCACAACCGCGGCGGACCGATCGCTGGCACGGGCGAGACGGCCTCGGCGGTCATGCCGACCTGCTACCGCAACCCAGCGGACCGATCAGTGCCCTCGGCGCCGTTACCCTGATGGCCACCCTGCTGCGTGGCGCAGCGACCCCAGTGACGCTGGTGGCCATCGGACCGCTGACCAACATCGCGCTACTGCTCGCCGTGCACCCGGAGCTCAAGCCCCGGATCGGCCGCATCGTGATCATGGGTGGCAACATCGGCGGTTCGTCCGCCGAGTTCAACATCGACTCCGACCCAGAAGCCGCCCGCAGGGTGCTGGTCGAGGAGGACGTGCCGACCACGTTGGTACCGTTGAACGTCACCCAGCAAGCCACGGTCGATGATGCGTGGCTCGCCGAGCTGGCGGAAGCCGGGCCGCGCTGCGCGGCGCTTGCCGGCATCATCGGACATTGCGGGCAACAGCGCGCGTCGCCGGTGGCGCTGCACGACTCGTTGGCCGTGCTGGAAGCGGCCGTGGGGGGCATGCTGGCAACCACGCCGATGATCCTGCAGGTGGGCTGCGACCACGGAGGTGATCGCGGTGCCGTGCGGCCGGGCAGCGGTCAGGGAACAACGGCGCGTGTCGTGCAGGTGGCCTGTGACGCCGACCTGACGTCGATCAACGCGATGGTCCTGCACCGGCTCCGATCTTTGCGGTGACGCCAGGCGATCGCCGCGCTCGAAGCTGCAACACCACCACCGCCAGCAACGCGCCGAGGACACCGCCAGCGGTGTTGTGCACCAGATCGCGGAGCTGACACTCGCCACCGCCAGTAGCGCCCTGGACGAACTCCGCGAACCCGCTGACCAACGCGCTGGATGCCACGGCGAGCAACGGGCGACGAGTCGCCAGGGTCCCGAAAAACGCGAACGGCACCAGCATCGCCACGTTGAGCTGCTCGTAGAGATGGGCCAACGACAGGCTGCCGACCGAACATTCCCGCAACGTCGTCAGCGGGTTGAGGCCACCCGCTTCGAAGTGTCCGAACGGCCGTACCACGGTGAGCGCCAGTGCCAGTGCAAGCGCGCACCCGGCAAGTACTGCCGGCCTCCGAGCCCAACCCCGACGCGGGGCCAGCCACCAGGCCAGCCCGCCGAGCAGCACCGATCCGGGAATGAAGGCTGCGGGCACCTCAAGGTGGTGCAGCAGGATGTTGAGGAGGTTGTGCGGGTTGAGGTCTGGTCCGTCAGACACCCCGAGCACGCTAGCCGAACCGGTGCGCAACCGGGCTACCGCCACACCGACCGTTGCCGGCAGCCACCCTTACCTGTTGGCGGTGAAAGCGCCGAAGGCGGTCGTGACAACGAATAGGATGATCCCGACGACAAAGAGCCACAACAGGCCCTTTATGGCTATCCCGATGCACGCGACGATGAGCCAGATGACGAGCAGCGCGACGATCAGACCCAGCATGGCGGCGTCCCTCCAACGTTGCGGTGGCGTGCACCCGTCATACTACTCACTGCAATCAACACAGTACATACGTGGTAACTACGCAGACACGGGCTATTGGCCGGCGAAGGTCGCCTTGCCGGGGCCATGGTCGAGGAACGAGCGGATCCCCGCCGCGCACACGTCATCGCGGGTGACCACCTCGTCGACCAGGCCGATCCGCAGTGCCTCCGCCGCATCGACGAAGCGGCCGGTGTACCACCGCCGAGCGCGAAGCCCCCGATCGCAGCCACCGTCGGTTTCGGGATGTCCGCCACCGCGCGAAACGCCGCGGACAGCGCCGCGACCTGCGCCGCCACCTCCGCCGGCGGCATCGTCGCCATTTCCTTGACGTCGGCCCCGGCCGCGAACACCTTCTCGCCACCGTAGACGATCACCGCCCGGACGCCGGTGCGATCTGCTGCCTGCCGCGCCGCGGACCGGATCTCCTGGGCACATCTGCGGCTCAACGCGTTCATCGGTGGCCGGTCCAGCCGGATCGTGCCGATTGCGTCGCGCATGTCAAACCTGACGAACTCGCCCTCCACCGGCATAGTTCGAACGCTACCGGCTACATCGCCGTCGCCGCGGCGCGACGGTAGGCGAAGTAGCGCTCACCGAAGCGGCGCAGCACGAGATCGACGCCGAACGTCTTGGACAGGTTGTCCTGGGTGATTACCGCGTCGAGCAAGCCCTGGGCGACGACGGCGCCGTCCCGCATCAGCATGGCGTGAGTGAACCCGGGGGGGATCTCCTCGACGTGGTGGGTCACCAGGACCGTCGCGGGAGCATCCGGATCGGCCGCCAAGTCGGCCAGCCGGGCCAGCAGATCCTCCCGGCCGCCCAAGTCGAGCCCAGCGGCGGGCTCGTCCAGCAACAACAGCTCCGGATCGGTCATCAGCGCCCTGGCGATCAGCACCCGCTTACGCTCCCCCTCGGACAGGGTGCCGTAGCGTCGCCGCGCCATCCCGTCCATCCCCAGAGCCGTCAGCAGCCCTGCGGCTCGTGCGCTGTCGACGTCCTCATAACGTTCACGCCACCGGCCGAGCACCGCGTAACCGGCGCTGACCACCAGATCGGACACCAGCTCGTCACCGGGGATCCGGGCGGCCAGGGCGGCCGAGGCGAACCCGATCCGCGGCCGGAGCCCGAACACATCGGTGCGACCAAGCCGTTCCCCGAGGACGTGCGCCATCCCGCAGGTCGGATGCAGCTCGGTCGCGACCAACCGCAGCAGGGTGGTCTTGCCGGCACCGTTGGGTCCCAGAATGACCCACTTCTCGTCCAGCTCCACCCGCCAGTCCACCCGGTGAAGCAGCGTGGCGGCACCGCGCCGGACGCCCACGCCGTCCATCAGCACGACCAGATCGGTCAGGTTGCCAGGTGGTAGCTGATCCCCCGCGTTCACCCCGCCATTGTGCTGATCGGTGCAGCCGGACTGAATGTCGGACCGGGCAGGCAGGATGAGTGTCCATGAGCCGCCCACAAGTTGGTCGACCATTCCCGCTGGGCGCGCACGCCGAGGGTGGCGGGGTGCGCTTCGCGGTGGCTTCCTCAGTCGCCGAGGCGGTCGAGGTATGTCTACAGTGGCCGGAGGCTGACGAGCTCCGCGTGCCGCTGACCGAACGCACCTTCGGGGTATGGCACGGGCTGGTCCCCGGCTTGGGTCCCGGACAGCGCTACGGCTACCGGGTGCATGGACCTTGGGACCCGGTGCGCGGCCTATTTTGCAACCCGGCCAAGCTGCTGGTCGATCCCTACACGTTGCGGATCGAAGGCAAAATGACCGACCTGCGGGCCGCGCTGGGCTACCGTGGCGATCCGGCCGGCCCTCGCTGCGATGTCGACTCGCGAGGCGGCGTGCCGGTCTCGGTGGTTACTGCGCCCGGCGGTTCAGACACCGGCACCCGGCCCGACGTGCCGTGGGAGCACACGGTGCTCTACGAGCTACATGTGCGTGGCTTCACCCGCACCCATCCCGAGGTACCGCCGGAGCACCGCGGCACATACCTGGGATTGGCGCACCCTGCGGTGATCTCCTATCTCACCGATTTGGGCGTCACCACCGTGGAGTTGCTGCCGGTCTCCGCGTACTGCGACGAACCGTCCTTGCTGCGCATCGGGGCGCCTAACTACTGGGGCTACTCGCCGCTGGCCCTGCTTGCGGTGCATCCCGGGTACGCCGCCGTGCCTGGCGCTGAGGTGGAGGAGTTCCGCACGATGGTCGCCGCGCTGCACGCCGCGGGCATCGAGGTCATCGTCGACATGGTGGCGAATCACACCTGCGAAGGCGGCGTGGACGGTCCCACGCTGGCCTACCGAGGATTGGACGCGCGCGCCTACTACCTCGATCACTACCTTCAGCCCGACCTCACCGGCTGCGGCAACACTCTGGACAGCGGCTCACCCACAGTGGTCGCACTGGTCACCGACGCGTTGCGGTACTGGGCGGGCGAGTTGGGCGTCGACGGGTTCCGCCTTGACCTGGCCAGTGTACTGGGGCGCCCCCGGGGCGGCCCCTTCGACCCGGCCGCCCCACTGCTCACGGCTATCACCTCAGACCCGCTGCTGCGCAGCCGCAAGCTCATCGCCGAGCCTTGGGACGCCACTCGCGACGGCTACCGGGTCGGCGGATTCCCGGTGCATTTCAGTGAGTGGAACGGTCCCTATCGCGACGTGGTGCGCGACTTCTGGCGCGGCGTGCCCGGAGTCAGCCAGCTCGCATCCCGGATGGCGGGCAGCTCCGACCTCTACGCGACAAGCGGCCGTCGGCCGTGGGCATCGATCAACTTCGTCACCGCGCACGACGGGTTCACGCTGCGCGACCTGGTCTCCTACAACCGCAAGCACAACGAGGCCAACGGTGAGGGCAACGCCGACGGCACCGATGACAACCGATCGTGGAACTGCGGTGTTGAAGGGGACACCGAGGATCCGGCGGTGCGCAGCCTGCGGGGCCGCCAGGCACGTAACGTGCTGGCCACCCTGGTGCTGTCCACCGGCACCCCGATGCTGGTTGCTGGCGACGAGCGCTGGCGCACCCAGGGTGGCAACAACAACCCCTACCGGCTCGACGACGAGACGTCGTGGCTGAACTGGTCCGCAGCTCCGGATTCCGAGATGATGACCGCCTTCACTCGCCGCTTGCTTTTGCTGCGCAACACAACGCCCGCGCTGCGCCAACCGGAGTTTTTCGAGGGCCGCACCACCCCCACCGACACGCCCGACCTTGTCTGGTTCGGCCCCGACGGGCGGCCCATGGAACTCAACGACTGGCAAGACGGCGAGCGGCGGACTCTCGGGATGTGGATCGATGGCGCCGACGTGCGGTCTCACCCACCGCCACCGGCCACCGACTCGTGGTTGCTGGTATTGCACGCCGGCGCGCACCCGATCATGATCAGACTGCCGGGCCCCGAATACGGCGAGCGGTTCGAACCGGTACTGGACACTGGCTCCGCGGACGGGGTGCCCACCCACCCGCGAAACAGGCGCCCGGGTGCCCGGATGACAGTCCCCGCGCGGACGCTGCTGGTCTTCCGGGCGGTGCGGAGCTAATGCTTTCGATCGGTGCGCGTCTGCTTTCGAGCGGTGCACCTCTGCTCTCGCGAGCGGTGCACGTTGCACAGCATTGATCACGACTTGTGTGCCGAAAACGACACGGGATGTCGCCCAAGTCATCCGAGTCGTGATCAACCCGCATCCCCGACGTGGCGCAGGGCTGCCCGGATCTCGGCTACCACCTCCTCGGGTCGGGACATCAGGTCGTGCCAGGTGAAGCGCAGCACGGTCCAGCCCGCAAGCACCATGGCGTTCTGCCGGCGCCGGTCATGGGTGAACCGGTCGACGTCGCAATGCCACGCCCAGCCATCGACGTCGAGGGCCAACCGGCGCGCCACGAACGCAACGTCTATCCAGTACTCAATACCGGACAGCACCACCAGGTGGTTGACCACCCAGCCATCGATCCGAGCACCCCGGAGCAGCCGGTGCGCGACCCGTTCGGCATCCGAGCTCGCCCCATCTGCAGCCTGCCGCAGCACCTGCCCAGCCACGGCGATCCGTGCCTGCCAGATGATCGGCAGTACGCGGCATGGAGCTGGGCGAACGACACTCGGCGGTGCAGCGCCCGATCCACCAGCGACCGCCCAGACTCGCCGCCGAGTGCTGCCGCTGCATCAAGAACAGTGAGTGGCAGCGCGGTCACCGGCAGCCCACGCAACACCGCCAGGTCCGCGGGCTCGAGGTTCCGGCGGCGCATCACCACCCCGGTCTGGAGGCGAGGTGACCGCGCCCGGGGCGCGGTCACCTCAGCGGCGCCCGGTGCCCAGTCCCGAAGCTGCCACCACCAGGCCGCCGTCAGCCCGCTCGCCACGGCGTCCGAACCCGCCCACGCCACGGCTGCACGGACGTAAGCCTGCTGATCGGGTTCGCGCCGCCCGACCAGATAGACGCCCGGGTGAAGCGTGATCCACTTGCCGGTACGGGCCCGATGCTGCACCTGCCGGAGCGTCAGCCCGCAGCGTAGTGCCTGGTCCCGGGTCAATACCCCGTCTTGGGAATCGGCGAGTTCCTCGATCAACACAGGCACGAGCATCGCCGAACCGGACCCACCCGCCGAGCGTCAGCGCACCTGCCCTGTGGACAGCACCCCCGCTGTGGACAGGTTCTCCCCGGCACCGCCCCCAGTGATCGCCGATTGTGTGCCCAGAACGACACGGCAGGTCGTCGCAGGCACACAAACAGCGATCAGAGTGAAGGTACCGGGATCAGGGGCCGGGTAGGGGCTAGGTGGCCAGGTGGAGCAGGCCGAACTCGGCGGGGCTGGCCATCATGGGGTTCTGCGGTAGTACCCGCACGGTGTATCCGAGCAGCCCGGCGTGCGGCAGCCGTAAGGTCGCCTCGAATCGGTCACCCTCGCCATCAGCGCCGCCGACCGGTTGCATGGCCACCACCAGCGGGTCCTGCAGCTCGTCTCCGTCGTCGACCCGGCCCACCACGACCTGGACGTCGACGTCGCACGGCTGCAGTCCGGCCAACTCCACCACCGCGCGAACCGTCATCTCCGAACCCAGCTCCGGGGTGGCCGGGAGGCCGGAGATGTCCACCTGCGCCACCCGAACCCGTGGCCACGCGGTGTCGACCCGCAACCGGTATCGAGACAACGCGCGGGCCCCGGCGAAGGAGTCGGCGCGCACCACCGCAGCCGAGCCGGCGGCGGGCGCGTAGAGGCGCTCTACGTACTCCTGCACCATCCGGCAGGCCTGGACCTGCGGGCGCAGCGTGGCCAGCGTGTGCCGCACCATGGACACCCAGCTGGTCGGCACGCCGTCGGCGCCACGGTCGTAGAACTCCGGGGCAAGCTGGGTCGTGATCAGCTCGTAGAGCGCGTTGGCCTCCAGGGTGTCCCGACGCTCCGGATTCTCGATGCCGTCGGCGGTCGGGATGGCCCAACCGTTGCGGCCGTCGTAGAGCTCGTCCCACCAGCCGTCCCGGATGGACAGGTTCAACCCACCGTTGAGCGCGGATTTCATCCCCGACGTGCCGCATGCCTCCAACGGCCGTAGCGGGTTGTTCAGCCACACGTCACAGCCCCAGTACAGGTACCGGGCCATCGACATGTCGTAGTCGGGCAAGAACGTGATCCGGTGCCGCACGTCCGGCGAGTCGCCGAACCGCACCACCTGCTGGATCAGCGCCTTACCCCCGTCGTCAGCGGGATGTGACTTGCCGGCGATGATCAGCTGCACCGGCCGTTGCGGATCCAGCAGCAGGCCGCGGAGCCGGTCTGGGTCGCGAAGCATCAAGGTGAGCCGCTTGTAGGTGGGCACCCGGCGAGCGAAACCCATCGTGAGAACGTCCGGATCGAAGATCCGCGACGTCCAGCCCAGCTCCGGCGCGGAGGCACCGCGCTCCAGCCAAGCGGCCCGGACCCGCCTGCGCACCTCTTCCACCAGTTTGGCGCGCAGCGAGCAGCGCAGCTCCCACAGAACGGAATCGGGCGCCGACAGGGCCGCACTGCCGTCGTCGGACTCCCCGAGCACACCGGCGAGTTCCCGGGCGGCCCAGGTCGGGCCGTGCACCCCGTTGGTGACCGATCCGATCGGCACCTCCTCGACGTCGAACTGCGGCCACAGCCCACGGAACATCGCCCGCGACACCGCGCCATGCAGCTTCGATACCCCATTGGCGCGCTGGGCCAGCCGCAGACCCATATGCGCCATGTTGAACAGCCCGGGGTGGTCCTCGGCGCCTAACGCCAGCACCCGGTCGACATCGACGCCAGGCAGCAGCACCGTCTCCCCTGATGACCCAGCCTCGCTGGACGATCCGACGAAGTGGTGGCGCACCAGGTCGACCGGGAAGCGATCGATCCCGGCGGGCACCGGGGTGTGCGTGGTGAACACGGTGCCGGCACGCACCGTTGTCAATGCCTCGTCGAAACTCAGCCCGTCGTCGGTGATCAGCTCACGGATCCGTTCCAGACCGAGAAAACCGGCGTGGCCCTCATTGGTGTGGAACAGCTCGGGTTCGGGATGGCCGGTGAGCCGGCAGAACATCCGCACGGCACGGACCCCGCCGACCCCGGCGAGGATCTCCTGGGTGATCCGGTGGTCCTGATCGCCGCCGTAGAGCCGGTCGGTGACCCCGCGCAGGTCGTCGGGATTGTCCTCGATGTCAGAGTCCAACAGCAGCAGCGGTACCCGCCCCACGTCAGCCCGCCAGATCCGCGCGCACAGCACCCGTCCACCAGGCATGTTGACGCACACCAACAGCGGCGCTCCGGTGCCGTCGGCGACCAGGCGCAGCGGCAGACCCTGCGGATCCAGGGCTGGGTAGTGCTCCAGCTGCCAACCGTCCAGCGACAACGACTGACGGAAATAGCCCGAGCCGTAAAGCAGGCCGACGCCGATCAGCGGCAGCCCCAGGTCTGAGGCAGCCTTGAGGTGGTCGCCCGCCAGCACGCCCAGGCCTCCGGAGTAGAACGGCAGCACCTCGGAGACGCCGAACTCCATCGAGAAGTAGGCGATCACCGCTGGTAGCGCTGCTGCGCGTTGCTGATACCACCGGGGATCCTCGAGGTAGCGGCGCAGATCCTGCGCTAGCGCGTTGGTGCGGGCCACCACCGCCTCGTCGGTGGCCAGCGCGCTGAGCCGGCGGGTGGGGATCTCACCGAGCAGCCGCACCGGATCCCCGTGGACAGCGTCCCAGACGCGCTCATCGAGTGAGGCGAACAGGTCCTGGGTCGGCGGATGCCAGGTCCACCGCAGGTTGGTGGCCAGCGTCTCCAGCGACGCCAGCGCCCCCGGCAGCTGAGCGCGGACGGTGAACCTGCGCAATGCTCTCATGGGCGGACTTTACCGTCGCGAAGGTCACGTCCGGCGCGCACAGGAGGACCTTTCCCGGCAGACTGGGCAGTGGCTGGAGAGCCGACGGGGAAGGGGCGCCGCGGTGAGTGGTCGGATCGCTATCGACGATGTGACGCCCGTGGTCTCGTGCGGGAGGTATCCCGGCAAGGCGGTGGTCGGGGAGCACGTTCCAGTCCACGCCACGGTGTGGCGCGAGGGGCACGAC
>JBOHFC010000291.1:0-3580 GCA_050701375.1 Pseudonocardiaceae bacterium
CTACCTACCTCTGTCCGCACCCGTGCGGTAGCGGGGGGCCGCTACCCCGGTAGACCCCCCGGGTAACGGGCCCTGACCAGCACGGTAGCGGGGGGTAGACCCCCGCTAGCTCGAACACCGGGCACCCCGTTTCCGGGCCGACAGTGGGCGTCTTCTTCTGAGCTACACGCACGGAGGACCACGCTCGCAAGATTCGCATGTCACACGCCAACTCCGGGGATGACCGGACCACTCGATTGCCATCTGCCCCCACGCTCCTACCGTCCTGTTACTCTAAGTAGTCGAAGGGAGAAGTCGCCGGGTTGGGGGAGGGATGCGGTCGTCCAGCGTCGCAACCCCCGGATTCCGGGGATTTAGAGGGTCTGCCGCAGGGTGGTCATGAGGGTCCCCGTCGAGGGTACGGCCTGATCAGGCGGGGGAGGCAGGCCTGGGGAGGCAGCGGGGAGAACTCCCCGTCATCCCCGGCGCCTCCCCCATCGCCTCCCCGCCCGGATTATCACCGTCTGTGACCATTGCATCGGGCTTCTCTTCCGGCCTAACAGCCGTAGTCACCCTCGTTGGGTGTGCCCCGCGAGGCGATGGGACGACACCGCCGCTACGCCGTAGTGATCCACCGTCACAGTGTTCAGCACCCCTACGCCGGGTCCGGGCAGGCGCTCACCGCTCTGGAGACCGCGAAAGGGAGAACTCCCTGCCATCCCCCTGGCGCCTCCCCGACCAACTCCCTCACCAAATTCATCAGTCTCAGTTGCGATCGAGGGCGTGTTCCTCCCGGCGCGCGGCAGCATCAGCAGAGGACGGCCTAGGCGTGGCAGGCTCGGAACGGTCTGATCAATCATCCCAATGATTCATCTGGTGACGGACATAGCGCTGCTGATGGTTAGAACGGCCACCGGAGCTCTCCATGGGGATCGTCCAACCAGATTGCGTGCGTGTCGGCCGTGGTGGTGAGCCCGAACCTTTCCCAGGTGGGCTGATCCCACTGGTGCCAACGCTGGTAGGCGTCCTCGACCTGTGCCCATAGCGGGGTCGGGCCGCCTTCACGGAGTTGCCGTGAGCCATCGTCGGCGGTGGTGAGGTTGATTTCGCACCAGGAGCCGTCCGGGGCGGACAGCGCCGCCGCTTTCGGGGTTCGGGTGCTGGGGTCGAGGGTGTAGCCGTACCGCAAGTCTGCGGGCAGGGCCAGGCAGGCCAGCAACCACACCTCGCGGTCGGTGTTCCATGGCTGGGCGGGTGTGGTGGTGACGCGCCGCAAGCTGGTCTCCGCTTTGGCAGCGCGACTCGGAGTGATATCGCCGTCGTGGCGCATCCCCATGAATGCCGCCCAGCGCGCGGTGAACCGGCCCTCCAACCGATCGTCATGGCGGTCCAGCAGAATGAGATTGCCAGCGCCGATGCCGACTTTGAGATCGGCGAGCAGCTTCCCACCCGGGGTGAGCTGCTGCGCCCAGGCCCAGGGGACGCGAGGCACGGAGCAGGTGGCGATGATCCGGTCATACGGCGCGTGCTTGGTCCAGCCCTCGATGCCGTCGCGGGCGGCGAGCTGCGGGTGGCACCCGATGGCGGCCAACCGCTGCCGCGCCACCGCAACGAGATCGGAACACACATCGACGGAGAACACGCGCTCCTCACCGAGGCGATGCGCCAGCAGTGCGGCGTTGTATCCGGTGCCGGTGCCGATCTCCAGCACCCGGTGCCCGTGGCGGACGTCGAGGGTTTCCAGCATGCGCACCATCAGGTCGGGTTTGGTGCTGGAGGACACCGCCCCACCGTCCGGGTCGATCTCGGTGACCAGGGTGGTCGGTGAGTAGACCAATGCCAGGCCCTGCTGCCCGGTGGTGCCAATCGTGGTCCAGGAACCGTCGGGCTGCTGCTGGTACGCGGTGGGCACCAGCCGATGCCGGGGAGTGGCGGTGATGGCTACGGCCCAGGCCGGGTCGCGCAGGTCGCCGGAGTCGGTGAGGGTGGCCGCGAGCGCGGCGGCGTAGTCGGCCCAGTCAGTGTCGGTGGTGGTCATGCGGCGCCTCCAGTGAGTAGGTCGGCGAGTTGGGCGGTCAAAGGCGCTCCGGTGGCGTGTTCGACGAATCCGTACTGGCCTCCGGGATTGATCTCGAGAAATACCCATTCACCATCGGGTGTGATCACGAAATCTAACGCCCCGTAGACCAGTCCGGAGTTGTCCATCAGCTGCCGTATCCCGGCGGTGACCTGCTCGGGTGGGGTGACCAGGTCATAGCGCAGGTTGTCGTAGTCGGTGCGGTAGTCCACGTAGGCCGCTGGACTACCAGCCGTGATCGCTGCGGCCGTGACGTGCTCGCCAATGACGGTCACCCGGCACTCCCAATCCTTGGGCACCCACCGTTGGAACAGGTGCGTGGTGTGCTCGACTCCGCGCAGGTCGGCGAGATCGTCTTCGGTGACCCGGCGGGTGTAGACGTTCTTGCGGACACCGTCCTCATCCAGTGCCATGCCGCCGACCAGCTTGGTCACCATCGGCCCGCCGTCAGCCGCGAACTTCCGCACCACGTCCGGTTCGTTGGTGAGCAACGTGCCCGGCACGGTCAAACCGGACAGCGCGGCGCGGGTCAACTGCACCGGTTTGTAAGCGGAGTCGGCGACCCTGCTCGGGTGGTTGCACCACAACACCGGCAGCGACGCCAGCACCCCACCGAGCCCGTATTTCGCCTCGACTCGGGCGTGGTGCGCCTCTGCCGGGGACAACTCCGGCGGCATCCGGTACGCCTCCGGTGACCGGTACCACACGGCATGCACCGCATCGAGGTCCAACGTCGCGTGCGGGGCGGTCAGGACACCGCGCCAGCGCCCGTCGCGCAGCTCCACCGACACCTGCACCCGGGTGGGAAACCAGGCGGTGTTAACCCGGAAGACCTCGACCCCACGCTCACCGAGCACGGTCACCATCCGATCCGCGGTGGGATCGAGATCCCGAGCCAGGACCAGGACAGTCACACCGTCCTGCCCAGATCGTCGGGGCAAAAGTCGTATGTCCAATCCTCGGACCGGCCCTCGTCACCGTCCAGGTCACTCTTAGAATCCGCGCTCGGATCGGCGGCGGCGACCTCCATCATCAGGCGCCCATCCACCGTGACCGCGAGCTGACGATCGTGGTCATAACGCCACGCCCCCAAGCGTGCACCACGCCCGGACAGGACCTGCGCTCCCCGCAGGTTCCACGGGCGAACACCAACCGGGGAAGGCGCATCGTGCTCGGGTGGAGTTCCCATCGGGCGGCACAGCCCGAACTGCGCGGAGTGTGAAGCGATCGGATCATCAGCGAACCCAACCGGTCCACCTGGCGCAAGCAACGCAGTCATCTCGATTTTCCTCCTTCATCCGGTCCTAGCCGTTTCGGGACACGTGTGCAATTGCATGCTGGAACGGTCCGACCGCCGGGAGCCGAGGTCGGGGGTCAACGCTCAACCGGCGGCCGGACCGGCTCTAGGTGGCTGGTGTCGAACGGCCGTGCCGGGGGACGGCGCTGGTGGTGGGTCGTGAGGGAGGCGGTCCAGCCGGTCGCTCGCGCTCGGCGAGGAACTGACCCGCGAGGCTGTTGACCTGA
>JBOHFC010000292.1:0-8005 GCA_050701375.1 Pseudonocardiaceae bacterium
TCAGGTCAACAGCCTCGCGGGTCAGTTCCTCGCCGAGCGCGAGCGACCGGCTGGACCGCCTCCCTCACGACCCACCACCAGCGCCGTCCCCCGGCACGGCCGTTCGACACCAGCCACCTAGAGCCGGAGTGGGAGGCCCGATTCGAACCCCGCTCATATGGGTTTCGGCCGGGTCGGAGCTGTCATGACGCAATCGAGGCCATATTCAACACGCTGCGTGGCCCTAACGCCACCCGGCTGTGGATCTTGGATGCGGACTTGACCAAGGCGTTCGACCGAATCGACCACAACCGCCTGACCGCCGCGCTGGGGTCGTTCCCCGCCCGGGGAATGATCCGGGGCTGGCTCAAGGCGGGGGTGTTCGAGCCCGGGAAGGGATTCGCCCCGACCGAGGAGGGAACTCCGCAAGGCGGGGTGATCAGCCCCGCGTTGATGAACGTCGCGTTGCACGGGCTGGAGAAGGTCGCTGGGGTCCGCTACCACACCAACGCCTCGCAGGCGGGGTGGACAGTGGCGTCGGCCCCGGTGCTGGTGCGATACGCCGACGACTTCGTCGCCGCCTGCCACAGCCAGCGGCAGGTCGAACAGGTCCAGGCGTAGCTGACCCAGTGGCTGGCACCCCGGGGGCTTGCCCGCAACCAGGACAAGACGTCGATCCGCCACCCGAGCGACGGGTTCGACTTCCTGGGGTTCACCATCCGCCGCTACCCCAACGGAAAGCTAATCATCAAACCCAGCGCAGCGGCCATCAGGCGAATCCGGGAACGGCTGCGCCGGGCGTTCCGCGAGATGCGGGGCGCCAGCGCCGGGGCTCTGATCCGGAGACTCAACCAGATCATCTCCGGGTGGGCCGCCTACCACCGGACGGTGGTGTCCAGCACGGTGTTCACCCACGCTGGACGACTACGTGTGGAAACTCGCCTTCAAATGGGCCACACGCCGCCACCGCAACAAGCCGAAGAAGTGGATCGCCGCCCGCTACTTCGGCCGGTTCCACCCGACCAGGACCGACAGGTGGGTCTTCGGCGACCGCGACAGCGGCGTCTACCTGCGCAAGTTCTCCTGGACGAAGATCGTCCGGCACCAGATGGTCCCCGGCGGAGCGTCTCCCGACGACCCCGCCCTGACCGACTACTGGGCCACCCGGCGCCGCAAACACCGGCCCCCGCTCGGCGAGCACACCGTGCGCCTGCTGCACCGCCAACAGGCGCGCTGCCCGCTATGCGGGGACTACCTCTTGCACGCCGACCACCAGCCCACCTCCCCCCCCCCCCAGGAGTGGGAACAGTGGTACCGCACCGTCCGCAAGGCGATCACCAAGCAGGCGCTTGAGATCACCGAACCCGGGCGGCACGGCACACCGGACAGGAACCCAACCCGCCTCATACACCGCCACTGCCACCGCCAGGTCACACCTGGCGGTGGCAAGAATCCAGCACTTCCGCTCTCCCGCCAGCCCTCGCGGCTTGCTTGAGCCGGGTGCGGGGAAACCCCGCACACTCTGAGGGGCCCCGACGCAGTACTGCGTCGGGGCTACCCGACCTCACATGCGCCCACGGACCGAGACGTGCATGAGCGCCTGTCATCTGGTGCTACCCGATCATGGGCCGTACCGAGACACGCAGGCTAGCGCTACATAGAACCAGGCCTTGTAGACATCGAGCCAAACAGCCACCCACTGATCTCCACCCCCGCAATCGTCGTACCTGCCGCCGGGGTAGTTCCAACAGCTGGCCCAATAGGCGGTTCCTGTGGATATTTCACCTACAACGTCACTCTGCGTGCTCGGCTGTCGGTGCACCCTTAGTCCATCGATGTTGCTGTAAATCCAGCACAGGTTTGTGGCAGCGCCGACTTCCGGGACTCGGTGTGTGGGCGCGGCATGACTTGGTGCAGGTTGGGGGGGTTTACTCTGAGTCATAGTGCTCACCTCTCATGCTCTCATAAGACGATCGTGGTAGGACCTTCTGGGCGATGGCTCCCCAGCAGCTTCGCACTGTCCGTAGCTTTCGCTCATGATGTCTCCCATCCTCTTAAGTAAGTGGCAGGCCACTCACCGAGATGGCTGGTCAGTCCTTCTTGACATCCCGCAGGATGAATCATTCCGATCGCTTGGTATGGGGCCTTGACTGTGCCTGCATCGTTGTTGTCTCCGAGTGCACACTTCGAGGCACCGCGCTGGCAGCGGATGGGATGATGGACCGACGGTAGTCGCTGGGACTGGTGCCGTAGGCGGCCTTGAACGCCCGGCTGAAGTGCGCCGAGTCGGCGAATCCCCACCGGTGGGCCACCTCGGTGATCGACGCGCAGGGCTGCGCGGGGTAGGCAAGGTCATGGCGGACGCGCTCCAGCCGACGCTGACGGATCCAGCCGGCCACCGTATCGCCCTGGTCGGCGAACAGCTTGTACAGCGAACGCACCGAGATGTGGTGCGCGGCAGCGATCGTGGCCGGACCCAGCTCGGGCTCACCCAGGTGGGCCTCGATATGGGCCTTGACCTGATGCAGCAGCGTCCGCCGATCGGCGCCGTCGATGCCCGCGGCCGCACCGAACAGGTCCGCGAAGTAAGTGGCCAGCAAATCCACGGTGGACACCCCCAACCCGACGGCGACATCCGGCCGCAGACCGTCGGGAAGCCCGGTGAGCCCCCGCACGTAGGAAAAAACCAGAGCGCCGAGCCCACCACCGGTGGGCAACACGGTCGCCCCCGTAATGAGTCGCCCTTCGGCGCGCGGGCCTAGGACCTCCGGGGGGATCCGAAAACTCAGGGCCCTCACGGGCGTGGCCGAGGCCAGTGCCATCGGCCGGGCCAGGTCCCACAACACCAAATCGCCCGGGCGAAACCGCTGCTCAGCCCGGTCCTCGCTGACCACCCACTCACCGGTCAACAGCAGCGACAGGGCCCAGCGCATGTCACCGGCTTGAGCACTCAACCGAGGCGAGCGGTGGTGGACACTCGGCGCGAGAGTGGTGGTCACCACCTTCACCACGCCAAGGTGGTGGCGGTGTAGCCGACCCCGAAACGGGATCTCAGGTGCAGACAGCACACGAAACGGCACCACGTAGTCGATGAGTATCTGCTGCCAGGCATCCACCTGGTCACCGCGGGGATAATCCGCGGTATCTACCGAGACCTCCACCATGTCCTCTGCTGATCTGCCCAACAGGAGGTCCCCCCTTTTGATGCCAGACCCGTGGTGAAAAGGGTCAAGCGCTCGGCATCGCCTCAAACACCAACTGCTGCCGAATCAGGCAGCGTGGCGGAGCCGCGGATTGCGACCACCGCTTGAGGACTAGAGAGTCCAAGCGGTGATGTTCTGATACACCAGAACTTGACAATCACCTGGGTGCGTCACACCGACAGCGACACCCCCTCACCGGGCTCATCGGACAAGTCCGCGGCCCAAAGCCGTCGACACAGTGGTTCGGCATGTCGGCGGTAGACCTGGGCCAGCAGTGTTACCGCGACATCGGCGACCCAGTTGGCGATCGCGGTGAATGAGTCTATGAAGCTGGCCACGACTGCGGCCACGCACACGAGAGCGCCAACCGACCGGGTGAACCCGACCCTGGTCGCTACGACCTCGGAGACCTGCGCGAACGCGAGCTGGTCGGGTAGAGGTGGACAAAGCCGCGAGTGACGGGCGGCTGGCCAGACGGTGACGTGGTTCTCATCGGGGACGACGTCGGTGGACGGCCTGGACGGCTTCCAGCAGATGCTGGGCGCGGGCTGAATCCTCGCGCTTACTTGACGACCACGTTCACCAGGCGGCCAGGAACCACGATCACTTTACGAATGATGCTGCCGTTTTGCGCCGCACGGACGACGTCGCTGGCCAGCGCCGCCTGCTTGATGGCATCTTCTGGCGCATCCGACGCGACCACCAGCTTGCCGCGGTTCTTCGCGTTGATCTGCAAGGCCAGCTCGACCGTATCGAGATGCAGCCACGCCTCATCGGCAACCGGCCACGGCTGCTTCCACACATGTTCGCCGGTCAACTGGTGGTAGACCTCGCTGGCGACGTGCGGCGCGAAGGGCAGCAGCAGTGAGGCGATCGTTGCTACGGCCTCGGCCAGCGTCTCGCGCTTGATGCCGTTCTGCGCGGCGAGGATGCAGCTGTTGTTCAGCTTCATCAGCGCCGCGATCGCCGTGTTGAACGCGAAGCTGCCACCGGACATGTCCTCGGTGACCTTCTTGATGGTGGCGTGCATCTCGCGCCGCAGGTCGTCCTCACGCTCCTGATCAAGCGTTGTGCCGATGACGGCATCGTGGCTGGCCGCTACGTCGGCGGCCACTCGCCACAGCCGCCGGAGAAAGCGGTACACGCCTTCCACGCCCTCGTCGGACCAGTCCCCGCCGGCATCGGGTGGTCCCATGAACAGTACATAGCAGCGTGCCGCGTCGACCCCGTACTGGTCGATGATGGTGCGCGGCGACACGACGTTGCCCTTCGACTTGGACATCTTGGCGCCGTCTCTGGTGATCATTCCCTGGGTGAACAGCCGCTGGAATGGTTCCTGCACCGACAGGTACCCGAGATCGCTCAGCGCCTTGCACAGGAAGCGGGAGTACAGCAGGTGCAAGATGGCGTGCTCGATACCGCCGATGTATTGGTCAACCGGCATCCAGGTGCCGACTGCCTGCTCGCTCCATGGCGCGTCGGTGTTGTGTGGGTCGCAGTAGCGCAGGTAGTACCACGAGGAGTCGACGAAGGTGTCCATGGTGTCGGTCTCGCGCCGGGCTGGCCCGGCACACCGCGGGCAGCGGGTTTCGACCCAGTCGACGGCCGCCGCCAGCGGTGACTTGCCCTTCGGGGCGTAGTCCTCGACATCGGGCAGCAGCACCGGCAACTGGTCTTCGGGTACCGGCACCAAGCCGCACGACGCGCAGTACAGCATCGGGATGGGGCAACCCCAGTAACGCTGGCGAGACAGCAGCCAATCCCGCAGCCGGTAGCTGATGGAGCCCTCGCCGGCACCCTGCTGCGCAAGCGCGGCGACGATGCGCCGCGACGCTTCGGCGGATTCGAGACCGTCGAACTCACCCGAGTTCGTCGTCACACCCTTGGCCACTAACTGCAGCTCGGCAGCCGATCCAGCTGCCGACTCGACGACTTGGCGGATCTCAAAACCCAACGTCTGGGCCGCTTCGTAATCGCGCTCGTCGTGGGCCGGTACGCCCATCACGGCGCCGGTGCCGTACTCCATCAGCACGTAGTCCGCCACCACGATCGGTACCCTGGCGCCACTGAGCGGGTGGACGGCGTGCCGGCCGGTCAGGATGCCGGTCTTGGTGCGATCGCCACCGCGGTCAGCGTGACCGTCCCGGCGGGCCTGGTTGGCGTACTCCTGGATCGCCGGCTCCGCTGGTGTCCCGGCGATCAGGCGATGGAGCTCGGGGTGCTCCGGCGAGATGGCCAGAAAGGTCACCCCGAACAGCGTGTCGGGTCTGGTCGTGAAGACGTCGATATCGAAGTCGACTTCGGCGCAGTGGAAGGTGACGCCGGCGCCCTCCGAGCGGCCGATCCAGTTGCGCTGCATTGTCTTGACGTGCGGGGGCCACTCCAGTGCATCGAGATCGGCCAGCAGCCGGTCAGCATAATCGGTGATCTTGAAGAACCATTGCTCCAGATTCTTCGACTCGACCAGGGAGCCGCAGCGTTCGCAGCGGCCGTCGACGACCTGCTCGTTGGCCAGGACCGTCGCGTCCTTGGGGCACCAGTTGACCGCCGACCGCTTCCGGTAGGCCAGGCCCGCCTGGTAGAGCTGCAGGAAGATCCACTGTGTCCAGCGGTAATAGCTGGGCTCGTGGGTGCTGATTTCCCGAGTCCAGTCGATCGAAATACCCCACTGCTTGAACTGCTCACGAAAAGACGCGATCGACTCATCGGTCGACACGCGGGGATGTTTACCGGTACGGATGGCATGGTTCTCGGCGGGCAGGCCGAAGGCGTCATAACCCATCGGATGGAGCACTCGCTTGCCCTGCCTGCGCATGAAGTGGGCGATCGCGTCGCCGACGGCGTAGTTCTTGAGGTGACCGACGTGGGGCTCACCGCTGGTGTAGGGAAGCATCTCCAGGACATAGACTGAGTCCGCCGCATCGGTTTCATTGTCCACCACCCAGGACTGCTCTTCATCCCACACCTGAGTCCAGTACGCATCAATAGCGTGTGGATCGAATTCTTGTGGTGTGTCCGTCGTCGCCATCAGTAGTCTCAGCTTCCTCTGACTTTCTTGGAGCTGCTCTGTTTTATCACCTGCAGCGATATGTGGTGTCCTTAGTGTAGTCGCGTCAAGCCGCGGGCCTGGCCGGGGGTCACCGTATAGGGTGCCCGGTATGGCGCATTTCGGGGACATGGCAAACGAGATCTACGCCGGTGGCCTCGCCGGGCAGCGACCGGAGCTGCCGATGACCGCCGACGGGCTGGCAGCCGCGGCACGGGAGGTAATGTCGGATGAGGCGTACGGCTACGTCACCGGTGGGGCGTCGACTGAGCGCACCATCGCCGCCAACCGCGAGGCGTTCGCCCGGTGGCGGATCGTGCCGCGGATGCTGCGCGGGGTCACCGCACGCGATCTGTCCGCCACGGTATTGGGCACCTCGATGACGGCGCCGGTGCTCACCGCGCCGGTCGGCCTGCAGGGCCTCGTGCACCCCGACGCCGAGCTCGCCGTCACCCGCGCCGCCGCCGTTCTGGGACTGACCAGCGTGCTGTCCACCGCGTCGTCGACCACACTGGAGGACGTCGCCGCCGCGGCGCCGGCGGCGGCTCGCTGGTTCCAGTTGTACTGGCCGGGGGATCCCGAGCTGGCCGAGTCGCTGGTCCGTCGCGCTGAGACGGCCGGTTACCAGGCCATCGTGGTCACCGTGGACTGCTGGTCGGTGGGTTGGCGGCCGCGGGACCTGGCGCTGGCGCACCTGCCGTTCCTGCACGCCAAGGGCATCGCGAACTACCTGGCCGATCCGGTGTTCCGGGCCCGGCTGGACGCGCCGCCCGAGGAGTCGGCGCAGGCCATGCAGATGGCCGTGCGCGCCTGGGTGGAGGTGTTCGGCAATCCGGCGCTGGCTTGGTCGGATCTGTCGTTGCTGCGCCAGTGGACCCGGTTGCCGGTGCTGATCAAGGGGATCTGCCACCCCGAGGACGCCCGGATCGCGCTCGATTACGGCGTCGACGCCCTGGTGGTGTCCAATCACGGCGGCCGGCAGGTCGACGGGGCTCGGGCGGCGCTGGACTGCCTGCCCGACGTGGTATCCGCCGTCGACGGCCGCGCCCCGGTGCTGCTGGACTCCGGTATCCGGTGCGGTGCCGACGTGCTGATCGCGCTGGCGCTGGGTGCGCACGCGGTGCTGCTCGGGCGTCCTTGGGTCTACGGGCTCGGGTTGGCCGGGCAGCGTGGGGTGGCCCACGTGCTGCGCGTCCTGCTGGGCGATCTTGATCTCACGCTGGCGCTGGCCGGCTACGCCAGCCCGTCGGAACTGGGCGCGCACAGCGTCGTCCGGGACGTGGTCGGTTAGCCTGCTTGGGTGAACGGAGAGCCGTGCTGGCTCGATGCCGAGGAGATGCGCGCGTGGCGGGCGTACGCCGTCGGCAAGGCGGTGCTCGATGCTCAGCTCAACCGCGACCTGCAGGAGTGCCACCAGCTGGCCCTGGGAGACTACGAACTGCTCGTCCGGCTGTCCGAGGCCCCGGGCGGGCAGGCCCGGATGAGCACGCTGGCGGAGCAGGTGGCCTCGTCGAAGAGCCGGATCTCCCATCAGGTCGGTCGGATGGAGAAGGCCCGGCTGGTGCGCCGCCAGGAGTGCCCGGTGGATCGGCGGGGAGTGTTCGCGGTGCTCACCCCGCACGGCCACGACGTGCTGCGCAACGCGGCTCCCACACACGTCCGCGGCGTTCGCGACAACCTGGTCGATCTTCTGTCTGACCAGGAACGACTCGTGCTGGCCGAGATCTTCGAGCGGGTACTTGGCCGCCTGCGCGGCCCGTGATCCCTGTGGATAACC
>JBOHFC010000293.1:0-16698 GCA_050701375.1 Pseudonocardiaceae bacterium
GGGGGGTGCGGCACAGGCCCGTTGCTACCGGCGCTGCTCTGCGACTATCCGTCGAAATTCCGCGAGGCTCACAACGTCCCCGGCGGCGATCGCGGCCGTCCCCTCGTCGATTGCGGCGACGAGATCGGGATCCCGCAGAACATCGAGTGTCGCGGCATCTTCGGGGACGTTCAATCGTCACCACCCTGCGTACTGTCGCCAGCTCAGCCGAAGGCCCGAACCGCTTCCACATCGTCGACTGTGAGGATCGGGAACCCTTCCAGGATGTCGTCAACCGAGCGCCCTGCCGCCAGGTACCGCCGGACCGTCTCCACCGGCACCCGGGTCCCGGCGAGCAGTGGCTTGCCACCCATCGCGCCCGGGCGGCGCTCTATCTTTCCGACGAGTCCCTCCTCGCTGCGCCAGGCCACAGCGCGCGCCAAAGCCGCGCGCTGCTCGTCCTCTGTTGGCGGGTCAGTGATCGCACGCCCCCTTGGCGGCTGTCAGGGATTCCGGTCCACGATCGAATGGTTGCAGTTGTTCCGGAGGATGATCGTGTCGCCATCCCACTCAAAGGTGATGCGGTTGCCCTTGTCCACGTACGCCTCGAACACGCCCGGTGTCCCCTTGACCTTGTGGGTCTGAAGGCCCGGATGGCGAGGGTTCTCACCGAGCCGATGCACACACTCAGCGATCGCCGCCTGCATCTCGGGCGGCTTGCGGTCCATGACCTTCTTGAAGTTCGGCGGAATGACGCGCACTTAGGCACGTCAGTCGTCATCCGAGAGAAGCCACCGGACCGCGTCCGTCGTGCTCTGGAACTCTCGCCCTTCGCCACGCGCGAGCTCAGCCGCGGCCCGCCGCTCGTTGACCTGCCATGCCCGCGTCCAGTAGTAGAGCTGGCTCGCGGGAACCACAGTCAAGCCGGGACTACGTGGCTGGGTTGGACTGCGCCGAAGGGTAGTTGCGTGGCTACGGTGCTCCCCGCAACGGTCGTCTGAGAGGGTCGCCCCCGGACCAGAGACTCCAGGAGGACCCGGAGGGCTTCGGTGCGGATATGATAGTGCCGCGCGATGTCGTCCAGCGGTACTGAGCTTCCCAGGTCCAATAGTTCGATCCCAACGACGACCCCGTGTTCATCCAGATCGATGTTCACGTCATCGTTGAATCCCACCGTGCGCGCTACCTGGCCGGTGCTGAGCTGGACGTACGCCGCATCCGCCTCTTGGTCGATCTCCACTGAGACAACCGGCTCAGCTGTCGTCATCGTCGTCCTCCCAAGCCACGCTCACGATGAGCCTCTCAAGGTCGGTGTCCCGGTCCGGCGCGACCCACACCTTGAGCATCCGCCCACCGACATCGCCCTTGTACTGGTTCTGCTTCGCGGTCTGCAGCCGTTGTACGTGCTCCTTGATGCACTGTCGCACGTCATCCTCGGATACGCCACGCCTCGCCATCCGAAAGCGGGCGTGCTTGCTGTATCTGATGCGCATGCGAGCTTCACGCGCCGGCAGGCTGAACGAACTCCACGACGAAGGGCAAGACGCGCGTCTCCTGTCCCACACTGACCCGTACCTCGTGTCGGCCTTCGGTCTGTAACGGCACGACCAGGCCAACCGCCGCGATGACGCCGACCCGGCCGTCGATTGGTAACACCTCTGGTCGGCGCGCGGCCTCGCCCGTGATCCCGATCTCGAACTGACCTGTCGGCGGCCGCACCTTCACCTCGAACGAAACCGAAGTCTCCGCCTCCTCGAGTATCGCCCGGAGCGTGATGAACAGCTGCTGACCCGCTCCGCGCTGCGTCGCCTGAACCCGGTCGAAGCTGCCGCCGACGATCGTCACCAACCCGGACAGATCAACACGCGCGAACTCCGACATGATGACGTAATCAAGGCTGGCCAACGTAGGCAGGCTCCTTCAGCGAGTTGGTGTTCCAAACGGCGGAGCAGGCAGGTTACCCGGCCCCCTTCATCACTTCACCGGCCGGCCATGTCCCGATCTCCTCGGCCGCTGTTCGGACGGCCAGTGCTCCTGCAGCGAACCCACGAACTGCCGGGCCCGGTTGTCGTCGATCCCCACGACCCCGACCAGGACCCGCTGCAGGTTCGCGTCGAGGTCGGCGGCGGCGAGCACATTGAGCACCCCGACGGCGTGGTCACGCAGGTCCGCTGGTGTCAGCTCGCCGACCTGTGTGCCGTCGAGCTCCATCTTCAGGAACGGACCCCGTCGGCCGATGGCGACGGTGAAGCGCAGCGGGTCAGTCGCCTTGTGGTCATCGGGACGGTCCGCGCGAAGGTCGCAGACCAGCTTGGCCGCGGCGTGTTCGGGCACCTTCATCGACGTGGTCAACAGTCCGAAGACCGCGGCGTCGTGCTCGGCCTCGGTCGCGCGAGCGAAACACGCCACCGCGTAGGCGACGGCCGCCTCGCGGTCGAAAGCCCAGGCGCGGTCCGCGCCGACGTTGAGGCCGACTCCGTAGGTGCCATCCGGCATGACCTCCGAGCGCACCCACAGCTGACCCTTGTCGTCGTCGGCCGGCTCATCCCCGGTCAGATCACCGACCAGCTCGCGGAACACCTCCCGGCCGTTCTTGCTGGCGGCCCACCGATTGGACTCCTCGCGGGTCCCGTCGAACTCGCCAGCTTTCGCCTCCTCGGTCACCGCGTGGGCTCGCAACCGCTGGTCACGGGTCGCGGAACGCTTCCAGTCGGCCAACTCCGCCACCAACCGGTTGATGTTGGCGCCGTCGTCGACCTCGTCGGGACAGAAGTAGTCATCGAAGTGACACAACCGCGCCCGGCCAGCCATCTCATCGGCGCCGAGCTCGTCGAGCACCCGGGCGAGATAGACCGCTGTGGCCTCACCGTCTCGGCGCGGCTCCCACCACGGCACGTACTCACTACTCACGTCACGTTCCCCCCCGTCCCTATTCACCGGCCGCCCACTCAGTTCGGTATTCCGAGTGTGCTGCGTAAGGCATGGCGAGCCATCGCAGGACATCACCTAGCACGGCTGACGCACCGGTAGTCATGTCCATCGCCCGCAGGTGGTCCCGAGCGGGACCATGATCGGAGACAAATTGCGCACGCTCCACGATCCGCCGCTTCGCCTCGCACTCGGCGAGCACGCGGGCCGGATCCCAGCGGGCGATGTGCTGTGCGATCGATCGTGCGGCCGGGTTGGGCTCCGCGTGGGCGATGCGCGCCACGCCCCAGTACGACAGCGCGGCGTCATCTTCACCTGCCGCACCCACCGCATCCCATTGATCGATCGGTTGCCGCTCTGTGACGGCGCGCGCTCCAGCCTCGTCCTCGGCGATGCGAGCCAGGAGAAACTGGACCAGACCACTGTCCGGGGCGGTGCCGAAGAACTGGGTGGTCATGACCGCCGACCGATGATGTCGTGCTCGTCGACCACGAGGTGTCCGGAGACCGGCGGCGCGGCGGGGATCCCGTCCGCGTCCACCGGGTAGGCGATCCACCGGCCAGCGCTCCGGCCGCTTTCGTAGGAGCCACGCGTGCCCCAGCCGAGTTGATAGCCGAGCACGGCGCAGCCGAACGCGCAGAACCAGCCGCTGCCCGTGGCCCATGCGAGTTCGGGATTGGCCCGCATGGCGTAGGTGTTGGTCACGCCTGCCGCGGCGATGATCAGCAGCCAGACCCCGATCCCGAGGTGAGGCCGTAGTCGGCTCCGAAGCCGCCTCAGCGTCGTCCTGTCGCCGCGGCGACGAGCACGAACCACGTCGATGACGAGAGCGGTGACCAACATCCCCAGCAGTCCACAACCGACGCCGACACCCACCTGCACCGCAGGATTGGTGATGAACAGCGCACCGACTTGGGATGCGAGCACGCACGCGCACATGCCACCTAGGACGGACCAGCCCACGCCGGAGCCGGTCTTACCTCTCTCGCGCGTTCTCCCGATCGGTTCACTCACTTAGACCCCCGGCGCCAGACGTCGATGCGGTTTAGCGATTGGTCTTGCCCTCTGGATATGAGCCAGTCGTCAAAGCGGAGTCGCTCGTGCTGTTTGCGCATGACGCGCTTGCGCCCGTGTGTGCCGTCGTTGCCAACGTGGATGTATTCAGCCGCTTTGACGATCGCAAGCTCGTCTACGCCTTGGACGGAGCCCTCTTTGTCTCCTGGTCGCCAGAGCTGCGTGACCCACGCACCGATGACCACGTCTGGCTGGTAATGGTTGACGGCTTGGTTAGCGTCGAACCTTTGTACGTCAGGCGGTGGCGTGATCGGGCATTGCCGCATAGCCCTGTAGTAGTCGGCGATCTCTGGTTTGGTCTGCATGTGGGAGTCGGTTGTGGGTATCCCGAGGGTTCTACCGAGGACACCGTTACCCGCGCAGATCTCGATGGCGTTGCGTCCCGCGATTCGCGTGGACAGCCACTCGATCAGCTCTTCGGTCGGGAACTGGTAAACCCCCCGTTTCACGCACCATACTTGCAGCGTGGCCAGCGGTAGTTCGGTCAGCTTCCAGCTGGGGACCACGTTGAGAAGCCCCCCTGGGCCGAGCATCAGATCGTCTACCGGTTTGATGTCGACGTCGGGTAGCAAAGTCCAGCCGCGCCCGCTCGCAGTGCTCACGGTCGCTCCTGACTGAACACCGGTTCGCCCCCGGCGGCGTCGTCTGCGACAACGCGCTCGACGGTGAGGCGGTACCGGGAGCGCAAACAGCCAAACCGCACAGTGATGGCGTTGGTGGCGTGCCCGTCTTCCATCACGATCTGCGGATCCAGGTTGGACGTTTGGACAACCGCCAAGAGGGCACCGGCAGCCACGATGTTGTTGTCTCGGTCATCGATCATGGTCGCTCCTGACTCAGCACGGGATCGCCGGGCGCCAGGCCGGTCCAGGCGTGGCAGGCGCCGCAGTAGCCCTCGCGGACGTCATGCGGGTGGTAGCTGGTCCGCTTGCATCGCGGGCAGGTGAACCGCGGGCGTTCCACCACGCGCAGCGCGATCACACCGGCCAGCTCGTGCATCGCGTCGCGCGCGGTCCCGCCAGCCATTTCGCCGAGCAGGTTGGCGGCGGCGTCGACCCGTCGAGCCCAGTCAGCGAGATCGCTGCGCAGCACACTGACCGAGTCGTCATCGACCTGAGGACGGTCGTTCATCGGAACCCCTCGATGTGCTTGCGGACATCCGTGGCGTCCGTGAGGTGGCCGTCGAACATGAGCATCGAGGTCAACATCAGCCCATTGTGACCGCAGGTGTCGGGGTGCTTCCGCAGATCCGAAATGATGGAGTTGAGCGCGTTCACTGGGCCTGCGCCGTGGCGGTCGGCGTCGAGCTCGGCGAACGCACGGTCCTTAGCCCACGCGAGGTGCGCGGCACGGTTCATTGATTCGCTCCGCGGTCCGCTTGCGATGGTTGATACAGCGCCGCGTTGCCGAACGCTGCCAGGGTGATGCCGATGGCAGGAGCAGGTCCGATTACAACGAACAGCATCACCCAATTCGCCGCGTTTTGACTGATCATGTTGTTGTCTCTTCTGGCTGGTAGGTGAATCGGACTTGGGCGGTGCCGTCGCGTCCGGCGACCTCGAATTGCACGGAGTGCAGGCGCAGGTCGCCGGCGATGATGTCGAGTCCGGTGGTGAGGATTTCGCGGGTGGGGCCGTCCTCGATGTCGATGCCGTTTGTGGATCGGAAGACGCCCATGCGCCCGCCGATCCAGCCGAAGATGTAGACCTCGCGTTTGCCGTCCGGGGTGGTGTTGGTGACGGAGCCGGGTGGTTCGTCGGGTTGGACGGATCCGAGCCGTACCCAACCCCCCGGGGTTTCGACGTGCACGAGGATGCGTTCGCTCACCGGTTTCCCGCGAGGTTGCCGACCGCCATCACCGACCCAGCCGGCCAGTCGCCTAGCGAGCACAGGCCGTTGCTGATCGACAGCGGCCCGAAGTTCGACCAGTCGTCCTTGACGGTGAGGTGCTCACGCGCCGCCGGCACCTCGGTCGGGTCGAACGTCCCGACGATGTTCACCGTGCGCCAATTGCCCATGCTTGTCCTCTCGTGGTGGTGGTGTCATCCTGCCCTCGCGCGTCACCTGGTCAGCCCCCGGGACAGCGCCCACGCCACCGCCAGGTACGACACCGTCACGTCGACCACGGCCACCCGCGACCACGCGCCGGCGGCCAACGCGAAGAGCCCGGCTGCCAGCGCGGCCAGAGCCGCAACGGCGAGGACGATCTCTGAAGTGGATGCGCTAGGTGTCATGCGGGCTCGGTTACCCAGCGTTCACTCGCTGTCGTCATTGATCTCGGCGATGATCCGCCACGCCTCATCCAGCTGACCGAGCTGGCGCAGTACCCGGATCTCGTCGGAGTGCAGGGTGACGGTGCGGCCCGTGGCGTAGTGGCACGGCACGCACTGCGCGACCAGCTCACCCGACTCGACCCGGCCCGTCATCACGAGTGCCACCAACACCTGGGTGCCGCACTGACACTCCCGCAGGTTCGACGGCCCGGTGGCGCCGTCAACGAGACTGGGGCACACGTAGTAGCTGGTCATCGCTCACCGTGCCGCCCCACCGCGCCAACGGCCACAACCGGGCGCGGCTCATCGCCCCGTGGTGCGCGGCGGCGCGTTGTCACGACCCGCACACTCTTCAAGGGCAGCAATACGTCCCCGAACATATTTCACCCAGATAGAGTCGCTGCCCGCCGTGGTCACCAGATGGTCGAGCATCGACTTGAGCTCAGGAACTGTCAGCTCCGATCGGTCATTCATGTGCGGTTCCTTTTCTTCCGGGGTGAATTCAGCGTCTCGATCAGGCCCAGCACCGCGGACCCGTCAGGGTCGGGTTCACGGTCAGTCCCGGCGGTCGACTGCGCGGCCCGGCATCCCGGGCACGCCTGCAGCGCGTCCACCGGGGGGCGCACGAAAGCGGGCCCGGCGCCGAAGAGTTGCTGTTGCGGCCGGAACGTCAACCCGCACCGCGCCGTCACCATGCCGTCGTCGTCGATGTCGCCGCCGGCGTGGCCGTAGTGGGCGTCGCCGTCCTTGTAGGACCGCAGATACCACCTGTCCACCGCGTCTACCTCCCGTCGCTGTGCGCCGCGGGGCCGGTCGGCCGCCGGTCGGCATGGTCGCTCGTTCCCTTTTCCGGCAGCAGCGACAACCACACGAGCCTGAAGAGGGACTCGTCGCCGTCCACCCGGATCGGTCGCGGCCGCTCATCGGTGTCCCGCACAGGTGGCAGCACGGCCGCCAACGCGAGCATGACGATGGAAACGATCCACAGCCCCATGAAGGCAAGCCCGAAAAAGTCCGGTGTCATCACTCCACGCTCCCGTGCTCCCAGAAGTCGAGAATCGGGGGATTCGGTGCCGTCGCGACCTCGCTGGCCGGGGGCGATTCAGGGCCGAAGTTGTGAATCGCCGTCACCCCCAACAGGCGCATCGTCGACGCGCAGCCGGGGCATTGACACAGCGGCAACCTGGGGTCGTGTCGCCCGTGGGTCTCTGCTCGTGGGTCACCCATGCGTCACCTTTCTTTCTCATCGGGGATGAGTTCAGCGTCTCGATCAGGTCGCGCACCGCGGCGCCGTCCGGGTCGGGGTCACATGTGGGCGCAAGCCCGGCCGCCCGGCACCTCGGGCAGGCCTGCAGCGGGTCGACCGAGTCCCGACCGAAAAGCGGGTTGTCGTCGAAAAGAGGCCGCTGCGGCCGGAACATCACCCCGCACCGCGCCGTGACGACGATGCCGTCGTCGTGTGGGTCGGTGCTGTCCTCGATCACGTAGTCGGCGCTGTAGCCGTAGTGGGTGTCGCCCTCCTTGGGCGACCGCGCATACCACCTGTCCACGCGTGTTCCTCCCGGATTCTCGTTAGCGGATCGGGGCCGCGAACGTCGCGTGCAACGTGAGCAACCGCTCCAGTGACGCGGTGCCGCGTTCACCGATCCGCGCCATCCCGCACTCGGTCGCGACGGCGAAATCGCGCCGACCGCCGACCACCGCGGCGTCGATGAGTTCCGCGGTGCGGGCCTCGTCGGCCTCGTAGTCGATGACACCCAGCGCGAGTCGCCGCGTCCGCAGATCTTGTAGCGGCTCGTAGTACCGCGGGTCCCGGCCGGTGTCCCGGTCCGCCGGCATGTGCACGAAATCGGTCAGGTCGCTGACCTCGTTGGCCAGCTCGACGCACAACGACAGGTCCCGCGGTACCGCGAAGTGCCGGTGCGCCAGGTCCCCGTAGCACAGGTGAGCGCCGCGTTCGACGCCGTTGGTGGGCAGCGCGAGCACGCGGCGCAGCGCGTCGACGACGAAGTCCTTGGCGCTGAGGGTGGGCGCCGCGGGGAACGCGCCGCACAACACGCCGACCTCGACCGCCGCGTCGAATTGGATGACCAGATCATCGTGATCCACCATGTCGGCTATCGCCGTGATCTCGTTGACCAGCGCGGCCTCGTAGATGGGCAGGAAACGGTGCTGGTCGGTGGGCTCGATGAACATGACCACGGTGGCGTACGGCGTCGGTAGACACACCTGGAACTTCACGCCACGGGGTATCACACCTATCTCCCGGAGTCGCTGAAAGACCAGGTAGGAGTCTTCGGCGGCGTCGGCGTATCCCAAATAGCGGGCGGCAAGCGCGGTGACCGACGGGGCGATCGTCAGATTCGGGAAAACACGGTCATAGACCGGGTCGGTACCCGCCGGCATGGACTTGGTCCCCTCACCGGCGCCGATGCCCGGCACCGCGAGCAGCTTGGGGAGTTGCCACAAAATCCACTGGTCCCGCGACCCGGTCTCCCCGTCGGTGACCGCGTGGACGTGCCGACCCAGGACCCGGCTGGTGATACGCAGGGCGCTGGTCGCGTTGGGCGCTTTGAGGCCACCGACGAGATGCGCGCCGACGACGCGTCGCTGTGTATCCATGGCTCCTTCTTTCGGACAAGATCAAGGAAGGGGGGGCCGACCGGGGCGCCGGGAGCGATGCGGGGGACATCGCTGCCAACCGGCGACCCGGCCGGGTATCTCGCGGCTCACTCATCGCGGCTTTCGACGACGGTGAGCCGCCCGAGCAGCGCGCGCACCTCGTCCTCACGGAACCGCCGGTGACCACCCAGAGTCCGGACCGAGCCGATCCGCCCGAGGCGGGCCCACCGGCTGACCGTCCGGGGACTCACCCGCAGCAGCGCGCCCACCTCCGCGGGGGTCAGCAGACGAGTCACGCGCCGGCCGCGGCGCTCAGCCGAACTCGCCGTCACGGACACCAGCCGTGAACGCCGCCCACTCGTCGGGCGTGTAAACCAGAGGTTTCGCGTCGCGGTTCTTCGAGTCGCTCACCGCGACGGCACCGTCCGGGAACACGCCGACCAACACGCAGTTGTCGGGTGGTTCGTCGTCATGCGATCTCGAACTCTTGCGCCAGCGCAGAGCGCTGAAATCCCGGGCATACAACTCGGCTGTGCTGTTCATCTGAACTTCCTCTCCCTTAGTTGGGTGTCCACAGCGGCGACTGGGGCGCCAACAGCGCATCGATCGGGGCGTCCGCCATCGCCGCGTCCATCCGGACGAAAATGTCCGCGGGTACCGAGGGCGGACCGGGGGGCAGAGTGAGCCTCAGTTCCCGCGCGTACTCGACGAGATCCGCGGGCGCCATGCCCCCGGTCCACGCGGTCCGCAGTTTCAGGTACGCGTCGATCCACGGGTCACCGGTGTTCGGCGGCGGCGCGGTGGCGGGACCACTCGCCTCGCGAGACGGCGGACCGCACCCCCGCAGCGCTAGCCGCTTTCGCTCCAACATCTCCTCGATGAGGGATTCATCGCTCATCGCCTCCAGCCACCTTCCTGACGTCCGCGATCCGCTCATCGGGCCACCCGTTGCCGCGCAGCTCACCGATCAAGCGGTCCCGGTTGACGAAGGCCAGGCACTTGGCTGGGGCGTCGCCACGCAGCACCCGCGCGTACAGCGACGCACTCAGCCGCTGACGCCGCTGTCGCGATGGCCTCCAGAACAACCGCCGCCATCCGGTAGGCGCCAGCTCGCTTTCACCCTCGGTCATTTCTCCCGCCACTCCCCATCGATCTTGACCAGATGACTGATCGCCAGCGAACGGCGGAACACCGACCGGTCATCGCTGTCGGCGACCACGGGCCACGCCAGGTCACGCAGCTGCTCCAGCGCCTCGATGATCCGCTCGACGTCGCGCGGCGCGAGGGCCGGCGGCACGAGACGCAGCAGGTGCGGCCGGATACTCACCTCGGCCGTTTCGCCGTCGAAGCGGACATACAGCCGGTTGCCGCCCCGTCGTGGCCGGCCGATCACCACACCCTGTTTGTGCAGCCGGGCGCTGAGCGCCCCGTGCTCCTTGGCGATCCCGACCTGCTCCACCACGGCACCGTCAGCGATGGGCGTGCCGTCCACGTCGCGCCACGGGTCATAGACCGGCCGCTTCGGGGCGCTCACGACCGCACATCCTCGACAGCGACCGGGTCCGGTGTCGGCACCGTGTCGGTGTCGTCGTCGTCGCCGTCGGACCAGCGGCACTGCGGGCACCACAGCTCCAGCGGACGGTGCCGCAGGTTCGCCGCGGCCGTCACGAGCCACAACAAGAGGATCGGAGCGGACCCCCATCCGGCGGGCCCGACGAAGTCGAATCCGAGAAGCACTACCCAGACAGGAATCATCAGCCGGGCGCCACACCGGTGGTGAAGCCGCAACCACCGGCCCTGCCGCACCGCTTCCCCCGGCCCATCGACGGGCATGTTGTCAGCGCACCGCGCGCACAAATGGGTTCTGTGGTACTGCTCCGCCCCCATAGCCCCGACGCCGACGAAGGTCGCGATCATCGACGCGACCTCCCACGCGGGGGCGTGACTCACCGCCGCCGCCGTGGAGAACACGACGACCAACCCCAGCGCTAGGGGCTGCTCATGCGCCAACCACATCGCCGCGCGACGGACGAACGGCTGGCGCGCGGCCGACGCGGCGGCCGCGATCACGACCCGCTCCTCACGGCCACACACGCCACACACGGGCCACCCGACGCCACGCCGTGAGTGAGTCCCAACGCCGGGATCCGGCGGCCGCACAACGCGAACCCGTGACCCAACAACGCGGCCCGCGCGACGTTCAACGGCGCCAACAGATGCAGCCGCGCATCGACCGGGCACCACGCCCACCGGACGGTGGCCGGGGGATAGGAACCGACCTGATGTCCGCTGCCAGCTGACAATGAGACATCGGTACTGGGATCCGGCTGGCCGCCAGGAGAATCGGGGGTACTCGACCGGCGGCCAGCCGGAAACTTGGGGTGACCAGTGGGATCCGGCTGGCCGCCGGGAGGAAGCGGTGGTGAGCAGCTGCTCGACCGGCGGCCAGCCGGAAACTCGCGGGGAAACCGCGGCGGGGGTGCCTGGACCGCGTCGGTCAGGCCCATTAAGACTGCGACGCGCTCCAACGTCACCGGATCTTCGACGGTGGAGGGGAGGCCTTGACGGGCATGGATGGCGGCCACGTGGGCCCGCAGCTCGTCCTCGGTCATGACGCCACCCACGACGCGCACGTGCGGCACCGACCCCGGCCCGGCGCCGACAAGCTCGCCGCCAGCACCACCACGCCACACAGCGCCTGATACCGGCCAGCCGGCCGACCCCGGGCGAACGCTCCGTTATGCACCTGGTGCGTGATCCACGTCCGGCCATCGGTCACCTCGATCGCCGACCGCGCGGGTGACACGGTGGCGCCCCGTGGCGGGGCTGGTGGTACGCGGCGGTGTCTGCCTGGCATGACGCTCCCGAGACGGTGGTGGTAGCCGGTCCCGTTCGGGGCTAAGGTCGGGCACCGACACACGGAGATATCACATGCAACCGTGTCGAGGTGACGATACGCAGTATCGTTACGTCATGTCCAGACGTTACGACCGCTCCGTCTACATACGGCTAAGATCGCGTCATGACGGTTGTGGGGCCGACGATGCGGCGTAGACAGCTGGGCGGCCAGCTCCGAACACTGCGCGAGTCGGCGGGCGTGCGCATGGAAGATGCCGCCGCGGCGCTGGACTGCGCGCGGTCTCGGATCAGCCATATCGAGACGGGCCGCAACGCCGTCCGCAAGCCCGACCTCGAAGTGCTCCTACGTCTATACGGTGCGCTCGACAGGCTTGAAGCACTGGAGGAACTGCGGCGAGAGGGTACGAAACGCGGCTGGTGGTCGACCTACCGTCTCCCCGACTGGTTGCAGGCCTACATCGGCCTCGAAGCAGACGCCGTAACGGTGCGGACCTTCGCGCTCGAGCTAGTGCCTGGCTTGCTCCAGACCGAAGCCTATGCACGTGCGGTGCACTTTGGACCGCAAGACTCGGGGGATGTGGAACGGCGAGTGGCCGCCCGCATGCAGCGCGCTAACCGGCTGACCGCGCCGGATCCACTCGCGCTGTCAGCTGTGATCTCCGAAGGCGCATTGATGCGCACGTTGGCATGCCAGGAAGTCGCATCCGAGCAGCTAAAACAGCTGGAGGCGATGGCGAAGCTGCCGAGCGTGGCGCTGCATGTCCTTCCGCTCGATCGGGGCCTGCACCGGAGCATGGCCGGCTCGTTCTCGGTGCTGTCGTTCGCCCCGGGCGTTTCCGCCGACATCGCCTACCAGGAGTATGCGATTGGCGCTCACCTGGTCGACGAACAAGACCTCGTGCAGCAATTATCCAGTCTGTACGACGAGCTCCGGTCCCAGGCACTCGGTCGTGACGAGAGCCTGGGACTGCTTTCGGAGCTGACGCAGCGCACAAAGTGAAGGAGACAGCATCCATGCAGGATCTAACCGGCGCCGCGTGGCGCAAGTCTAGCCGAAGCCAATCCGCTAACGCCTGCGTTGAGGTGGCCGACCTCGACAGCGGCCGAGCCGTGCGGGACTCGAAGGACCCGACCGGCACGGCCCTGACCTTCACCGCGGCCGGGTGGGCCGCGTTCACCGCCGGCGTCCGCGCCGGCGAGTTCGACTGACGGGATGACCCAGGCGCTGATCGACCGGCTGCGCCTGGGGCGACCGAAGTACCGGAACGGCCCCCTGCTCGCTGGTATCGAGCAGGGGGCCGTTCGGCGTCTACTGGACGATGTCCCGCGGTGCGTCCCTGAGCGCCCACCGCATCAGCGCGGCGCTATTCGGAATGGCCGCGATGTCCACTCGACAGCTCCCGTCCATCAGGTCGCGGCGAACGTCGGCCACGCTGATTCCTCCCTTGGCGAGCGTGCCATCAGGGAGCCGCTCGAAGGCGAACCACAGATCGTCGGGTAGGTCCGCGAGGGAAACCAGCGCGGCACGAACGTCAGGCCGCGCCTGCGCCGCGCTCGTCTCCTGCTGGCCCACCAGACGTATCGGCGATGCTGGGCGCTGATTGTGCGCGCGGACGAGTTCGACGCGCAGATCCATGAGGTCGCGGTCAGTGAGCGTCATGAGCTTCCGCGAATCCCGGGCGGAAGCTCACCCGCGTCGACGATCGAAGCTGTCCCAGGTCGAACCGGTCACGGAAGGTAGCGGTGCACGAGCACGCGGTCCACCACAGCGGTGACGATGGCCTGGGGCAGCGCGGTTTGGTCAGCGCTTCGGGACGATCTCGACCGTGTTCGGGTCGAACTTGCGGCAACCGCTGCCCGGTGGCTGCAGTGTGATGGACATCAGCATGTCGATCACGGCGCGGCACCGGTCGGTTCCTTCCTCGAGCCAGCTGTCCCAGACCTCACGTACCCGCTCGACCGCGCCGGTTGCCTGGTCTTCAGTCGCCGCCGCGACCAGCGGCCCGAGCACGCTCACCCGGCCGGCGTCGGCCAGCTGCTCTTCGACCGCATTCAACCGTTCTTTCAATCGGGACGTGATCGCGCGTAACTGCGCCGGGGTTACGGTGTCGTCGTTGGCGAACTCCAGGGTGGCGCTCTTCATTCGCGAGCGCAGGCTAAGTGCTTCGGCTCGCAGCAGACCCACGTCGGATCCGCCGTCATTCGTGGTTATCAGGTCAACGGCTTCGGGGCCGGCAAGCCGATTGATGACGATCGAGGACACGTAGTCGTCGACGTGGTCACCACGGCGGGAAACGTGACCATTGCTTCGGCATCGGTACGTGTGGTAGGTCGGAAGAATGGTCCCCGCGACTACTGGCCCATGACACACGCCGCACGCGGCGATACCGGACAGTAGGCGCCGGGGGGAAGGTGGACCCCCGCGCCGGGACGGGTCAGACAGCAGCGCAACTGTGGCTCTCCAGGTCTCCTCGCCCACGATCGGCTCCCAGTCGGCGCGGCCGACGATCTCGCCGCGGTAAGCGCGCAATGCGGCGTTGCGAGGGTTCATCAGCAATGCTCGGACGGTCTCGGCGCACCACCGTGAAGGTTCGCCCGCATTATGTCGAGCGATGCGAACTCGACCGCTAGTAAGTCCGGCGGCGTTCCATCGCCGCGCGATGCCGGCCAAGGTGCCACCGCCCAGCAGTGCCTCATAGGCATTGCGAACGGCGAGAGCCTGCTTTGGGTGATGCGTCCTGCGATCGGGACGGAACCCAAACGGCACTGGGCCGCCCGGGGGTCTGCCGAGCTCGGCGGCTTGCTGGTAGGCACGGCGCTGTCGGGCGCCTTTGCGCTCCACCTCGCCACGGGCGACCGACGCGAGGATCCGGCCGACCAATCGACCCTGGTCGGTAGATAGATCCAAGTCGCCAGAGACGGCCGCGAGCTTCACTCCGCACCGCTCACACCGCTCAATGACGTCCTCGAGGTCGGCCATCCGGCGCACCAACCGATCCACAGCCCAGACCACCACCACGTCCACGGCCTGCTTGTCGATCAGCGCGAGGACTTCGCTGAAGCCCCGGCGCTTGCCGCGACTTGCGGAAGTGTCGTTGTCGATGACCGTTGCGATGACAGTCCAGCCGCGCTCGGCGGCGAGGCGTTCGCAGTCCTGCCGCTGGCGGCTGATGCCCAGCTCTTCGCCGGTGCGGTCGACAGACTGGCGTAGGTATATCGCTGCTCTCACCTATGCGAAATTACTACAGACGGGGAGCGCCTCATCGTCTGCGAGGTAAAGACCCGTTCGGGGACCGGATATGGAGAACCGTCCGAGTCCGTGACGCCGGCGAAGGCAGCTCGGATCAGGCGAGTCACGGCGGCGTGGCTGCGGGAATACCGGGTCGGCTGGTGCGAGATCCGTTTTGACGTGCTGGCGGTGCTGTGTCCGCAGGATGGACCCGCCACCGTGGAGCACCTCCAGGGCGCGTTCTGATGTCGCTAGCCAGCGCCTGGGCGGTGGCTCTGCACGGCGTCGACGGGATGCTGGTGGAGATCGAGGCTCATATCGGTCCGGGACTGCCGGGGCTGCAAATGGTTGGATTGCCCGATACCGCCCTGTCCGAGGCGCGGGACCGGGTGCGGGCCGCGGTGCTCAACTCTGGTGAGCGATGGCCACCCCGTCGGATGACCCTCGCACTGTCGCCCGCCACCCTGCCTAAGGGCGGGAGCAGCTACGACCTCGCGCTGGCGTGTGCGTTGCTGGCCGCCGATCGCCGGATCCCGGCCGAGCGGTTGGGTGGGCTGGTGTTGATCGGGGAGCTGGCCCTGGATGGCCGGCTGCGCCCGGTGCGGGGGGTGCTGCCGGCGGTACTTGCGGCTCGCCAGGTAGGCATCGACCAGGTGGTGGTGCCCACCGCATCGCTCGCCGAGGCCTCGTTGGTGACCGGGATGCGGGTGCGCGGCGCGACGTGTCTAAACGACGTGCTCAGCTGGTTGCGGGACCCCGCTGTCGGGCTGACGTGCCCCAGCCCGCCGCGCCCGGCACCGCCGGCGGTGGTCCCCGATCTCGGCGACGTGCTGGAACAAGGCGACGCCCGCTGGGCGGTGGAGGTCGCTGCCGCAGGTGGGCATCATCTGCTCCTCACCGGGCCGCCGGGCACCGGCAAGACCATGTTGGCGCAGCGAATGGTGGGGCTGCTGCCGGCGCTCACCGGCCAGGAGGCGCTCGAGGTGACCGCAGTTCACTCGGTGGCGGGTCTGCTTTCCCCCGAGACTCCGCTGATCACCGTTCCGCCCTTTGTCGCGCCGCACCACACCAGCTCGGTGGCCGCGCTGGTCGGGGGTGGCTCGGGGTTGGCCAAGCCCGGCGCGGTGAGCCGTGCGCATCGGGGGGTGCTGTTCCTCGACGAGGTCGCTGAGTTCGGGCCCCGATCGCTGGAGGCGCTGCGCACTCCGCTGGAGGATGGCGAAGTCCGGTTGGCCCGCCGGGATGGGGTGGTGCGATACCCGGCGCGGTGCCTGCTGGTCCTGGCGGCCAATCCATGCCCCTGCGCCCCGCCCGACGAGCGGGACTGCACGTGTGCGCCCTCAGCCCGCAGGCGGTACCTGGGCCGACTGTCCGGGCCGCTGCTGGACCGGGTGGACCTGCGGGTCGCGATGCGTCCAGTGAAGGACATGGGTGAGGCCGACGCAGAGCCGGAGAGCACCGCGATAGTGCGCGAACGGGTGCTCAGGGCCCGCGAAGCCGCCCGGGCGCGCTGGGCAGGCACCGGCTGGAGCACCAATTCCGAGGTGCCTGGCCCAGTGTTGCGGCGGCGCTTCCGGCTGCCACGGACGGTGACCGAACCGATCGCGACAGCGCTGCATCGCGGCATGGTGACGGCGAGAGGAGCGGATCGCACCCTGCGGTTGGCGTGGACGGTGGCTGACCTGGCCGGGCGGGACCACCCGCTGGTCGAAGACGTGAGCGTCGCGATGGGAC
>JBOHFC010000294.1:0-4270 GCA_050701375.1 Pseudonocardiaceae bacterium
TGACCGATAGCCCGGATGTGGCGGCCGCCATGACGCTGGTCGACGTCGCCAAGGACAGCGGGTTCGCCTTCCAGCGGATCGCACCGGGTGAGGACGGGCCGCTGCTGGGGGTGCGGGAAACCGAGCAGTGGCGCGACGAGATCTACCTGGCCGGTTTCTGGGCGGCGGACTCGTGCAGCGCCACCCGGCGGCGACGCTCGTCACTGGTGCTGCCCGGTGGCCTGCCGGTGGCCCAGGAGCTGCGCGGCGACGCCCTGACCGTCCTGGGCACGGTGCTACGCGACTGGGGCACCCGGTGAGCCGGTCCCTGGCGCGCTGGGCGCTGTCCCCGGCCGACTCCTGTGTGCACCTGCTGGCGCCGGGTGGCCAGGACGGCACAAGCGAACTGACGGCCCGCTGCGGCGCCTCGCTGACCGCGGCCGCCATTCAGCACGACCAGCCGCCACCAGGGGAACCGTGCGCGGGCTGCTCGCGGATCTACCTCGAGGAAATTCGGCACGCGCGTGCCGACTTCGGGGTGTCGCGGTGAGTGAGCCAAGCAGCGACCGTCCGGCCGGTTCGAGCAGCGCCACACCGCGCCGGCGTGGACCGCGACGGCGGCAGGCTGCCGGCTACGGCTACTTCGTCGGTGAATGCGGGCATCGGGTGCCGCTCGTCGAGTTCACACCCAGTGGCTACTACGTCGGACCGTGCCCCGAAGGCTGCGACGACCCCCAGTGATCCCCGGCCGGCCGCCGGTGCAGCGCTGTGCCCCCCGTCAGCTCCCGGCGGTCGGTCGGTTCCACCACTGACTACGAGCTGAGTCCAAAGTCCGCCAGGCGGCGGCGGACTTTGGAAGGTGGACGCCCAGGCTGCGCTCGGCCGACCAAGATCCGAAAGTCCGACCGGCCCGGTCGGGTTCGCCGGACTTCGAGGCGGTTCGGCCGGGGTAGCCGGCGTCTCCGCCAAGCTGGCGCTTGACCGCGGCTCGGCGAGGTTTCGGCGACTTCCGGTTGGATGTAACCCAAATCCGAAAAGTGCGCGACTGTCGCGCACTTTTCACCGCTCTCTTAGCGATGCCTCGCTCTTGTGGCGGCTCGGTTCAAGGAACGCAAGTCTGCGGAAACTGAACCGCCCGAATCAGGCTGTGGCTCAGGCTCTACACGGAACCCAAATCCGTAGATCAACTGCGGGTCGCATGACGGATTTGAGGGGAGGTCCAACATCCAGCGCGGCCACATTGGCGGTCGCGGGAAGAAGGGCGGACTGCCGGAGTACGCGCGGCAACTGTCCTTGCCGACCAGCAGCGACCGCCCGTAGCCATGATCCACAGCACGGTCAGTGACAGCACGTGCAGTAATGGTCGGTGACGGACAATCACAAACGCGGAGTGACCAGGCGAGCACGCCGAGCGACCGTCACCCTGAGCCACAGTCACGCCGCGTCATGATCAACGGGGCGGTCGCTGACCGTCACCGGCCACCGAGCGTGATCGGCCACGCAGCGTGAGAATCGCTCAGAGAGAGAGCTCGGCGGTGAGACCCGAAAATCCGACCGGCCGTGACGGATTTTCGGAACCGCCCCCGGCGCCGCAATGATCCCCGGCCGGCCGTCGGTTGAGCGCTTGCCCCCCGTCACTCCCGGCGGCCGGTTGGAAGAGGTGCTGTCAACAGCACTTCCAACGCGGGTTCGCCGGACCTGGCGGCGGTTAGGCCCGGGTAGTCGGCGTCTCCGCCCGAGCTGGTGGAGCTTGGCGATCGAGTCGCGGGAAGCGGAGCTAGCCAAGCAACGACAGCGGGAAGCTGGCCGGGAACACGGCCGTGGGCAGATAGGTGGTGCAGCTTCTGCACAACCCCGGTTGTCAGTCGGGCGCAGTCCATCGAGTCGTGCGCCGTGCGATGGTTGTCAGGTGGTTCAAGGAACGCAAGTCTGCGGAAACTGAATTGCGAACGCAGGTGCGCAATTCGCGGACTGGACCGAGACCCAAACCCGTCGTGCTGGTGCTCGCCGGGATGGTGCCGGATGACGCCCGGCCTAGCGAGTTGCTCGCGTGGAACTTCGAGGGGGGAACATCGTGACCGACTGGCCGGTGCATCCGGTCGCCGATCTATTCCCGATGCTCGGCGGCGACGAGCTGCGGGAGCTTGCCGACGATATCGCCGAGCGGGGACTAATTGAGCCCGTCTGGCTCTGGGACGACCCGGAGTCCGTGACGATGCTATTGGACGGACGGAACCGCGTGCGCGCCTGCGAGTTGGCTAGGATACAGGTGCGAACGCGGCGCTATGCAGGAAACGACCCGCTCGGTTTCGCGATCGCCGAGAACGTGAAGCGCCGACACCTTAACGCTGGCCAGCTCGACTTCGTCGCACTCGCGGCCGAACCTCTGTATGCCGCCGAGGCGGCGAAGTGCAAGGCGCAGGCAGCGGGTCAACCACGAGGGGCGAAACAGTCATCTCTTGGGGCAGGTCTGCCCCAAGAGAATGCCTCGGATAAACCGATACGTGCTCCGCGAGCGCGTGATCGAGCGGCGAAAGTCGTGGGTGCGTCGGGGCGTGGTGTGGCACAAGCGAAACGCGTTCAGCAGGAAGCGCCAGATCTTGCTGAGAAAGTCAAATCCGGCGGCATGGCCATCGACCGCGCTGAACGCATCATCCGCGACCGGGAAGCTGAGCAGAAGCGCGTAGCGAAGGCCCGTGCGCAGGCCGCGGCTGAGCCGACGCCGTCCACCGTCGACATCCGCCACGGTGACTTCCGCGAGGTCCTAGCCGACCTGACGGGGATCGACGCGATCATCACCGACCCGCCGTATCCAGCCGAGTTCCTGCCGCTGCTAGCTGATCTGGGTGCCTGGGCCGACAAGGTCCTCACCCCTGACGGTGTCATGGCTGTGCTGATCGGCCAGACCCACCTACCCGAGGTGTACCGCCTGCTCGATGGTCACCGGCCCTATCGCTGGACGGGCTGCTATCTCACACCTGGCAACGGGTACGTGTCGCACCCGCGGAAGGTCCAGAGCAGCTGGAAACCGCTCCTCGTCTACGGCGGTGGTCCGCGCTTCGCCGACGTCATCCGCAGCGAAGGCACCGACGCCGGCGCGAAGTCGCTGCACAAGTGGGGCCAGGACAAGGACCGCAACCGGCTGTTCGCGTTGCTGCGCGACGGTGCCGTGTCGAGCAGCGAGCGCAACCTGCCGGCTGCGCATCGTCAACCGCATCCTCAACAAGCCGCCGGCTGATCCGCTGACGAGCTTGTCCTGGTGCGTTCCTGGTGCGTTCCTGGTGCGTTCCTGGTGCGTTCCCGTTTCGGCGATGTCCTCACCGAGCTTCCTTAGCGTCCACTCCCCAGACCTACGCGCACCGCGAGCCGCAGCACTTCCCGGTGGCGGGCCAGGGGGTCAGGGGGTCCACCCCCCACCCCCTGGCGGGGTGGCGTCGGGCTGCTGCGCTGACCCTCCTGGGTGGGCAGGTGCCCGCCTGTCGTACCCGCCGATGCGGGCCAGCGCGTCCTCGTCATCGCGCCTCGGGTCCGGCTGCGTCGTAGTGCCCGGGGCACAGCGCGGCTACCCGGATCTTGCCGTCGACTCGCCGGCGGTGGGTGTGGGTGGCGATGAGCCGGCAGCGGCCACCGGGGGCGTCGGGGTCCGGTGCGGTGCACTGCCACCCGGCGGCGTCGATGACCGGATTGTCGCCGGGCCAGGTGCCGACATGCCCCACGCGTCCCATCACGCCCTCCGGTGGTTGGTGGTGCCGGGGTGTCACGCAGCCATGTTTGCGGGACACCCCGGCGGGCTCACCGGGCGTGGCTGGCCCCGGGTGAGCGGGGTCTGGGTGAGTCATCGGGCCATCCCCCGTAGAGCCGCGCTGCCGGCACCGCTGTCCGCCGGTGCGGCTGGTGCGTCCTCGGCGTCGGCTTCGGCGGCCAACGCTCGCAGATTGCCGATGCCGCGGAGGTCCGCCGGCATCACCGCGCCGGTGCTGAACGCTTGTTCGCGGGACATCCGGTGACCGAGGTTGTGGCTGCTCTGCTCGTCGGCGATGACACCCAACTCCGAAACGGTGTCGGCGCCGCCCGGCTGCTGTGCCACCCATTGATGGAACAGCACGCTGTAGCCGGTCTCCGCCAGCGGGTTGGCGCGTTGGGCGCATTCGCGGGCCAGTGCTTTAACGAGAACGTGGTCACCGTTTTGGTCGGCGACATTCATCAGGCGTTCCGCCTCATCGGAACTGGTGATCCGGGATGCCCGGTCGGCGGCGTCTCGCAATGAAATGACTCGGGCGTCGTCGGGGCG
>JBOHFC010000295.1:0-12449 GCA_050701375.1 Pseudonocardiaceae bacterium
AGTCCGGACTCGTATCGCCACTCACGGGTTGTCCACAACCTATAGCCGCGCGGCGACCGGGGACCGCAGGCGGTTGCGGGTGTCCAGGATCTGATCGGCGTGCGGCTCGAAGAGCTCCCAGTCGATCGCGTCGTGGTCCGCGAGCACGATGACCAGATCGGCGTCGGCGATCTGACCCGACTCGCAGGGCACCATCCGGAGGTAACCGGGGACCTCATCAGTGCTGATGAGCGGATCGATTCCGCGGAGATCAGCCCCCAGATCGGCGAGTTTCTTGGCGACAACGACGGCCGGTGACCGCCTGATGTCCCGCGAGTTTCGCTTGTAGGTCAGGCCCACCAGCAGGATCCTGCTGCCGTTGACGGACTTGCGCTGCTGGTTGAGCTGGGTGACCACGCGGGAGACCACATAATCGGGCATATTGTCGTTGACGTCTCTGGCGATATCGACGAAACGGAAGGCCCGACCCAGGGACCGCCGCGCCTGCCAGGACAGATAGGAGGGATCGATCGGCAGGCAGTGCCCACCGACCCCGGGGCCCGGGGTGAACTTCATGAAGCCGAAGGGCTTCGTTGCGGCCGCTTCGACCACCGACCAGACGTCGAGCCCGAGGTCGTGACAGTACACCGCGAGCTCGTTGACCAGGGCGATATTGACGTTACGGAAGGTGTTCTCCAGTAGTTTGGCCAGTTCAGCCTCCCGAAGCCCAGGCACCGCAACCGTGTGTTCGACGAGCTGACCATAAAAGTCCCGCAACGCGTGCAGCGAGGCCTGGTTCACTCCAGCGATGATCTTCGGGGTGTTATAGAACCGCCAGATCTCGTTTCCCGGATCGATGCGCTCGGGGCTGTAGCCGGCGAAGAAATGCAGCCCGGCGCGCAGGCCAGAACCGGCTTCGAGGATCGGGATGAAGATCTCCTCGGTGGTGCCAGGATAACTGGTGGACTCAAGGATGACGCAGCAGCCAGGCGTGATGTGCGCAGCGAGGATGGCCGCGGCGCTCTCGATATAGCTCAGATCGGGCGCGCCGTCACGCAACGGGGTCGGTACGCACACGACCGCAACGTCGAAACCGGCCAGTGCCGCCGAGTCGTCGGTAGGAAGGTAACGTTCAGTGCTCATCGCGATTGCGAGGTCACCGTCGGTGATATCGTCGATAAACGTCTCAGCTTTGCGAAGGCAATCAATGCGGGTCTTGTCGGTGTCAAAACCAACGACGTCGAAACCCACCTCAACAGCGCGAATGGCCACCGGTAGACCCACATAACCTTGACCGATCACGGCGACGCGGCGCGATGCGATGCCAGAAATGTCGTACATGGAATCCCCCGAGGTCAGTTGTCACCGTAGGCGACTACCCGAATACTACCGGTACCTCGGTCCACCGTCATCCGTTGCCTTTTGCCGGCTCGCTCTCGATAGCGCTACGGTCGTTGAAGTCAATCGAACACGCGGGAGCTCGCACCGAAGCGGGCTGAGAGGGCAGCTGGGTACCGCCCGGGGCTGTCGACCGTAGAACCTGTCCGGGTAATGCCGGCGTAGGAAGGGCGATCCATGACCACTGTGCAGGACCACACCGTGGAGCCCGCGGTGACAACGGGCCCGATCACCGGGTCACGGAAGATCTACCGCGAGGTGGGTGACGGCCTGAGAGTGCCCGCACGCCGGGTGGACCTCAGCAACGGTCAGCATTTCGACCTATACGACACGTCCGGTCCGTACACCGACCCCCAAGCTCGCATCGACGTCCACACCGGGCTTGCCCCACTACGTGCGCCGTGGATCGGGGCCCGCGAGCCGATCGGGGGCGCGGCCACCCAGCTCGCCTGGGCTCGGGCCGGCATCGTCACTCCCGAGATGAGGTTCATCGCGGCCCGCGAGGCCCTCGACGTCGAGTTGGTGCGCGCGGAGGTGGCGCGGGGCCGCGCGGTGATCCCGGCCAACCACCGGCACCCCGAAGCCGAGCCGATGATCATCGGGAAGAAGTTCCTGGTGAAGGTCAACGCCAACATCGGCAACTCGGCGGTTTCCTCGTCGATCGAGGAGGAGGTGGACAAGATGGTGTGGGCCACCCGCTGGGGCGCGGACACGATCATGGACCTGTCCACCGGCAGGCGGATCCACGAAACCCGGGAGTGGCTGCTGCGCAACTGCCCCGTCCCGGTCGGCACCGTGCCGATCTACCAGGCGATGGAGAAGTGCAACGGCGACCCGGCGTCGCTGACCTGGGAGCTCTATCGCGACACCGTGATCGAGCAATGCGAGCAGGGTGTGGACTACATGACCGTGCACGCCGGGGTGCTGCTGCGCTACGTGCCGTTGACCGCCCGCCGGTTGACCGGCATCGTCTCCCGCGGCGGATCGATCATGGCGGCCTGGTGCCTGGCGCACCACCGCGAGTCGTTCCTGTATGAGAACTTCGCCGAACTGTGCGAGATCCTGCGCCGCTACGACGTCACGTTCTCCCTCGGCGACGGTCTGCGTCCAGGGTCCATCGCCGATGCCAACGACGAGGCGCAGCTCGCCGAGCTCAAGACTTTGGGGGAGCTGACCCAGATCGCTCGGCGCCACGACGTGCAGGTGATGATCGAGGGGCCCGGGCACGTGCCGATGCACAAGATCGTCGAGAACGTGCGTCTGGAGGAGTTGTGGTGCGACGAGGCGCCGTTCTACACCCTGGGTCCATTGGCGACGGACATCGCGCCGGCTTATGACCACATCACCTCGGCGATCGGCGCTGCGATGATCGCCCAGGCCGGTACCGCGATGCTCTGCTACGTCACGCCCAAGGAGCACCTGGGGCTGCCCGACCGTGACGACGTGAAGACCGGCGTGATCACCTATAAGATCGCCGCGCACAGCGCTGATCTGGCCAAGGGTCATCCGGGGGCCCAGGCCTGGGACGACGCCCTGTCGACCGCCCGGTTCGAGTTCCGCTGGCACGATCAGTTCGCGCTGGCGCTGGACCCGGACACCGCGCGCGCCTACCACGACGAGACACTTCCTGCGGAACCGGCGAAGACCGCGCACTTCTGCTCGATGTGTGGGCCCAAGTTCTGCTCGATGCGGATCTCCGCCGACGTCCGCGCCTACGCCGAGGAGCACGGATTGTCCACTGTGGAAGCCATCGAGGTGGGCATGCAGGAGAAGTCCGACGAGTTCACCGCGGCCGGCGGGAAGGTGTACCTGCCAGTGACTCCAGTGTGATCAGGTCATGACTGGGGGGCCGCCGGCCGTCGCGCTGACCATCGCAGGGTCGGACTCGGGGGGTGGGGCGGGACTGCAGGCCGATCTGCGCACGTTCACCGTCTGCGGCGTGCACGGTTGCGTCGCGGTCACCGCGGTGACGGTGCAGAACTCGTTGGGCGTCGCCAGCTTCGTGGAGGTACCGCCCTCGACTGTGGCTGATCAGATCCGGGCAGTGGCGACCGATATCGGAGTGGCCGCCGCCAAAACCGGCATGCTGGCCAGCGCAGCGATCATCTCGGCCGTGGTCGAGGCGTGCGACGACGCCGGGATCGGTCGCTCGGTGCCGCTGGTGGTCGACCCGGTGGCCGCATCCATGCACGGCGATCCGCTGCTCGCCGCCGATGCGCTCGCCGCGCTGCGGTCGCAGCTGCTCCCCCGGGCCACTCTGGTCACCCCGAACTCCGACGAGGTGCGGCTGCTGGTCGGCGTGGACGTCCGATCCCGCGCAGACCAGCACGAGGCCGCCCGTGCGTTGCATGCACTGGGACCCCAGTGGGTCCTGATCAAGGGCGGCCACCTACCTGGCGACGCCGAAGACGGAATGTGTCTGGACCTGCTCTATGACGGCACCGACTTCACCGAGTTCACCGGTCCCCGGCTGGCCACCCCGCACACCCACGGCAGCGGCGACTCGCTGGCCGCAGCGATCACCTCCGCGCTCGCCGACGGCGCCCCGATGCCAGACGCGGTCGGGTACGGCAAGCGCTACATCAAGCAGGCGATCGCCCACGCATACCCACTCGGCGCCGGAACCGGCCCAGTCTCCCCGTTCTGGCGGCTGCGCCCCTGCTGATTCCGGGCTCCGGCGTCACGTCGCGAAGCGGGCCGCCGACCGCTGACGTGCCTTCGCGGCTTCGACCTCTCGATCTTTCGGCGGCGCGGTGGTCACCAGCTCATCGAGCAGGCACATCGAGGCATCGGCGACCGCGTCGACCGCCCGTTGGAACGCCTCCGCGTTGCTGAGCGACGGTTTTGTGCACCCGCTGATCTTCCGCACGTACTGCAGTGCGGCACTGTGCACTTCATCCCGCGTCGCTGGCGGTTCGAAGTTGTGTAGCGGGCGGATATTGCGACACATGCCGAAATGTTAGGGCGGAAGCTGACCCCCGGCGCTTCGTAAACTGCGACAGGCTACCGGGGCGTGCAGCCCGGTGGCCAGGCCGCTCACCACCCGGACTGGCCGAGCGGGGTCGATAACCAGGTCGGTCCATCCGCTGGCCGCGCGCACCGTTGCGTCGACGCCGGCGGCCGATTCCAAGGCCCGGACGACGGTGGTGCCGACCGCGACGACTCGCCGGCCGGCCAGCCGGGTGCTGTTGACCAGCCGGGCAGTGTCGGGGGGCACGTCGAAGCGTTCGGGCAACGGAGGTTCGCCCAACTCGGGGCTGGACACGCCGGCGTGCAGCATGATCGGCGCGACGGTGACGCCGGCGGCCATCAGCCGTCGAGCTGGCCGGGCAGGTCGTGGAACAGCAGGTGGTCGAGGCGGCCCGGGCGGGCGACTAGCAACCGCACGCCGTCGCGGGCGACACCGCGGCGTTCCGGCGGCCCGGTCGCGTCGCTGTCCTGAGCCAGGGTGAACCTTGTCCTCGGCCGCGGTGTCTGCGCTCGCCCGGCCGCAGTGGACAGGCTGCTGGTCATGCCGCTGGCTCTGCGACGAGATCAGCGGCCGCTGGGCAGATTCCCCGTTATCAGGCGCAGCAACGCCGGCACGACGGTTTCGGGCGCCGGGCGATCCGTGAGGTCCTCTCCGGGAAACGCCTGCCGGGCAAGATCGGTACGCATGTCGCCCGGGTCGAAGGCGTAGATCCGCAGCCCGGGGTGCTCCACCGCAAGTACCGGCGAAATCTGATCCAACGCCACCTTCGCCGACCCGTAGCCACCCCAACCCTCATACGCCTCGACCGCGGCGTCGGAGGAGATGTTGACTACGCGCCCATTGCCGCGCGTCAGCAGCGGCAGTAGCAGCTGCAGCAGGCCCAGCGGACCGAAGGTGTTGACCGCGTACACCCGCTGCAACGCGTCCAGCGGGTAGTCCGCCAGGCCCGGCAGCGGGCTTGGACCGAGCGCGCTGGCGTTGTTGACCAGCAGATCGAGCCGGCCGGCGGCAGCGGCGACCTCAGCCAGCCGCGCCCGGTGCTCGGGGTCGGCGACATCACCGTGGACCGCCGTCACCGCGCCACGGGGCGGAGCGGCCTCGACGGCCTCGACGGCCTCGGCAAGCGCGGCCGGGTCGCGGGCATCGACGACCACCGACCAGCCGCGCGTAGCCAACTCGATGGTCAACGCCCGACCCAGGCCACGCGACCCGCCGGTCACCAGCGCTACCGGCTCATTCCTGTCACCCATGACGGTCTCCTTTGCCTAGGCGACCATCGTGCAAGTTAACGCGGCCAGCGGCGCTACCCACGCAGCACGTTACGGCGCCTGGCATTCATCCGGGCGGCCCAGAACGTCGGGCTGTCCCTCCAGGAGATCCAGGACGCCCTGGCCAAGCTGCCCGACGCCCGCACCCCTACCAAAGCCGACTGGGCGAAGTTGTCGCAGGACTGGCGAACGCGGCTGGACGAGCAGATCGACGGGCTCGCCGCGCTACGCGACGGTCTGGATTCCTGCATCGGTTGCGGTTGCCTGTCACTGCAACGATGCGCGCTGTCCAACCCCGACGACACCGCTGCCACCGCCGGCCCCGGCGCGCGCTACCTACCGGCGATCCTGCGACACCGACCGCACTCGGCTAGCTGAGCAAGGTCAGCGGGCACCGGTTGCGTGGCTGATGAGATCGGCGATCGTAGGAACGTCGTCTAACTCGCCGGCAGCAACCGCGATGATGAGGTCGTAGGCTTGATCGTTTGACAGGGTCAGTCTGCGCCCGTTGACGCCGAGGAACGCGATCGTGGCTGCCAGAGCCAGTCGCTTGTTGCCGTCTACCAGGGCGTGGTTGCGGGCCAGGGAATGCAGCAGTGCCGCGGCCTTCTCCTCGACGCTGCCGTAGGCATCGGCACCGAACACGGTTGCCTGGGGTCGCGCCACCGCTGACTCGAGCAATCCATGGTCGCGAACGAGGACTCCATCTTTGAGCGTTCGTTCGGCGACGTGAATCAACTCGGGCAAGGTCAGGTAGATCACTGGCCGAGTCGCTCCAACGCCTCCGCGTAGCGCGGCAGCTCCTCATTGAGCACCTGGTCGAGCAGTTCGGCCCGGCTGTGATTCTCCACATACTCACGGATCGCCTGCCGAGCGACCTCCTGCATCGAGCGGGCCTCACGTTCGGCGCGACGACGCAGAGCGTCAGCTTCATCATCCGAAAGGCGCAGTGTCATTGGCATGACGTCATGGTATCACTGGCGATACCATGACGCTCACGGTGCTCCGCTGATCGAACGCCGGCGACTTCGTGCTGGCGCGAAGTAGTGACGACGACGCAGCGACTGGTCGCGCGAAACCGCTCAGCTCCCGTAATGGTACCGGCATGCCGCGATGCGGATCTCGTCGCCGTTGATCTTGTAGATGAGCCGGTGCTCGTCGGTGATACGGCGCGACCAATAGCCGTGGAACCCGTGCTTGAGGGGTTCGGGCTTGCCGATACCCTCGTTGCCGTTGCACTCCACATCCTTAATCAGCGCATTGATGCGTTTGACGACCTTGCGGTCCTGGGCCTGCCACCAGACGTAGTCATCCCAGGAGCTCTGGTCCCAGACCAGCTTCATTCCGCGAGATGCCGCACGATCCCCCCGCCATTCTCCAGCCGGTCGATCGAGGCCAGCAGCCGGCGCGCGTTCTCGGGGCTCCTGAGCAAATACGCGGTCTCTTTCAGAGACTCGTAGTCGTCGAGCGCGACAATGACCACAGGATCATGGCCAGCCCGAGTGATCACCACCTCCTCGCGGTCGTCCACGACCGCGTTGAGGGTTTCGGCGTACCTCGCGCGTGACTCGGAATACGTCATAGTCTTCACGACTCACCTCCTAGGCGCGTACAGAATATTGTACGTCTAGGGCGGGGATGGTGGCAAGCTGGCCGCCGATCACGCCCCCATCGACCGGCCCGAGGTCCTCCTCGGCCACCCGGTCAGCGTCAGCTGATGAACACTCCCGGCGACTCGTGGCCGCCTCGGCTGCGACGGAGAGATTGTCCACATGATTCAATACGAGCGAGATGTCAATGTCGCGAAGGTCCTTTTCCATGGGCGTGGACAGCGACACGATTGTTCCTGTGGCGCTGGCCTGAAACCCATCTGGGAGAACCCGGTTGACCCTGGCCGCCAAGGCGGAGGCCAGGGTCAACATTACCTGCTCGTCTGCCATCCTCACGGGAGGATGCAATCGTTGGGCGTTGTGTGGTATGTCTTCCCGTTTACGCTGACCAGAGTTCCCACTACGCCGATGCCAGGATATTCAATGGACCTGCAGGACGGCAACTGGGCGGACTCGGCGGCGGGAACCCGGGGAATGACACGGGAGACACGTTCCACTTGCGCGACCACGGACGCGGCTAGCGGTCCTCACATTCTCCTCCGTAGACGATAGCGGCGATCCGGGGACCAGGAGGTTAATGCAGGACAAGGCTCCTACGGCGTCTGCACGCTCATCCTCGGTTTCGGTGATCAGATCCGGCTCTTCGGACAGGTATCAACCGCTGCCGGCAGCGCGCGCCGAGGTCAGCCCTTCGAGCTCGAGCAGTGCTGCGGCGGCCGATCGGCCCCGCATCGCCGCCTCGGCGACGCCCTCGACGTGCGCGGTGACGATCGCGCCCTCTACGAGCAGCATCAACTGGTCGGCGAGCACTGCGTGATCGGCGACACCGGCGCCGGCCGTGACCTCGTGCAGCAGCGCGCGCAGCGCCCGCTTATGGTCGCGCGCCACGGCCCGCGCGGTCGTGCTGTGTGCCAGTTCCCCGGCCACGTTGATGAACGCGCAGCCGTTGAAGCCGGGCTCAGCGAACCAATCGGCCAGCGCGTCGAACACCGCCAACACGCGCGCTGGGCCTGGCTCGGTGGTGGCCACGGCGCTGCGCAGCCAGCCGAGCCAGCGCTGATCGCGGCGCCGCAGATATGCCTCGACCAGAGCGTCCTTGGAACCGAAGTGCGCGTACAGGGTCTTGGTGGCCACGCCTGCGTCGGCGACCACCGCGTCGACTCCAACGGCCTGCACGCCTCGGTCATAGAACAACCGCTCTGCGGCGTCGAGGATCCGGCGCCGCACGTCGAGGTCTAGGGATGGGCTCATCACCGCCCAGCATAAGGCTGCCCCGCACTTGACGGAAAACGACCGTTCTCCTACGGTCGCCAGCACTGGGAAACGATCGTTTCCCATAGGCGAGGAGTGGGCTATGGCGATCCGCGGGTTCCGACTCGGCATCTACGTGTTCAAAGATGTCGAGATCATCGACTTCGCGGCGCCGTACGGCGTGTTCTCGGTGGCCCGGCGGTTCGATCCCGAACTCGAAGCCTTCCTCGTCGCCGACGCGCTGCGGCCGGTGCAGGCGCAGGCGGGCTTCACCGTGTTGCCCAACTACTCCTTCGCCGACCGACCCGCGATGGATGCGTTCTGCATCCCCGGCGGCTTCGGCACCCGCCAGGAGATCCGCAACGGCCGGCTGCACGAGTTCATCCGCAGCCAGCCGGACACGACACTGCTGACCAGCGTGTGCACCGGCTCCTGGATCTACGGGCAGCTGGGTCTGCTCGACGGACTCCCCGCCACCAGCCGCAAGGAACCCGACCGCGTGGAGGCCAAGCCGCCGGGCAAGGTGCCGATCGACCGGCTCGCCGACATCGCACCCGCCTGCCGGATCAGCCGCGCTCGCGTCGTCGACGCTGGTCGGATCGTCACCGCCGGCGGCATCGCCTCAGGCACCGAGTTGGGCTTTCACCTGTTGCGCCGGGCCGGCTATGCCGAGGGCCTGATCGGCGAGGTCGCCAGGGTCATGGAGTACCACGACGCTTACCAGCTCTACCGCGACGATCTCGAGAGCTATCCGTCGGGGGCCGGCACCGTGACGTGAGCGGGAACGGGTATGCCGAAAAGCAGAGCCACGACGTCGCTGACGGCGTGGACGCCGCCGGCCAGGGTGCCACTGGGAGCCACCTGGTACATGACGGCGACCAGGTAGCGCTCGCCGGGTCCGGCGAACCCGACTGTGTTGGTAACCAAGTGCTTGCCGTAGGGATCGGTCTCATACGACCAGCCGTCTTTGTTCCCAGGCCGCTGGTCGGCGCCTGCGGCCCAGACTCCCCACTGCTGGTTCGGCGCGACCCCACGCAGGGCGCCGATCAGATAGGCCCGGTCGGTCGGGTTGACCTGGGCGAAGACGTAGTTCATCAGGGCGACCAGGTCATCCGTGGTGCACTTGACGAAGCCCCAGTACGTCTTCGCGGTGAAGCCGGGCACGAAATGCAGGCCGGTCATGCCGTACTGGCTGCGGAATCGGGCCAGCATGCCCTCGCCACCGTATTTCGCCCACAACCGGTCCGACGCGGCTTCGTCGGAGAAATTGAGCATCGTGGCCAGGTCGTGCCGGTCGGCAGCGGTCAAGGTGATCTGGCCGGCTCGCTGCCGGCGCAGCAGATCAGTGGCGATCGCAAGTTTGATGGTGGACGCGGTCCACCCCTCGTGCTGCGCCGGACCGAATCGCCACGCTGTCCCGGTCTGCCGATCGGTGAATACCACGGCCAGGTAGCCATTGCCGCTGACGTTGCGACTGATGTAGGCGCCGGCCGCGGCGAAGCGCTGCTCCTGGGTGCAGCTCCACCCCGACTCGGCGCGGCACTCGGTCGGCGGCGACGACGCCACAGCAGGGGTCGCCGGGGACGACGCTACCCGTGGCACTGGGACTACCTGGGGCGTTGGGGGTACCTGGGGCGCCATGGCGTTGGATACCGCAGGCGGATCGGTGGCGGGTCGCCCGCAGCCGACCACCACGAGCGCCGCGCCGGCGAGCACCGGCACCACGGCGAGACGAAGACAGCGTTGCAGGTTCGTGATGGCGGGACGTTATCCCAACCAGCGACCGGGCCAGATGGAGCCTGTTCAACCCGAACAGGTGACTCGACGATGTCGGCTAACAGAACGGGCCCTTCTCACGCTTAGTGAGAAGTACATTCCGTCAGCGAGCCTTGGGGAGGGCCATGCTCAGTCAGCGCAACACCGTGATCGCCCTGGTGTCGAGTGCCGCGCTGGTCCTGGTGTTGGCGGGCGTGTCCTCCGGGGTGTTCACCCCCGAGGCGCCCCCGTCGCCCATTGGTCAGTCCGTCTCGGTGCATCAGGGTGACGCTGACGCTGTCCCTGCCCCTGCCACCGCCCCGGCGCCGCCGGCTGTCCCGGTGCCCCTTGCACCTGCTGTCCCCGTGCCTGCTGCGCCCGTGCCTGCTGCCCCGGCGCATCACGATCTCGCCGCTCCTGCGGCCGCTGCGGTGCCTTCGGAGCCCGTGACCCACTACCGCAAGGTGCTGGTGCAGGCGCCGGTGCAGCAGCAGACCGCCCCGGCAGCCCACCGTCCCGTATCGGTCGAGCCCGTTCAGAATCCCCGGCCGGTGTCTTCCCCACCGTCTCCGGCATTGCCCGCCCGCGAGGGGAGGTCGCGGACCGCGAACACCGAACCGTGTGCCTGCGACGGGACGATGCGAAGGGTGCCCACCCACTGGGACCCGCCCCAAAGCTGACTTTCGACCGGCCCACGATGGCCATGGAGCACCGAAGCCAATGACCCCACGTCGGCACGCCCTAGAGATCGGGGCTGGAGGCGTGAGCCCAGAACCGTAGCGGGATCCGGCCCGCCAGCCGGGCGTGCCGGCCAGCCTGCACGGCGAGGCGCATCGCCTCGGCCATCCGCGGTGGGTCGCCGGCTCGGGTGACGGCGGTGGCCAGCAGTACCGCATCGCAACCCAGCTCCATCGCGAAGGCCGCCTCGGAGGCGGTGCCGATCCCGGCGTCGAGGACTACCGGCACCCGGGCCTGCGCCACGATCATCTCGATATTGTGCGGGTTGCGGATGCCCAGGCCGGTGCCGATCGGCGAACCCAGCGGCATCACCGCAGCGCATCCCACATCGGCGAGTCTGCGGGCCAGCACCGGGTCGTCGTTGGTGTAGGGCAGCACCGTGAAGCCGTCGTCGACGAGCTGTTCAGCGGCGTCGAGCAGCTCGATCGGATCCGGCAGCAGGGTGCGGTCGTCGGCGATGACCTCGAGCTTGACCCAGGACGTCTGCAACGCCTCCCGCCCCAGCGCAGCGGTGAGCACCGCCTCCGCGGCGCTGCGGCAACCCGCGGTGTTGGGCAGCGGCTCGATCCCGTGCCGGATCAACAGATCAAGCACGCCAGCGCCGGCGCCGGCGCCAGTGATAGCGATCCGGCGGATCGCGACCGTGGTGAGCTCGGTCTGCGCGGCGAGCAACGCCTGCTCCAGAACGGCGAGGTTGCCCGCGCCCCCGGTTCCCAGGATCAGCCGCGAGCCGAATTCCCGCCCAGCGATGACTAGTGGATCATCCGCCATCCGCGTCAACCTCCCTGCACAGCGGTGAGCACCTCGACCGATGCGCCTTCTCGCAGAACAATGCCAGGCCATGCCGCCCTTGGCAGAACAGCGCCGTCCAAGGCCACCGCGACACCACTAGACGGCACACCGAGACGCTCGAGCAGGCCGGCCAGCGTGGCGCCATTGGGGAGTTCCCAGCAATGGCCGTTCACAGTCACAGTCATGTCGCGCTCCGCGCACAGGTGAAGCGGGCTGGCGTGGCCGGCGCGACGTCCACTGGCACGGGCGCACCGCGCAGCAGCGCGAGCACCGCGTCGGCGGTCAGGGGTGCCAGCAGGATCCCGTTGCGGTGGTGGCCGGTCGCGGCGAGCACACCAGGCTCCAGCTCACCGATCACCGGTAGGTTGTCCGGGCTGGCCGGGCGCAGCCCCGCCGCGCACTCCTGCAGCGTGTACTCCGCGATCGCGGGCAGCACGTGCTCGGCGTCGGTGAGCAACTCGCGCACCGCACCGGCGGTGACGTCGGTGTCGAAACCCACCTCGCGCTGGGTGGCGCCGAGGACCAGCCGCCCGCCGTCACGGGGCACCAGGTAACTGCGCCGCCCGCCCACGATGGCGCGGATGGTCCGCGACGGCGGCGCCAACACGCCCGCCCGGCGGCGCAGCCGCAGGATCTCGCCCTTCACCGGGCGGATCGCGCGGCGCAGCACGGGGTGCAGCGCCGCGC
>JBOHFC010000296.1:0-5026 GCA_050701375.1 Pseudonocardiaceae bacterium
CCCGCGGGCAGTGCCGCGCTGAAGCCCGGCAGGCTGCTCAGCGCGGCCGGGCTGCCGCCGGGCGGCCGGACGACCGGCTGCGGCCCACCGTGCAACGCCAGCTCCCGCCGCTGCGCCGGGACGCCATCCAGGCCGGGATAGGCCGGGGCGTGAACGGTGCGCGGGGGGACACCACTGCGGGTGCCGAAGATTCCCGGCACCTGGTAATCGAACCCGGTCCCTGGGTCCTTACCGATCCCGCGTAGGTGGTAGTCAAACCAGGCTCCGACCTGTTCCTGTAGGGCCGCGTCGGGCTCCCCGCCGTCGTGACCCCCCGCATACCAGATCACCTTCAACGGGGCGCCCGCTGAGGCGAGCTGACGGGCGGTGGCGTCGGCCTGGTCCAGCCCGAACAGCGTGTCGTGCTCACCCTGGATGAGCAGGGTCGGTGCGGTGATGCGGCCGGTCACTGTGGCGGGCGACGAGCGGTGTAGTAGCTCTATGATCTCCGGAGTGAGTCGACCGGCGGTAGCGGCCTGGACGTAGGCTGCGCACACCTCAGGGCGAAACCGCCCGCACATGCCGGTTCCGGCAGGGCCACCTGCGAAGAAGTACCCCGCCCAATCCCGTTTGAATACTCCGTCCGGGGCGTAGGCGCCAGCCGCCGGGGTGGCCGCGGTGATGGGCGTTCGGCTCGCGGCGTTGGGAAACAGAGCTTGCGAAAGGTCGTTCCAGGTGATCTCCGGTGCGAGCGCATCCACCCGCCGGTCGGTTCCCGCCAGAAGCAGGGCCAGCGCGCCGCCATAAGACGCGCCGGTGACACCGACCCGCGGATCGCCGGGCCCGTCGCGCAGCACATCCGGTCGCTTGGCCAGCCAGTCCACCAGCGCGCGGGCGTCGGCTACCTCGGAATCGGGGGAGTCGAGGCCGATCTGTCCGGTGCTCGCGCCGAATCCCCGGGCCCTCCAGGCAAGGACGACGAACCCACGACGGGCCAGCGCGGTCGCCTCGGTACTCACCGAGTCCTTGCTGCCACCGAAGCCGTGTGCCACGAGCACGGCCGGCGCGGGCGTGACCGCCGGCCGGTACACCGTGGCGTCCAGGTGCACCTGACCAGCGCTACCCGGTCCCTCCGGGACATCGATCGTGACGTTCTCGGTGGCGACCGACCGCAGATCGGAGGCCGCTGCTCTGATCGCCAGCATCCCCCCGGCGCCCACGATCACGGTGATAACCACCAGCACGACGAGCAGGTGCCGGCGGACCGTTCGGAACACCCCACCGACGGTACAGACCGCTGTCGGTGCCGCAGCCGATTCTCCACACCCCATTGGTGACCAGCGTCATCACGATGGGGTGCCACCCGGGGTGGTGCCAATGCGAGCGATACGGGAGACTTGTCCGTACGTGGAGGGGAGTATTCCTTCGCGGCGGCATCGTCAACACGGTTTCCCGCAGCGCTGCGGGGCCCGGTGCCGTCGACCGGTTCGCCGGTGGAAGAGACCTCCGGGTGTCCGACGCATGCCGTCTGCCCGGAGGTTGACTCATGGATGTGCCCGCGTGGGTATGGATCGCCACAGTGGGCGCCATCAGTGTTCTGTTCGCCCTCGACCTGATCATCGTCGACCGTAAGCCGCACGAGGTAGGCATGGCGGAGGCGGCCAGGTGGGTGGTGTTCTACCTGGCCTGTGCGGCGGTTTTCGGGCTGGGCATCTGGCTTTTCGCCGGCGGCACGTTCGCGGTCGAGTACTTCGCTGGATACCTCACCGAGTACTCGCTGTCGGTGGACAACCTGTTCGTCTTCGTGATCCTCATGAGCGCCTTCAGGGTGCCAGCCATCCAGCAACACCGGGTTCTGCTGATCGGCATCGTGCTCGCGTTGGTCATGCGGGGGTTTTTCATCGCGGCTGGTGCGGCGGTGATCTCACGCTTCAGCTGGGTGTTCTACCTCTTCGCTGTGCTGCTTATCTACCTGGGCTGGCGCCAGATCCGCCACCGCAAGCAGGAGGCGGAATTCGGGGAGAACATCGTGTTGCGTACGCTGCGGAAGCGGATCCCGGTGACCGATGAATACGACGGGTCGCGGCTCACGGTCAAGCGGGACGGTAAGCGGTGGTTTACCCCGATGATCGTTGTGATGGTCGCGATCGGTTCGGTCGACCTGGTCTTCGCTCTTGACTCCATTCCAGCGATCTTCGGGCTCACCCATGAAGCCTTCCTCGTCTTCACCGTGAACGCCTTCGCGCTGATGGGGTTGCGGCAGCTGTACTTCCTCATCGGTGGGCTGCTCACCAGGCTCGTCTACCTGCCGATCGGGCTCGGCGTGATTCTCGGGTTCATCGGCGTCAAGCTGGCGCTCGACGCTCTGCACGAAAATTCCTTGCCCTTCCTCAACGAAGGCCAACCACTGGACGCGGTACCGACAGTGGACATCGTGCTCTCGCTGGCTGTGATCGTCTGCGTGCTGCTGGCGACGACTGTGGCCAGCGTGTACAAGACGCGGGAACATCATCGTGACGATCAGCAGGCACGTTCAGGGTCAATGAGCCGCAAGGACGCAGCGCCGGTCGTCGGCCGGGCAGGGCCGCGTGGGTAGCCGCTTCCGAACGATCTGAGCGCTTGCCTCACAGCGGTGATCAGAACAGCGGGGGTTCGTCTGGGTCGGATACCGGGTTGGGGGTGATGGGTTCGGGGTTTGTCAGTGGTGGTGGTTGTGAGTGGTAGGCATGGCCGGTGGGGGTGGTCCAGGTGGTGCAGCCGTCCTAGGCCGACAGGGTGGCCCTTCCATCGGGTTCGGGGTCAAGTCTTGTTCATGCACTACGTGATGACCTGCGTGAACGTGACTCGGAGAGCAACTCCAAGACGTGTTACCTGGATCCCTGGCGGCCATCCGAGAGGTGAGGCAGGCGGTGAGGCACTCACCCTCCGCTGAGGCACATGCCTTGCCTCTCGCCGGGTCACTGCCCTACCCATGACCTGCGACAAGGCAGACAACTCAGCGAGGCAGAAGACCACCCACCACCTCAAAACAGCCGCCTTCGGTGGCCTGGGAGGGTGCCCCGTCTGTGCCTCGCCTTGGGTCGCCTTCGGAGGTTTCGCGCAGAGGTCGCCAGCCAACACTGCGGCTGCGTCACCGCTGTCGGGTGATTCGCACAGCGACGCTGGTGGCACCGCAGCCTTCGCCTCGGCGTGCGCCGGGTGCCCGCTGCGCGCGCCGGGTGCACCACCTCCGCCGGAGGGCGCACCGTCAGCGTCAGCGCGCATGAAGACGTCCTCGCCCGGGGCGCCCCGTGTGCCGCAGTGTGTCCGACCTCGAAGAATCTTTCGGAGGTGGTCTGGAGCCGTCTGCCGTCGTATCGGAGTTGTTGCTACATGGCGGCGGCTTCTGCTGACCACGTCGGTGTGAACTCCGCGGGATCAACATCCTAGCGGTTCGGTGCAAGGCAAGTTTAGGTGATCTGTTGGGGCTGGCGACGGGGGGCTTGAGTCGCCAAGGTCGCTGTACTTTGCTGCCGTACTGCGACTGGACTGGACCTGTGCACCATGGGTCCACAATCCGCTAGCCGAGCCTCCTCCGGAGGAAGGAAGCGACTACCGCACCGACGATACCAACAAACACGGGTGCCTTGACTACTTCAAAAACTATTAGAAGTTGCTGTTGGCGAGACGGTTGTACTGTGTGTTTGGATGCAGCACTAACTAGCAATGGTGGCGGTCGGGCACCCTCAGAGGACAAAAAGTGACAAACTTCGGCAACCAATTCCCAGCCATATGCGCGGCGCCTCGGGTCTGCGAATCGATCACTTATCCAGTTCAACACTTTGCCACTGTTGACCAAGGTTCGGAAACAACTCTTAGACTTACCAACTCCTTGTCAGAGAGCGAGATCACGAGCAAGGGGCCAGGCCAATCGGCGAAGCTTTACGACCGCTAAAGTTGGGACTCGGTTGTCGTCTCCCGCTACCTCTGTCCAGAAGTCTTCTTTGCATGCTCGAAGTGTCCCACGCAGTTAGTAGGTGGACTATTCGTGTCAAGTGTAGCAAAATCCTCCTACGCGTGAATTGAGGGCCAAAATGGAAGACCAGAAGGTACGCCACGGCAACTGCAAGCGATCGAAATATGTACAGGCTAACCAGCCACTTAACGTAAAGGAGGAAATCAAAATCACGTATAGGTATGTGACTCCTAATGTCAGAACGACAAAGTAAACGACCACAGCACGTCGACCCACCACTCGCCTGGCCTCTACCAACACGTTCCGGTCCGCTCCATTCGAGACTGCCCGATTGATCTGAACCTTAGTCAACGGCATCGAATCGAAAATTAAACGCACCGTAAAGCCCGGGGATGCCTAAAGCGTTCTTTGGTGGTTTTCTCGACGGGGACATGTAGCGACGAAAGAGCAACCGTTCATACCAGACCAAGTCGTCGTGCCAGGCCGGATCGCGCTTCGACGATGTCATGAGCCGAGATCCTCTCGGAGAACGGGTCGCTATCGATGGTAACCCTGTTGACCTTAACTGCGGCTGACTCGGCCGTGGACACGCGAGCGGTGTGGTTCCTACACCGGTTCGAGCCTAGCATGGCCCTTGATCGGCTTAAACTGACCTCATCCCGCACAGCCCATAGGTCATCAACAACTTCGATCTGAGGAGAGGGAGGCGTGGCAGCCGGCGGGGAGCTGCAGCGCCGGTTGCTCCAGCTCCACGGGGGACCGCCATCCCTCATGACCGCCGTCATCAGCACCGTGTCCCAACACAGTCGTTCGGCACCAGCTCCTAGGAGGCCGCTGAATAACTCGATTCGGAGCTCCATCGCAAGTCGCTGACCTGCAGTTTTGTCCGCCGAGTTGAGTCGAAACGTGGGTTATTCAGTGGCCTCCTAGGCGTGGTGGTTTATGAATCTTGTGGTGGTGTGGCGAAATACTCGGTGAGCATCTCGGTTGACCATGGGGCTTGCCGGACGGTGCCACGTGGACTGAACTCGCGGAACCAGGGTTTGATGTCGAATACGGGGGTGCAGTGGACGGCGTCGAGTTCCTCGACGT
>JBOHFC010000297.1:0-8163 GCA_050701375.1 Pseudonocardiaceae bacterium
AACTCGGCCGCCAGCTCCGCGCGCTACGCGAAGCCGCAGGTCTGCGCATGGAAGACGCGGCGACGGCCCTGGATTGCTCACGGTCACGGATCAGCCATATCGAGACCGGCCGCTACGGGGTCCGCAAGCCCGATCTCGAAGTGCTGCTGCGGCTCTACGGCGCACTTGAGCGACTCGGCACGCTCGAAGAGATCCGCCGGGAGGGAGCCACGCGCGGATGGTGGGCGACCTACCGGCTACCGGACTGGCTACAGGCTTACATCGGCGTCGAAGACGACGCTGTTGCCGTGCGGAACTTTTCGCTGGAACTGATCCCCGGTTTGCTGCAAACCGAGGCGTACGCGCGTGCGGTCCACTTCGGGAAGATGCCGTCGGCCGAAGTCAGCCGCCGGGTGGCTGCTCGCACGCAGCGGCAGGTTCGGTTGACGGCACCCGATCCGCTTACGCTATCCGCAGTGCTCTCCGAGGCCGCCTTGAGTCGCACGCTGGCCATGGGAGGAGTCGGCGTCGGGGTGCTCGAACACATCGCCGCCGCAATGGCGCAACAGTCGAACATCTCAGTACGGGTTCTGCCCTTCTCTGCCGGAGTGCACCCGAGCATGGCGGGCAGCTTCACGCTGCTGAGTTTCGCCCAGGGAGTGTCGCCACCCATCGCCTACCAGGAGTACGCGGTGGGTGGCCACCTCGTGGACGATCAAGACGACGTGCAGCAGTTGTCCGAGCTGCACGACGAGCTTCGAGATCAGGCTCTCGGTTGCGACGAGAGCCTGAACCTGATCTCGGAGTTGACGCAGCGAGCACAAGGTGAGGAGACACCCAGTGCATAACAACCTGAAAGGCTGGCGCAAGTCTAGCTACTCCGCGAACGCTCAGAACTGCGTTGAGGTTGCCGACCTACCAGCCGGTGGCCGTGGCGTCCGCGACTCCAAGAATCCGGCCGGTCCGGCACTGATGTTCACCGGGCCGGAGTGGTCCGCGTTCACGTCCAGCATCCGATCCGGTGAGTTCGACAACTGATCGAGGAACAACCACCCTCGGAAACCGGCCCCGCCGGGCACTGCACTTGTGCACCCTGGCGGGGCCGTTCCGTGCCACCGCAGAGAACACTGTGCCCGGTGGATCGTGAGGGCACCGTGCGGCTGCTGGCCGCGATCTTGACCGACCAGCCACGGCTACCGGCGCGGCGTGTATCGGACACCACGCACCTACGATCCGCTGCCGCGTGACCATCAGCACCAGCGTCAGGAACACCTCCGCCGGACCGAAGCCGCCCGGATCTGCGCCACCTGCCCCGTCCGGGCGCGATGCTCCAAGGTCACCACGTAGGCAGCGAACGGCCCGGCCAGGGTTGCAGCCCAGCCGGGCCGTTCGATCTAGCTACGGGCGCTCTCGGCGGTCCACCGTCACCACGCGCACCGTGCGCGGCTTTGAGCACGTCGGGCACGAGCACCACTGATTGCCGTAGCAGCGTTGTTCTTCCCACGGGATGTATCGGACATTGATCATCCTGGTGGGGCGCTGATTGTTGATCTCGGACATGCTGAAACCTCCGGGCTTAGTGGATAGGAATCCACGCCTTGCCCTGCCGCGCCAATGCCGAGGACGCTCACCCTACCGCTGCGAGTTGGACTAGCTAGACCGGCATCCTCGCGATGCGGCGCGCGGGCTAGATGATCTCGGCTGTTCAGTCCAGGATATTTCAGGGGAGTACCGGTCCCCGGTTCTTCCTGTTCCCGCAGGTCAAGCATGCCGTTCAATCGTCCGTAGTGCGCGACTACCTGGACTGATCGGTTGGCGCCCACTTGCCGCGATGTAAGTAAAGCCTTGACCGCGGGACCTTCGCCGGTGGTTGAATCTGTCGGGTGGGTGACGACGGCCGTCTGCACGTCCGATCAGGTGGTCATCGCACGCCCGGTCGCCGCAGCGCCGTGGTGACGGTGGAGGACGTCGACTGGCTGGTTGCCTACCTGCGAGCCGCGGTCGCTGCCGGCCCCGCGGTCTGGGCGGGCCGCGGGATGACGCTGGTCCAGCTGACCGCGCTGCACATCATCGGCGCGTTGGCACCGGTCACCCTCAGAGACCTTGCCCAATCCCTGGGTACCAGACCGCCGGCCACCTCCGCGATGGTCGATCGGCTGACCCACGCCGGACTGGTGGAAAGCACGCCAGATCCCCAAGACCGCCGGCGCGTCCGGCTGACCCTCACCGCCGATGCCGAACCGATCATCGGCGACACCGACCCGGACACCGCCAAACGCCTACAGGCCGTGCTCACCGGCTTAAGTGGACAGACCCGCCGTCACCTGATCGACGTACTCAGGGACACCGTCCGACGGTCCGCCGAATAGCCCCAGGACCCCTGACCGTCACGCCGGCGTGTTGTTGTCCACGTGTGATCCCGACCGTGATGAGCCGTCGACTTCCGCCGTGGGGCGGTTCCCGGTGGTGGTGTTGCCGATCACCGTGCAACCAGTCGAGCCCTCACTGATCAACACCGCCCGCGTCAGATTCGGGCCGGCGAAGGTGTTCTGACTTACCACGACATTGGGCCAGCGCCGCACATTGACCGCCTGAGCGCCGTTGTTCGCGCACATGTTTCCGGTGAACGTGATCGACGTCACCCCGGTCGGGGCACCGCTGTTGGCATCCTGGTCGCCGGTGGCGATCAGACACTGCGCATCCACGTTGCGGCAGGTGTTACCGGAGATCACCACGTCAAAGGTGGGCGGTTTGCTGTTGTCGAGGGTTTGGAAGCAGTCCGGGTGCGGCGGGCTGCGATAACCCTCAGCGGAGATGTCGGAGATGGTGTTGTCGGAGATCCGATGCCCGCTGCCGTAAAACCGCATCCCATCGGCGTCACCCCCATGCCGGCCGACCACCGTGTCGCTGATGGTGTTGGCGTGCACGGTGATCCGCTGGCCGGTGATTTCGATGCCGTTGGTGGCGACATGGGTCATGGTGTTGGACTCGATAGTCGAGTCGGTACAGGGATCGCAGGTGATCCCGCCCTGTTCGGTGTCGTGGACGGTGTTGTTGCGCGCGGTGATCCCGGCGCCCTCCAGCAGCACCCCACCACCGCCCGCGACGGTGAAACCCTGCAGGATGACGTGATCGGCCTTGATCTGCACCTCGTGCACGGTGGCCCCGTCGGCCGCGAGGGTGATTGGTGCGTCGGCGGTCCCCGATCGGGTCATCGCCATGTCGGTGTCGGTGAGGTCACCACCGGAGAAGCACACCGTGTCGCCCGCAGCGGCGGCGTCCAGCGCTGCCTGCGCCTCATCGGACCGGGTGACGGTGTGGGTGCAGCCAGCCGGCAGGCCTTGCTGGCCCTGGACGCCCGGCGGTCCGTGGCCCGCGGGGGAGGTGCTGGTACACCCTGCGGCGAGCAGCGCCAAGCCCAGCAGCGGGAGCAACCAACCCCGCCGCACCACAGCGACGACGCGGGCAGCCAGCTGGAAGTCGTCCTCGCCCTGGGGGCCCGACGTGGGGATGAGCCGGTGATTCATGAAACCGACACTACGGGCATCGCCCGAGCACCCGTGGCGCGGCGCGGCGCCGGCTCCGGAAAAGCGACGCCGACGGGTGGTGCACTCGGCGTTGGTGGCCATCGCGCCGCAAAGCTGTCCCCTGTGGGGATTGCCGCAATCCTCTGGTCGGCTGCTGGACTTCCACGGTTCACATCTGGGAAGCACTGTCGGATGCGTGCGGCCAGCACTCGTTCGAAGCACCCGCCGCCGTCGGTTCGCCGGCGGCACTGCCGTGGGTGCCTTCCTGCTGGGAAGCATGGCACTCGCCGGATGCAACACCCCGGTGATCACCGGACTGGCCAATCCGCCGGCCGGCCCCGCGTCATCAGACCCACTGCCGGCGCCGGCGCCACCAACGACCGTCGATCCGCCGTCCGCGGTCCCACCAGCGGCGTCGCCCACGCCGGCAGCCGTTCTACCGCCACCTGAACCAGTCACGACCTGCGCCGACCACGACTACCGCAACGCCGACGGGGCCGTGGTCGATTCCCCCCCCCCCCCCCGACGATGATCACCCTGCTGGTCGGCCATCACCCCGCCGACCTGGTGCCGCTGACCTGGGTGGATCCCTCGGGCCAACAGCATGTTGGCACGGTGGCGCTGGAGGTCGGCCCGCCGACCTGACAAAGTCGCGAACTGGGGTGTAACGGTGAGGGCGCCGATGGCGATGACATGAGTAGCCCCTGTGACGCTGTTGGACCCCCGACCTGGCGGCATCACTGGGGCTTTCCCCTGTCTTCCGGCGGCGGCGTCCTCGGAGAGACCCCAGCGCGCTGTGGTCTGCGCCGCCGATTCGGTCCACACTTGGCAAGCTGGCACACAGCCCCGAGGAGGACAGATGGCGATGTCCGGTGTGGACCAGCGGACTACCGCCAAGGTGATCCTGATCTCGGCGGTTGCTGCCGTCGGCGGCTTCCTCTTCGGCTTCGACACCGCGGTGATCAACGGCGCGGTGGACTCGATTCGCGGCGCCTTCCGCCTCAGCCCTGCCCTCACCGGTTTCGCGGTGTCCTGTGCGCTGCTCGGCTCGGCCGTAGGTGCCTGGTACGCGGGCCGGGCTGCAGACCACGTGGGTCGGGTGCGAGCCATGGTCGTCGCCGCGGCACTCTTCGCGATCAGCGCGGTCGGGGCCGGGTTCGCCTTCTCGGTGTGGTCGCTGATCGGGTGGCGATTCGTCGGCGGCCTCGGCGTCGGGATGGCCTCGGTGATCGCTCCGGCCTACATCGCCGAGGTCGCGCCCTCGCACATCCGCGGCCGGCTCGGCTCGCTGCAGCAGCTGGCCATCGTTTCCGGCATCTTCGTCGCGTTGCTCTCCGACGCCTTCCTGGCCAACCTCGCCGGTGGGGCGAGCCAGCCGCTCTGGTTCGGGCTGGGCGCCTGGCGGTGGATGTTTCTCGCCGGGCTGGTCCCCGCCCTGATTTACGGCGTGCTGGCCCTGCAGATCCCGGAGTCGCCGCGCTACCTGGTGGCCAAGGGAGAGCTGATCCGCGCCGCTGAGGTGCTGCGCGATGTGTTGGGTTCCCGCAGCGTCGAAGCCGTGCAGCGCAAGGTGCAGGACATCGTCGTCAGCCTGCGACGCGAGGACCAACACGCACCGAGACTGTCCGACCTGCGTGGACCCAGTCTTGGGCTGCTCCCGATCGTGTGGGTGGGGATCCTGCTGTCGATCTTTCAGCAGTTCGTCGGCATCAACGTGATCTTCTACTACTCGACCAGCCTGTGGCGTTCGGTCGGGTTCAGTGAATCCGACTCCCTCACGATCACCGTCATCACCTCGGTGACCAACGTCCTGGTCACGTTGATTGCGATCAGCATCGTCGACAAGGTCGGTCGCAAACCGATGCTGCTCGGCGGATCGCTGGGCATGGCGCTGACCCTCGGCGCGATGGCCGGGTGTTTTTCTCAGTCGATCGGGAGCGGCAAGGACGTGAGCCTGCCCCAGCCATGGGGAACGATCGCGCTGATCGCCGCCAACCTCTACGTCGTGTCTTTCGGCACGACCTGGGGTCCCGTCGTCTGGGTGTTGCTCGGCGAGATGTTCCCCAACTGGATCCGCGCGACCGCGCTCGCCGTGGCCGCCGCCGCCCAGTGGATAGCCAACTTCGCCGTCACGACGACGTTCCCGGTCCTGTCCAATCTCGGCTTGTCCTTCGCTTACGGCCTGTACGCGACCTTCGCCGCGCTGTCCTTCGGATTCGTGTTCAAGGCGGTCAAGGAGACCAAGGGCCGCGAGCTGGAGGACATGACGGGCTAGACCCGGGTGGCGCGTACGGCGGTGCCGTAGGCGCAGATCTCCGTCCACATCTCGCCCATCTCAGAGGTGTCGAAACGCATGGCGACGATCGCGTTCGCGCCGCGCGCCTGCGCCTCGCCAATCATCCGTTCCATCACCTCGTTGCGGCTGTCGACCAGCGCCTTGGTCATGCCTTTCAACTCCCCGCCGAACATCGACTTCAGCCCGGCGCCCATCTGGCTGAATGCATTCCGGGACCGAACGGTCAGGCCGAAGACCTCGCCGAACACTTCATCGATCCGGTAACCAGGCAGATCATTGGTCGTGACCACCAGCACAGAGTCACTCGAAGAACTCATCACAGCCTCCACAGTGGACCCGTTTCCCGCGTAGCACACCGGACCCCCGCACCGCTCGATGGGCCTGGGCGTTCCGGCGCGGCACCCAGGCGTACGACCGACAAGTCCTATCGTGCGGCACCGCGCGGCCCGGCGCATGAGGGTTCTCCCCTACCTGCCCCCTGATTCGCGGCAGCAGAGCAACTGGGCGCTGATGGGCGTCAGGTACACCGCGAACGACGCCTACCCCGCGGCGCCGCCTGACCCCGGCGGGCCGATCACCCGCTGGCACTACCATGACAAGTCAGGCGGCCAGGCGCTGACGATGCACATCTCTTCGTGCCCGGCAACGACCTTACCCACGCCTACGCTGCGGAAATGAAGGGCTGACATGGCCAGCTACCCCGTCCTGACAGCACCCAAGCGCAGCGCGTGGCGGTGGGTTCTGGCTCCCGCCGCCGCGGTCGCCGCCGCCTCGCACATCCCGGTGATCGCCCCGCACCTCGACGAGGCCCCCTACATGGGAGTCCTGTTCATCGTGCTCACCGCGGCCTGCCTGGTGCTCGCCGTCGCCGTGCTCATCCGGGACACCGCGGCTGTCTACGGTCTGGCAATCCTCACCTGCGGGTTGGCGATCATCGGTTACATCGCCACCCGGTCCGTCGCGTTCCCACAACTCGCTGACGACGTCGGGAACTGGTTGGAACCTCTCGGGATCGTAGCGATCCTCGCCGAGGCGGTCGTGGTGATCGCCGCGGTCAATGGCGTCAGCGCGCGGCGGTGAACTACCTTTCGACAAATGGAGCAGCGGGTCAGCCTGATCACCCTGGGCGTCGCCGACGTCGCGCTCGCTCGGGCGTTTTATGAGCGGCTGGGCTGGCAGGGTCAAGAGGTCGAACAGACGGTGTTCTTTCAAGCGGGCGGCGTCGTGCTGGTCCTCTGGGGTCGCGACAAGCTCGCGCTCGACTGTGGTATCCCCGAGGTCGGGACGGGTGGTTTCAGCGGCGTCGCCCTCGCGCACAACGTCCGGTCCGAGGCGGAGGTCGACGATCTCATCGCGGCGGCGCAGCACGCCGGGGCCACCGTCACCCGGTCTGCGGCCAGGACCTTCTACGGCGGCTACGCGGGGGTGTTCACCGACCTCGACGGCCACGCCTGGGAGATCGCGCACAACCCGGGCTTCAGTTTTGCTGAGGATGACTCGATCATTCTTCCTGATTTCCGAAAAGGTGGTTGAGGGCTTGGACTGGTGTCTTTCCGGTTCGATCAGGAGGACGGGAAGTGATGGCCCACACCCGACCGTGGCTGACCCACACGGTGGGCATCCCGCTCGCTTGACCGCCGGCGATGTCGAGGTCCGGGTCGTCACCCACCACCCAGCACAGATCTTCGGCCGGCACCCCGCACCGCGCCCGGGCCAGCAGAAAGACTCGGGGATCCGGCTTGCGGATCCCGGTCTCCTCCGAGACGCACCAGCCGTCCAGGAGATCGAGGACACCGCTGCGGCGCAGCTTGCCTAGCTGGTTGTCGACCCGCCCGTTGGTGACCACCCCCAATCGCCAGCCCTGCTGCCGCAGCCTGGTCAGCGCGTCGAGCACCCCGGGGAACACCGGCGCCAGGTGCGGCATGCGGGCGCGATAGTCATCCCACAGCGCGGCCGTGTCGCCGACAACGGGAAACCGCTCGCCCAGCAGGGCGAAAAACCGGTCCCGCTCCTTGACCGCCAGGTCGGTCGCCGTCAACCATGCCAGCGCCTCATCACCGAGAGCGTGATCCTCGACCAGGCCTTGCGCCCACATCCGAAACCCGGCTGCACGATCGACCAGCGTCCCGTCGAGATCGAGCAGCACCAGCACGCGCCCATCATCGCGGACACTCGGGATCCGGGGCCGGTGGCGGTCTTGCGCAGGAGCGGCTCGGCGGTCCGAGGCGAAGCGTCTCTAGGTGGCTGGTGTCGAACGGCCGTGCCGGGGGACGGCGCTGGTGGTGGGTCGTGAGGGAGGCGGTCCAGCCGGTCGCTCGCGCTCGGCGAGGAACTGACCCGCGAGGCTGTTGACCTGAGGTC
>JBOHFC010000298.1:0-2580 GCA_050701375.1 Pseudonocardiaceae bacterium
ACCTCAGGTCAACAGCCTCGCGGGTCAGTTCCTCGCCGAGCGCGAGCGACCGGCTGGACCGCCTCCCTCACGACCCACCACCAGCGCCGTCCCCCGGCACGGCCGTTCGACACCAGCCACCTAGGCCACCGCCGCGGCCGCCGCGAGCGTCGGCCACCAGGTCGACTAGCCGACGCAACTCCGCGTGCCGCCCGCTCAGCCCGTCCGAGCCACCCACCGAGGCAGTATGAGACGTCGATGCGGCGCCGGGGAACGGCCTTGCGCCAGCGAGCTATCGGCGCCACCCGCTGGGTTCACTTCGTGCCCGACGCGACGAGCAGTTCGCAGTGCCAATACCGCCCCGATGAATACGCTGCATGGGAGGTCGACGTTCAGCCAGTGACCAAGCGATTGACATAGCCGCTGAGACGAGGGATCCCGCGGTCGGCGGATAATCCGGCGTCCCACATGTGACGCTAGGCGGGTGCCCGGAACCGCCAGAAGGATCCATATGACGGTGCGCGGGGCACGGTAACAGGGGAGTGGGCGATGACGACGCATGACGGCGCGGGGCTTGCGCTGCTGGCTGCGGAGTTCACGGCGTTGCTCGGGTCGGCGGCGGTGATCACCGACCGGCAGCGGCTGCGGACTTACGAGTGTGACGGGTTGGCACAGTACCGAGTGGTGCCGGGGCTGGTGGTGCTGCCGGAATCCGCCGAGCAGATCGCCGCGGTGGTCCGGGCCTGCGCCGCCGCGGGAGTACCCTTCGTGGCCCGTGGCTCCGGTACCGGACTGTCCGGCGGCGCTCTGCCCCATGCGCAGGGTGTGCTGATCGTGACTTCCCGGATGCGGCGGATCCTGGAGGTCGACCCCGCCAATGAGCGCGCGATCGTCGAACCGGGGGTGATCAACCTCGACGTGACGAAGGCTGCCGCGCCACAGGGTTGGTACTTCGCCCCCGACCCGTCCAGCCAACAGATCTGCTCGGTGGGCGGCAATGTCGCGGAGAACTCCGGCGGGGCGCACTGTCTGAAGTACGGGTTCACCACCCACCACGTCCTCGGCGCTGAGGTCGTCACCCCGGACGGCGAGCTGGTGTGGCTCGGCGCTACCACTCGCGACGTGCCCGGATACGACTTACTCGGCGCGTTCGTGGGTAGCGAGGGCACCCTCGGGATCGCCACCAAGATCGTGGTGCGACTGCTGCGGAACCCGGAGTCGGTGCGCTGCCTGCTCGCCGCCTTCCCGAGCGTGGACGAGGCAGGCACCGCCGTGTCGGAGATCATCGCCGACGGCGTCACGCCGGCAGCCATCGAGATGATGGACGCATTGGCAATCGAGGCCGCCGAGGCCGCTGTGGCCTGCGGTTACCCGGAGGGAGCCGGTGCGGTCCTGATCGTTGAGCTGGACGGCCCGAGCGCCGAGGTCGAACACACCTTCGCTGCCGTGCAAGGGCACTGCACCGGCGCGGGCGCATTCGAGATCCGGGTCGCCCGCGACCCGACCCAACGAGCGTTGTTCTGGAAGGGCCGCAAGTCCGCGTTCGCCGCTGTAGGTCGGATCAGCCCCGACTACATCGTCCAAGACGGAGTGATCCCCAGAACGGCGTTGCCGGCAGTGCTGCGCAAGATCGCCGATCTGTCGGCCGGCACCGGGATCCGGGTAGCCAACGTCTTCCATGCCGGTGACGGCAACCTGCACCCGCTGGTCCTGTTCGACGAGGCCAAACCCGGCGAGGCGCAGGCCGCGGAGGAGGTTTCGGGGGCAATCCTCGATCTGTGCATCGAATACGGTGGCTCGATCACCGGCGAGCACGGCGTCGGCTCGGACAAAGCTCAATACATGCTGCGGATGTTCACTGCTGAGGACCTGGACACCATGCAGCGGCTGCGCTGCGCCTTCGATCCCGCCGGGGTGTGCAACCCCGGCAAAGTATTTCCCACCCCCCGGCTGTGTGGTGAGGTGCCGGGCAAACACAAGGGTGTGCACCCGCTGCAGGCCGCCGGCCTGGCGGAGCAGTTCTGATGGTCACCTCCACGATCGGCGGGTTGCGGGCGGCCTGCGATGACGTGGCGCAGGCCACCGCCGGCGATACCGTCGATGGAGTGCCGGCGCGCTGGGTGGCCAGGCCGGGCAACAACGAGGAGGTCTCGGCGGTGCTGCGCGCGGCGGCCGGGCTGGGGCTGCGGGTAGTCGCTCGAGGCGGCGGCACCCGGCTGGCATGGGGCGTCCCACCAGCCGCTCTGGACTTGATAGTGGACACCAACCGGATGGCCGCGGTGCTCGCGCATGCCGCCGGTGACCTGGTCGTCACCGTGCAGGCCGGCCTGCCGATGGGTGCCCTGCAGCGGGCGTTGGCCCCGCACCGGCAGCGGCTGGCACTGGACTGTGACAATCCTGCGGCAACGATCGGGGGCACCATCGCCACCGCCGCGTCGGGCCCACTGCGCTACCGGTACGGCTCGGTGCGCGATCTGCTCATCGGCATCACCGTGGTGCTCGCCGACGGCGCCGTCACCCATTCGGGCGGAAAGGTGGTGAAGAATGTCGCCGGTTACGACCTGGGCAAGCTCTACACCGGGTCGCTGGGCACCCTGGGGG
>JBOHFC010000299.1:0-2892 GCA_050701375.1 Pseudonocardiaceae bacterium
GGTTGGCCGCCGTGGGCCGGTCTCCGGCGGCGTGCGCGGCGTGCACTCCCAGAGCAAGGTGGCGGGCCGCTCGCTCCGGCGCCCCCGCGTCCACGGTCACCCACCCGGCCAGCTGGCACAACTCGGCGACAGCGCTGAGCAGGGCCCGGCCGACCTGGTCGGTGTAGGCGGCCTCACGCAGTAGTCGGGCGGTGGCGCGTACCTCCCGCTCGACCAGTGGCTGAAGCTCGCGTCCGGCGATGAAGTCGTCGACCCGGCGGAGCTGGGCCACGCGGCGGGTGACCGTCTTGACCATTCCCATGCCGATCCGGCGCCCGGCTGTTACCTCTACGGTCTGTGGCGTCTCGGTCACCAGCCATTCATGCACCAGCCGTCGCGTGGCGCTCCGGGTGAGCGCACGGTCACCGCCGATGGTGAGCTGTTCGGCCAACGCTTCGCCGTCTGCTGTGGTCCATTCGGCGAGGGGTAGCGAGAGTGTGTCGTCGTCCGATCCGGTCTCCGCCATGACCGGCGGGGCCGCAAAGTCTCCGACAGTCCAGACGGCCAGCAGTGCGCCGCGGGCGTCGAGTGCGTCATCCAGCGCCATAGCAACCGAACGTGACGGCCAGCGCTGGCCGTGCTCGATGTGCCCGACGTAGCCTCGGTTGACGTGTGCCCGACCGGCGACCTCACCAAGGGAGAGCCCGGCGCGGTCGCGTAGGCGCCGCAGCTCCGCTGCGAACCGCCTCCGCTCGCGGCTGTCCATCTGTCGCCTCACGTCGTCTGCTGGGTGTCGCCTCACTTACGGCGACACTGAGAGGGTGGCACCTGTTCCGCTTTGGCGCGACGGTGGGCCCGTGAACAACGATCATGGCCATAACGACGGCACCCCAACGGTGCGCATGCATCGCGTGGTCCCCGCCACCTGCACGATGCACGGCGGCACGCCGGGTTTCACCAACGTTCGGGTGAGCAGACGCGACGGGACGATCGTGCTCGACCCGCACGCCACAGGTTCCTGCGTGATCGAACTGGACGAAGACGGTGCCAGGGCGCTGCGCGATGTGCTGACGAGTGGCTGGGGTGATCTGGTATCTGCGGTCGATGGGTGACCGGGACACTCACCGCGGTGAGTTGCGCCCCAGCGGCAAGGTCCACGCGAAGTGCGGCGCGCTGTTCACTCCGCCGCAGTACCTGCGCCGCGGCCTGCCTGGCGGACCACCTGACCCGCAGTAGGTGTGTTCTGCTTGTCGCAAGGTCGAGCATTAGCGAGCTGGGTTAATATGGCAGCGAGCGAGTTCGTGGATTCTCGAAATCTGCCGGTGTCACCAGCCCCTGGCGCGCCATTCGGCGAGGTGGGGGCGCTCGGCGCCGAGGGTGGAGTCCTTACCGTGGCCGGGGTAGAACCACGTGGAGTCGGGGAACTGGTCGAACACCCGCGACTCCAGGTCATCCATCAGGCTCGTGAAGGCTTTCGGCGACGTTGTCCGTCCCGGACCGCCGGGGAATAGCGAATCACCGGTGAACAGGTGCGGGGTGCCGTCGGCGTCCCTGTGCAGCAGGGCGATTGAGCCAGGGGTGTGGCCGCGAAGGTGGATCACCTCCAGTGCTACCTGGCCGACGGCCACGACGTCGCCGTGGTCGACCAGGCGGTCTGGCGGCACCGGCAACTGCGGGGCGTCGACCGGGTGTGCGACCGTCTGCGCTCCGGTAGCGCCGGCGACCGCACCGAGCGCCTGCCAATGATCGCCGTGCCGGTGGGTGGTGACAATGGTGCGCAGGTCAGGTCGGTCGGGGCCCTGGCCTAGCAGATCCATCAGTCGATCAGCCTCGTTGGCCGCGTCGATCAGCAACGCATCCCCGGTGCTACGGCAGATCAGCAGGTAGGCGTTGTTATCCATCGGCCCGACCGAGATCTTGGTGACGATCAGGGCGTCAAGCGTCCGCCGCTGCGCCGAGCCGCCTGGCGCGACCGCGCCGTCATAGTCCTCGAGGATGTCCACAGTCGTGACCGTAACGCGCCATCTGTTTGCCCCGCAAAGGTTCCAGTCGACCGTCCGGGGCTTCTCACAACGGGCCTGGGGGGCCGCTGGGTCGGAGACTGTCGGTGCATCCGCATAGCATGGGTGGGGCTGTCTGGTGTTGCGACAGGCCGGACTGAAGGGAGCTACGTGGCTGATCGACTCATCGTGCGCGGTGCGCGGGAGCACAACCTGCGCAACGTCGATCTCGACCTGCCCCGCGACAGCCTCATCGTGTTCACCGGGCTGTCCGGTTCCGGAAAGTCCAGCCTCGCCTTCGACACCATCTTCGCCGAGGGTCAGCGCCGGTACGTCGAGTCGCTGTCGGCCTACGCCCGCCAGTTCCTGGGCCAGATGGACAAGCCCGACGTCGACTTCATCGAGGGTTTGTCCCCGGCGGTGTCGATCGATCAGAAGTCCACCAGCCGCAACCCCCGCTCCACTGTCGGCACGATCACCGAAGTGCACGACTACCTGCGGCTGCTCTATGCCCGCGCGGGGGAGCCGCATTGCCCGCAGTGCGGTGAGCCGATCTCCCGGCAGACCCCGCAGCAGATCGTCGATCAGGTACTCGCCCTGGATCCCGGCACCCGGTTCCAGGTTCTTGCGCCGGTGGTGCGGACCCGCAAGGGCGAGTTCGTCGACCTGTTCGCCGAGCTGCAGTCCCAGGGCTACTCCCGGGTGCTCGTCGACGGCACCGTGCATCCGCTGACCGACCCGCCCAAGCTCAAGAAGCAGGACAAACACGACATCTCCGTGGTGGTCGACCGGCTATCGGTCAAGGACAGCGCCAAGCAGCGGCTCACCGACTCGGTGGAGACCGCACTGCGGCTGGCCGACGGCTTGGTCGTGCTCGATTTCGTGGACCGTGACGAGCACGACCCGCACCGGC
>JBOHFC010000300.1:0-8074 GCA_050701375.1 Pseudonocardiaceae bacterium
GTCGTAGCCCATGCCCTCGGTCACGTCCGCGACGTCTGCGCCAAGCCGCTCGCACAGCTCCGCGATCGCGTTGACGTAGGACAGCTTCATGGCCAGGAAGCAGTTGGCCGCGTACTTGACCATCTCCGCGCTGGCCGCGTCGGTGAGCACCGTCGGCGCGCCCAGCCGGGCATACAGCGCCGCGACCCGCTCGGCGGCGTCCTGGGCGTCGCAGCCCACCACGATGCGGTCGGGGTTGAGGAAATCCTCCACCGCCGAGCCTTCCCGCAGGAACTCCGGATTGCTGACCACTGCCACGTCCTGGCGGCCGAGCAACTGCGCGGTACGCGCCGCGGTGCCCACCGGAACGGTCGACTTGTTGACCACCACGCAACCCGGCGGCAGCAATGCGCGCACCTCGGCGGCCACCGCCTCCACCGCCGACAGATCCGCCGCGCCGCCGGTACCCATCGGAGTAGGTACGCACAGGAACACCACTTCAGCCGCGTCGGCTCCATGGCCGACCGCGGAAGCTGCTCCCACCACGAACCGCAACCGGCCCGCGGCCCGGCCCTGCGCTACCAGATCAGGTAACCCCGGCTCCAGAATCGGTACCTCGCCGGCGGTCAGCCGGGCCACCTTGGTCGCGTCCACGTCGGCGCACACCACGTGGTGCCCCAATGAGGCCAGGCACGCCCCGGTGGTCAGGCCCACATACCCGGAGCCGATCACCGCGATGCGACGCACGAACATGCGGTTCTCCCCTCACTCAGCGTCGCTGCTCATGGTCGCACAGTTACAATCGACACAGCTACAAATCGACACAGCTACAAATCGGCACAGCTACAAATCGGCACAGCTACAGGTCGCCGGCGTAGGGCACGTCGTCGACCTGCTCTGAACTCATCCACCGACGCAGCGCCCGGGTGGCGTGCACGTCGTCGGCGTTATAGGTGAGCAGCCGGGCCCGCTGCGTCAGGTCCAGTTGCGCGCCCCCCAGCCCCACTGCGTCGGCATACCAGCGCATCGAGTTCTCCCCGCTGGCCTCCGGGTCGTGCCAGAAGAACCCGGCGGCCGGAGCGATCGTTTTGAGGCCCTTGCCGTGCGCGCAGAGAAACTCGGCGCTGACCACGCCGTACAGATCGACCCACTGGCCGCAGGTGATGAACTCCTGTACCTCGGCGGTGGTCGGAATCCCGGGAACACCGGCGAATCGTTGCGCGGAGCAGAGCATCCAGCGGTTCTCGGCCTGCTCGTTGTAGCAGTAGGCGGCGAAGCTCAGGCCACGCGCGGCAGCGCGCCGCCGAACGTCGGTCAGCCAGCCCCAGAACTCCGCGAACGACCGTGCCTCGTCGAGCGTCGGCACCGGCTCCCAGGTGGCGAAGGCGCGGTAGCCGCCCGGCATCCCGATGTCGGCGCCCGACAACAGGCAGCCCCACAGGTATGCGCCGGACTCGTCGAAGCTCTCCATGTCGACGTCGACCTCGACGTCTGCGCGCCGCACGGCGATGCGCCGGTTGCGACGTACCAGCGTGAGGTCCCGCTGCCAGGCTCGGGCCAGCAGCACAGCGTCCCGAAAGGCCATCCCGGCCAGCGGAAGGGGTGGTTCACCCGCTGGGTCCAGCGCGGCCAGCTCGTCGACGGTGGACAACCCGGCCGCGCGCAGGGCCACCGCGTCCTCGCCGCGCAGGACCATGCTGACATCGCGGGACGCCCGCAGCGCCGGGCCGCACAGCGGCCACCACGGGCAGGATCGGCATTCAGTGATCCGGGACGGCTGGGCCAGCGGCTCGGCCTCGGTAGCGGCGGCGCGCGCGACCGCCAACCGGTCGGCGAACCGAGCGTCGTACTCGGCCATCGCGGTCCGCCCACCCGGCCAGCTGGGCACGTCCAGGTCATGCCACACCACGACGTCGGCGTCCAGGCCGATCACGCCGCCGGTGGGCCGACCGCGTGGCGCCGACCCGGCTGCCTGCAGTAACCGCACGGCATGCGCCAGTCGCAGTTGATCCCGGGACTGGGGGCGGACCTTGCGATTCGGGTCGGTGCTCGCCTGCGTCGGCTGGGCCAACGAGCTGGTGCGGGCTCCAGCGCCCGGATCGGTCACCTTGTGCCGCACGACGATCACCGGAAGGTATCCACCGCGATGGCGTACCAACAGCTCCACGCCGCCCCGCCGGCCGGCCTGGCGATCCGCCAGCAGCAGGCCGCCCCAGACGAACGGAGCTCCTCCGATGAGCAGGGCAAGGGTGGCGGCGCACCGCTGTTCGGTAGGCAGATCCGGCGAAATCTCCGCCCAGTCAGTGGTGTGGTACTCGGCCAGCCTGTCGGCGACGCAGCGACGGTGCGCCGCGGCGTCGGCGATCCGTCTCGCGGCGGTCGCGTCCAGGGCCGCGCGCGGCGCGCCGGCTGCCGCCGGGTCGTGCTCCAGGTGCACCCGGCGGCGGCAGCGGGTGACTACAGCTGCGTCCAGCAGCACTGTCGAGTCCACGGCGTCAGACTATGTCCCAGGACCGACAGCCTGCGCCATCGCCCGCCGCGCCGCCACGACGGTGGAGTCGGTTGATTGGTGTGTAGCACCAGAGCCAGCACCAGCGAGATCACACTGGCCAACGCCACCGAGTAGCCCACCAACAGGAAGTGCTGCTGAGCGTAGGAGATCAGTTCGGTGGAGTTCTCCGACAGGTACTGCAGGTAACACCCCATCTCGTGAGGTTAACGTCGGGTCACGCAATACCCAACGGATCCGGGACCTGGAGCAGCGCGTCAAGACCGGCGAGCGCTCGACCGATGCGGTGTCGCAGCTCACGGCGGCTGATCCAACCCTGGGCGCGATACCGGTGGTACTGGGCGAGCATCACCAGTACCGCGAGCGCCTCGGCGAGTTCCTCGCGTCGGTGCAGCGGCAACTGGCGGATGAACTCCAGTTGCCTGTCCACCAGGCTGTCCAGGAAGGCGGCTTCGGCCGCCACGGCCTGACGCCGCCTTGCCCCCATATGCACCGCCTCTGTTGGTCCGGTTGTCGTAACAATCGCGAAACCGGCGCCCGGCGTTACCGTCGCTCGAACGTGCGCAGGGGTGTCAATCAGCGGTGTCGGAGGCGGGCGGCCGCGAGCAGGGCCGGGTCCACCCGGCGGCGGCCTTGAGTGAACACGGTCCGGGCGAAGGGGACCATGAACAACGGCTGGTCATCGCCGATCAGGTCGCAGAAGACCGGAAGGAAGTTGCGATGGTCCAAGCTCACCAGGAACTCAGCGCACAGCAGCCCCCGGCCGTCCAAGCATCCGGTGCCGTGCCAGGGCAACAGGGTGGAGCCACCGAGGTAGGAGAAACCGCTGCAGCCCGGACGGGAGGCCACGGTCGCCAACCGGACATGCGGTGGAAAGCGCCGAGCAACCTCGACGGCCACATCGGCCAGCGAGGCCGCAAGGTAGTTCACGGTGTCCTGCCACGCCCAACCAACAACCTCGCGCCGAGCCGAGACAAGCTCCGGCGACAGCTCAGGTGCGTTGAATCCGTCGGGCCAGGCGAGCACCTCACAGGCCCACCGGCGCGGTTCTACTCCCGCCTGGGCGCGCACTGGTACCGAGTAGACCAACGAGGCCAGGATGTCTCGGAACGACGGCACATTGACCAATAGCGCGGGTGGCAGTTCCTCGGCCAGTCGCTGGTCGATCCCGGTGGCGCTGTCCAACGAGCGTGGGTTGCCCGCCAGCAACGTGATCACTTCGCGGAACCTGCGACGTTGCTGCTCGCGCCGAGCCCAGCCGCGCGGACCGAGTAGCCGGGCCACGAAGCACGACTGATCGCAGAACCGCGTGGCGTCGTCCAGCCCGAGTAGCTGGGCATAATGTCGCAGCTGTCGCCGGTAGCGCCGCATCTCCGCCCAGCCGCGCGGTCGTGAATAGCCACCGTCGTTGAGTACCACCACCCGCAGGCCGGGCGGGTATACCGCCGCGAAGGCATCGTGGAGCTCCTTGAGGCGCAGCAGCGCACCAAGCTCGGCGAGGTCGGGCCAGGGTCCGGCGGCCTTGAGTCCGTTGTCGTGCTGCTTGAACGGGAAACCGATGGTCAGGATGGTGATCGGCTGCCTGGCTTGGACGAGCGGACCCATCTGCGCCAGTGCGGTTTCCAGCGGGAAGCAGGAGCGTGAACCCTTGAGAAACCGGGACCGGGTCAGGATCCGGTGTAGCGACGCCACGACGTCGCGCAGATCCTGTGGTGGCCGGCTGCTGGAAAGGTGACCGGGGATCCCACCCGTCGAAGCGGTGGCGTGCGCGATCGCGTTGTCCGCGAGACGGGCCGACGCGGCCGCTGAGCCGGCCCGCAAGGTGCTCAGCAGTGCCGCGAGCTCGGCGGCGTCCAGGCGAACGGGCCACTGGTCCACCCAGCTCGAGGTGCGCAGCAGGTGCAGCGGGAGTGCGCTCAGCGATCGCGCATGCGAGATGGTGAGCACTGGCCCATTGGTGAGTGCCAGGTTGGTGGGCGTTGGCCCGTTGGTGGACGCCGAATCATGAGGACGACACTGTCGGTTACTCGGAGTAGGTGGCTGGGCCAAGGCTCCCGCCACCGATGGGGGGGCCGGCGACACAGGATCCGACAGTAGACGCCCAGATAGATCAACGCACGCCTTCAGCGCCGGACGGTCCTCCAGCGGTCGGACAGCCGGCCGGCCCGCAGGCTGGTCATCCGGCGGTCGAACTCCGCCTGCACCGCAGCCGAGGACGTAGCGCGGGGGAATACCCCGGCGATCAGCTTGAGATCGCGGATACCGTGCAACACTTCGAAGCCGTGCCAGTCCCGCACATCGAACCCGTAGGTCCTGATGAAGTCGCGCTGGTGCGCAGCGGGCTTGCCCAACCGCACCCGGCTCACCGCGATCGGGGCCAGATCCCACTCCGGCGGGCCGACCGCGCACGAGTCGAAGTCGCACAGCACCGCGCGGTCCGGGCCGGGGATGACGTTGCCGAGATGCGCGTCACCGTGCAGAACCGCGGTCGGCAGCGCGAAGTGCAGTTCGGCGACTGTAGCGGCCAGCTGCGCACTGCGGCACAGCAGGAAGTCGCGGTCAGCAGCGGCCATCGCGGTGGTGTGGCGCACCCGATTATCGAAATCGGTGAGTGGATCCCAGAGCGGCAACGACCGGCAGGGCAACGGCACCGCATGCACTGCAGCCAACAAGGTGGCCAGATCCGCGCCGCCCGGCGCGGATCCGACCGGTGGCACCGATTGCCAGACGGTGGCGATGTGTTCGCCGACCCGAACCGGCTGCCGGACACCGGGCAACAGGCGGATCGCGGGCACGTCGTGCTCGGCGAACACAGTTGCCGCAGCCACTGCCAGGCTGGCGCGCGGCACGTAGGACGGCAAGGTGACCAATCTGATCACGATCGGGTCCCGGGCGAGCTGGAACACCGCGTTGTTGACATTGCGTAGCAACCGCGCGCCCGCCGGATCCAGACCGAGCTCCCCGCACACCGCGCGCAGCGCACTGCTGAGCCGCTCGTCACAGCGGCCCCTGTTCAGCACCGTGCCGGTCTGCTTCATCAGACTGTTCGTTGTTGTTGCCGGAGCAGGTGGGCAAGGTCACGGGCATCCGGGTTGGTGGATCTTCGGGCCGCTTCGATCTCCAACGGCCTGAGCCGTTCGGTGACCCGCTTCGACTTCACCGCCGTCGCCGCCAGCAGGGCCTTGCGGCCGACCTGGATACCGTGGTCGACATCGCCCTGGCGCAGGTAGCTGGTGGCTAGCATGGCGATGGTGAACGCCTGGCTGCGGCCCATCGTGTCGTCGTAGCGGGCCAGGGCCTGACCGAACGCGGGGATAGCGACGGCGGCATGGCGTGGGTCGTAAGCGGCAAGTTCGTTGTGGACCGTTCCGATCATCGCGTACATGTCGGTGTCGTCGTAGAACCTGGCCCAGTCGGGTGTCTCGTTCGGATCCGCCCTGGCCAGTTCGTCCCGGGATCGGCCGAGCAGTTTCTTGGCCTGCACGTCGTCGCCCATCAGGGCGTACGCCCACGCCTCGTTGCCGCATAGCACCGCGACAGCTAGCTCCGAGCCGGAGTCCTGCGCGGCGATCTGACCCAGCTGGAACCACTTCAGGGCGTCGTTGGCATCTCCGTGGTGGAGATAGACCCGGCCGATCCGGTACATGATGTTGGACATCAGACTCGAGTCACCGGACTGCTTGGCGAACTCCAGAGCAGTGGCGAAGTGGTTGCGCGAGGAGTCCAGCAGCCCCACGTCGAAGGTCGTCCAGCCAGCTAAATTCTGCAGGTCGGCCAGCGCCCGGAACAGTTGCAGGCGCACCGCCTCGGTACCCGATGAGCCCAGCAGCCGCTGTGCCCATGACAGCTGGGCGACGACCGCGTCACGACATGCGCCGCCGCCGAACTGGTAGTCCAGAGCGCGCATGGCTCTGGTGGCGGCCTCGACCTGCTTGACGTCTGCCATGCCGATGTTGCTCGGCGCCGGCGTCTGGGCAGGGCTGGGTAGCCATTGCCCGCGGTCGGCCCCCAGCAGTGCGGTGCCGAACATCACGGCAGCTCCATGCGCCAGGAGCTTCCGGCGCTTCACTGACTCGTCCTCCTCCCCCAGCGCATCGTCGGACGGTCCGACCATGCTCGTCGCCGTCGCCGGGTCATAGGCCAGACCCATGTATCCCCGTGGGATACCCAGACCGCCGGAGATCCGCGCTAGCACGTCGTAGGCCATGACCTGACGACCCTTGAGGATCTCCGAGACCTCGGACTGGGACTGCCCGGTCAAGGCCGCGATGTGCCGTTGCGAGATTCCTACCCGTCGGAGCAACCGGTAAACGGAGCTGATGTCGCGATCGGCCAGCGCCCGCTTCATCTCTGGTTCGTTCCAGCCCTCCAGAGATAGCCGGTTGTCCTGCGAGCCGGTTACGTTCATCGCGCCCCCTTGCCGTCCGACGGGCGACGTGTGCAGAGTAGGCATACTCGTCGTCGCTGGTGAAGTGCACTTCGGCAAAGCTGATCGGCTGCACCTATCAGTTTGAGCCGTTCACCGTCATACCATGGCCGATCAGCGCAGCGCAGCCCATGGCGGGTTTTATCCGGCCTCGCGCTTTGTACGTTGAGCTGGCGCAACCAGACCCCGGGGAGACCCCTGATGTCGAGTGACGTCGAGGGCATTCCCGGTACCGGGCAGGTTGGTTCGGAGCTGGACGGCAGGAGGGCGGCGAGGTGGACCAGGTTCTGGGTCAAATGCTGCGGCAGGCGGTGTGGGAGCGGCTCGACATGCTCGATGAGCTGGCAAGCAGCGCTGATAACGGCTCGCTGCTGTCGTTGGCACGCAGTGAGCTGCCCCGGCTGACCCATGGTTGGCGTGCCCTGCTGGCCAGTCATGCGCCGGATCCTCGAGGTCGTTGTCCGGAGTGCTCAAGCCGTTGGCGGCCCCGTGCAGCGCTGTGCAGCGTGTGGCGGGCGGCCAACGAGCACCTCGTCCACGCCGAGAGTGGGGTCGGAACCGTTTCGTCGGGTTCAGTCCCTTCCGTATCTGGATCTGGATCTAGCGCACGCATATCTGGGGCGCGGTTGGCCGTGTCGCAGATTCGTCACCCTAAGTCGCTACGTTCCGTCGGCCCGGCCGTCGCGCGCTGATCACTGTTACCTCAATTCCATAGAGCTGGCGGTCTCGCCGTGATCCGTGGGTCTCCCCCCACCCACGAGGGCTGAGCATCCGCCATGTGGCCGGTGATCCGGCGAACGTCCGTGCCCCCGACCGAGATGTCGAAGGATTACCGGCCACACCAAGCTCTCCCACCGGCGGCGCTGTTCGCCCCGCGTGCCGCCGGTGGGAGCGCCACAACTCGGTGCGGCGTAGCCGCACCGAGCACAACTTCACAGCCTGGACCCACACCGCTCCCCACCGAGTGGAGTGCCGCGCCGGTGGCACCGTCGTTGCCTGACCGACCGCCGCCGTCAACGTTGGTCCGATGACCGCCGGATCCCGCCGCCCGGTGCACTTACGTCGTGCACCGCGCGCTCCGGGAGATCCCCCGTCCGGCGCTGGACGCGTGCAGCGCAGGCACCCGCAAACGGGGCGGGGCCGTTCGAGAGGAACGGCCC
>JBOHFC010000301.1:0-2005 GCA_050701375.1 Pseudonocardiaceae bacterium
GTGTCGCCGGGATCGATCCCGGCGGCCATGGTTGGGTTGGATCTGTCGGGAGACCTGTCCGGCGCGGGTGCGGCGTTCCTGGCGAGTTCGTGAGCGAGATGCGAGAGCAGCAGGGCTTGATCGGGTCGGCCCAGCAGCCAGTAGCGTGCCCGGATGTGAATCCGGCAGGGTCGGCGTCGAAGCCCGACCATGGCGCCGGGTCGTCGGCAGGATCGGCAGCGGCCCCGCCGATCGATCGGATGATCAAGCAGCAGTGTGTACAACACCGCGCTTGCCTGGCACCGAATCGAGCCGATTCCCTCGACAGCGTCGGGCCCGGCCCGCACAGCTTGGCGCAGAACTCCGCGCAGTGCCTCGCAGATGATCCGGTAGCTGGTCTGGTCCACAGAAAGGCCCCTGCCGGTTCCTGGCGTCACACGATCACGGTCCGACCGAGGCGAGCGGCTCTCATGCCGGCCTGGTCCGATGACGGGAGCCGGATCGTCATCGGTCGTTGCTCAGCGCGGGGAACGTGCAGGCTCACCGGAGCCGGGCATTCCGTGGTCGGCGCGTCGGGGTGTGCCGGGTGCACCAGGTGGTGCAGCAACGCCCGCAGGACCTGCAGTGGCGGCCCCTCGTAGGCCCAGACCACGACCTCGGGAGCGAAGAGGTCCACACCCTCGCTTTTCGGCACTCGGGCGGCGATGATGGTGTCGAAGTTCCGTATGGTGACCACATCGATGCAGTGACCCCAGTCATACGACGCGACCAGAGCACGCGGTGCGGTGCGGTCACCGCAGCAGTACACGCTGAACCCGTCGGCGACGACGTCGGTCAGCAAACCCTCCACCACTGGCGGCAGGGCCGCCTGCCCACTGGAACGGAACACGTCAGCCATCTGATCATCACGCCGGCCGTCCGGGTAGGCCGCTGGGGCATATGCGGATCCGCCGTATCCCGTGACACCGGCTGGTCCGGCCACTGGGAAGGCCGCGACCCGGCCCATTACGGTAGATCCACTATTGGTGGCGCACTGGCCCACCCGCGGACGGGTCACCCTCCATCAAGTGGAAAATCAATAATGAGAAACTGCACTAGTTCGGGGGCATGCCTAGGGGTTCAGTGGTGTTAGGGAAGTCACTGTGACAGAAAGGTGCCGGTCATGATTGTCGCATTCTCCATTACCCCGCTTGGCGTTGGTGAAGATGTCGGAGAACTGGTAGCCGATGCGGTGCGAGTTGTTCGGGCAAGCGGCCTACCCAACCGCACCGACGCAATGTTTACCAGCATTGAGGGTGAATGGGACGAAGTAATGGCCGTTGTTAAGGAAGCGGTGGAAGTTGTGGCGCAGAAAACTACTCGAGTCAGCGTTGTACTGAAGGCCGATATCAGGGCAGGCATCACCAACGGTCTCACCACGAAGGTTGAGAACCTTGAGCGGTATCTAGCAAAAAACTAGACGCGTCACATCACGCCAATGGCTTGACAAGACTCGACTATTGCTGCTCGATAATGACTGACCGATCTGCGGTTGGAATATTTCCCGGGTATGGCAGAGAGGATCTTTTTGCCGCATTCGAGAAATATCGAAGCACGGTGTTCGAGGGGCAGGCTTGACAAGACGTCGGCGGCCAACTCGCATCCCGCGTCGATATCATTCCTTCGAACCAGGCAAAGAGCGCGATCCAGTCGAATTATGGTGGGATCACCCACGACATCGGTCGTATATAGCTCCAACGCCCGGTCTTGCGCTTCCCAGGCTTCGTCGAACTCGCCAAGCTCAGCAAGAGTCCGTGCCCGATAGAAGCGCCAGCGGCGTTCCGAGAAGCCAAAGACAGAGTCAGTCTTGCCCGCGCGGTCAAGTCGGGCGAATGATTCTCCAGACTCACCCAAAGCCGCCCTGCATTCGTCAATGGAACCGAGCTGAGCCAGAATGAGCGCTTTCAAGGTAATAGCTAAAACGTAAGCCGGCGAACTTCTATCAACAATGGACCCGCTCAGGTCGCACGCGTCAACAGCCATACTC
>JBOHFC010000302.1:0-8147 GCA_050701375.1 Pseudonocardiaceae bacterium
CCGAAGTGGTGCGTCCACTTCGTCGGGGTCAGCGCCAGCAGCACCAGCGAGGTCCCCGCGGTGCCGATCAGCCGGCGGCTCGGACCGAGGCCGGCACCCGGGATGCGGCCCCGGCGCAACAGCACCACCCCGGTGGTGCCCAGGCACAGCAGCAATAACAGAACCGGGAAGCGACGGGCCAAGGCACCGTCGGGCAGGTTGCTGAACAGCTCCTCGTAGCGCATCGGCTCCTGGAACCAGGACAGGTTGGGGCCGATCTCGGTGCGTATCCGGGACGCCTCCAGCACCCCGGCCAGCGTCTGGTCGGCGAAACACACCACGAGCACCAGCAGCCCGGCACCGAGGATGGGCCCGAGCACCGCCGCCCGACCGGAGACCGCGATGTGTTGGCGCACCAGGCGCACCAGCGGCCGCAGCGACACCAGGAACGGTGCGACGGCGATGAAACCGGTCGGAGTCGCGGCGACGGTGAACGCCGCGGCGATCAGCGCCAGCGCCAGCGGCAGCACCCGACGGGTGGCCACCGCACGCTCCACCCCGCACAGCGCGAGCAGCGAGCCGATGGCAACCACCGGCTCCAGCCGCAGCCCGTTGTTGTAGGGCAACCAGAAGGCCAGGAACACCGCGGCGGCGGCCCATCCGGCGGCGGCACTTCGGCGGACCTCCCGACCCAGCCGTGGCATCACCTCACGGCTGATCAGGATCCAGCTGACGCCGCCCATCGCGAAGGACGGCAGTCGCAGCCACGGCGGCACCGTGCTGATCTGGGACCACATCGCATACAACTCGTAGGGCCAGCTGAACGGCGCCTCGGGGGCGTTGAACCATCGGTCGTAGTTGCCGAGGTAGCCCATCTCCGCGCGGGTGCGGATCATCGTCAGGATGTAGCCGTCGTCCGAGGTGATCCCGCCGATGACCACCCACACGGCGAGCACCGCGAGCACCGTCGCGTCCCGGCCGGTGGGGCGCCACCAGCCCGACGGCAGTACCCGGGGAGCCCGGCGACCGATCCGCGCATCCAGCCGATGCATCAGGATCAGGCTGATCAGCACGGCCAGCACGGCAGCCGCGATGGCATCGAGCTTGATCGGATGCGGGACGGACTGGAACCGGGTGTCCGCGGTGATCCGCACCGCCAGCCCACGCACCGGATCCCGCTGCTCGACCAGGGCCGAGTAGATGCCGGTCACCTGCGGGCGGACGTCCTGGTTGACCTTGACGAACTGGGTGGGGCCGGCCGACGCCGTGGTGCCCCTGGCGTCCGAGGAGATCTGGATCATGCATTGTCGTGGGGCCGGCGGGATGGCGCTGAGCAGGATGTTGCCCAGCGCCTGCCCACGGCTGATCAGGGTCAACTTCCCGGCGTCGACCTGCAGCACCATTCCCACCGCGGCACCCTCGGTCGATCCGGGTGGAGTGGTGGCCAGCAGCGACGCCGGCTGCGGCGATCGCGCGTCCAGGGAGACGGCTGCCGCGCACGGGATCGTGGCGGTCATGTTCTGTGGCTGGTAGGTGACCAGCGGCGCGTTGACCGGCGCGAGGTCCCCCGAACGTGGCCAGCTGATCACGGCGGTGTCCTGGATCACCGGCAGCAGCGGTACCGCCACGGCGAGCAGGGCACCGAGTAGGCCGAACAACGCGGCGGCGAACCGGAGTAGCCGGATGCCGCGTTTGCCCTTGTTGCCACCGTCGGGGGTCGCCTCGGTAGCGTCGTCGCCGGTGTTCGGGCGGCGGCGCGAGATCTCGATGTGCCCGGATGTCAGCACGCGAGGAGGCTAGCCCAACGGCACTAACCGCATACCGCCTGTCCCATACATTGACCAGAACGTTACGCCCGGGGCCTCCCGCGCCCAGCGCCGTGACAAGGCCTCAGTGCCGGTAGAAGCGCTCCGCACGTCCTTGCCGGAGCAGCTTGAGCCACTGCCGGAAAGCCCGCGGGTCACGTTTGGTGCCCAGGAAGTACAGCCCGAATCGGAACACCTCGAGCATTCCGATCCGTCGCATACCGGGCTGGGACAGCAGGTAACCACGGTTGCGGTAGGTGTAGTAGCGCTTGATCTCGTCGGCGGGGTCCTGGGCGTGGAAGTGCCCGCGCAGCATCGGCTTGAACTCCGCCGAGCCGTCAGGGTGGGCGTAGGAGGCCCGCAATGTCGTGCCGAAGCGCAACCCGGACCGCACCACCCGGCGGTGGATCTCCACTTCGTCGCCCCGGACGAACAGCCGGTAGTCCGGGACGCCGACGACGTCCAGGGCAGTGGCGCTGAATAGCGCGCCGTTGAAGAAGCTCGCGATGCCGGGCAGGAAGTCGGTACCCAGCTCGCTGCGGCGGCGCTTCCAGGTCAGTCCCCGGCGCAGCGGGAACGCCAGCCGCTCCGGGTCATCGATGTTGACCACCACCGGGGAGATCACCGCGAGATCCCGGCGGTTGGCCTCCTCCAGCAGCGTCTGCAGGACCCGGACGTCGGCCGGGCAGCCGTCATCGTCGGCCAGCCACACCCAGTCCGCGCCCAGGGCCAGGGCGTGCAGGATCCCCAGCGCGAACCCGCCCGCACCGCCCAGGTTGCGCAGCGAGGGCAGGTAGGTGGCCGGGATCGGGCAGTCCGCGACGACTTCCTCAGCGGGATCGTCCGGCCCGTTGTCCACCACCACCAGATGGTCGGGCGCTCGGGTTTGCGCGCTGATCACCGCAAGCGACTTGGCCAGCAGTTCCCGCCGGTGCCGGGTCACCACCACCACCACCACCCTTGTCACCCGATGACCTCCGAGCCGGCAACCGCTTTCAGCGGGCTGAGCGGGGTAAAACCTGGCCTGGTAACCCCGCTGAGCCCGCTGAATGCGTCGGCAGGGGTCATCGGGTTGCCCCGGTGACGCGGTTGAGAGCTTCTTGGCTGAGGTTTTCGAACGGGTCTTTGCCCTTGTAGTGCGACAGCACCTCGCGCAGGTCGCCGTGCTCCCGGATCTGTCCGTGGTCGAGCCACAAGCCGGAGGTGCACAGCTCGATGAGGAACTCGTCGGAGTGCGATGCGAACACCAGGATCCCGGATCGCCCGACCAGCGCGGTCAGCCGCTCGCGGGCCTTCTCCAGAAACGCCGCGTCCACCGCACCGATGCCCTCGTCGAGCAGCAGGATCTCCGGGTCGATGCTGGTGACCACGCCCAGCGCGAGCCGCACGCGCATACCGGTAGAGTAGGTGCGCAGCGGCATCGACAGGTAGTCGCCCAGTTCGGTGAACTCGGCGATCTCCTCGGTGCGGGCCTCCATCTGCTTGCGGGTCATCCCCAGGAACAGCCCCCGGATGACGATGTTCTCGTAGCCGGAGATCTCCGGGTCCATGCCCACGCCGAGGTCGAAAACCGGGGCGACCTTCCCGACGATCCGCGAGACGCCCATGGTCGGTTCGTAGATCCCGGACAGTAGCCGCAACAGGGTGGACTTGCCCGCCCCGTTGTGCCCGATCAGACCGACCCGGTCGCCGTGCCGCAGCGACAGGGTGATGTCTCGCAGCGCCTCGATCACCGGCACCTTGGCGTCCATCCCGATCTTGCCGCCGGCCCGTCCGACCGTGCCCAGCAGCGCCTTCTTCAACGACCGGGTCTTCGCGTCGAAGATCGGGAAATTGACGCAGGCACCGCGCACATCGATGGAGACCATTATCTCTTAACACCCAGTCCTGATCACACCCAGTAGGAAACTAGGGCCCGGTAGTTGCGCAGGATCAGCAGCGCCGCTGCCCACCCCCCCACAGTGATGGCCAGGCACACCACCCAGTTCCGGAGTTCGAAGGACTCTCCGATCATCGGCCGCCGCAGGATCTCGACGAAGTGCAGGAACGGGTTGAGCTCGGCCAGGTGGGCTCGCTGCGCGCCCGGGCCACCCTTGCTGAGCAGGTCCTGGTAATTCCAGACGATCGGCGTCATGAAGAACATCAGGGTGACGACGCTGCTGGTCACCGGGGGGATGTCGCGGTAGCGGGTCGCGATGATCCCGATCAGGACCGCCACCCACGCCCCGTTGAGCACGATCACCGCCAGCGCCGGCAACGCCAGCAGGCTGCCCCACCCCAGGTGCGTCCGGAAGATCAGCACCAGCGCCGCCCAGACCAGTACGTTGTGCCCGAAGAACAGCAGTTGCCGCCACACCAGCCGGAAGACGTGCACACTCAGCGGCGCGGGCAGGTGCTTGATCAGACCCTCGTTGCGGATGAAGACCTCGGCGCCCTCGTTGATGCAGCTCGCCATGAACTGCCAGATGATCAGCCCGACGGCGAGGTAGGGCAGGAAGAAGGCGATCGGTTGACCGAACAGGGCCGCATAGAGCAGTCCCATGCCCAGCGCTTGGACTCCGAGGCTGATCGTGATCCACAACGGTCCGATCACCGAACGCCGGTAGCCCTGTTTGATGTCCTGCCAGCCCAGATGCCCCCACAGCTGACGTTGCTTCCAGCCGGCGCGCAGATCACCGATCGCCCGGGACCAGCTCCGGGATGACAACCCCGGGTCCTCGCTGATCTCCGGCACCGCCGCGGCGTACTGCATGGTCCGCGAGGGTACCCGTGCTATCTCCGGACCCCCGTCCTGCGGGTGCGCCCGCCGCCGCCGCGCTCGGGTACGCCCGCCGCCGAGGGCTGTCGCTGTCGTGAACTCGACGGTACCGACCTCCGCGCCGGGGATAAAGGTCCGTCGTGTCGAGTTCACGACGCCCAGGACGCCGTGGTAGCGAAGCACGGAAGTTGGGCACGTCGTCGTAACGGGCCGAATCCCGCAATTCGAGCGAAACGCCCGTAATGATTCACGCAATCTGATTACGTGGTGCCACCGGGTCAATGCCTGGCGTCGCCTGATGGGGTCGAACTGGGGGAGTGGAGGTTGAGGTAATGAGTTGTGTCCCGATACGGTTCCGCACGGGAGAGGTGCAATGGCGAGACCTGGGGGTTTCGGGGTGCATTTAGCTGCTACCGCGCCGTTGGTGTTGATGCAACCAACTACGCTATGCAACCTCGATTGCACATATTGTTATCTTCCGGATCGGGCCAAAGCATGCGTGATGCCGGTCGAGGTGGCCGATGAGGTCGCCGAGGCCGTGGCGGTGTGGTCCCAGGACCATTCCGTTGGCGTGCTGTGGCACGGTGGTGAACCGCTGGCCACCGGGCTGGCGCAGTTCACGACACTGATCGGACGGTTCGCGCCGGGTCGAGGCCATCCGGTGCGCCACAGCGTGCAGACCAACGCCACGTTGATCAATGACCACTGGTGCGAGCTGTTCGCGACCACCCCGGTCCAGGTGGCGGTGAGCATCGATGGCCCGGCTCCGGATAACGCCGCACGGGCGGATCGAGGCGGGCGCGACAGTACCGTCCGCACCCTGCGCGGGATCGAGTTACTGCGCCGGCACAAGATCCCGTTCGGGGCGATCGCCGTGGTGGCCGACCCCACCCCGGATCGCGCGGTCGCGCTGTATGACTGGTTCGCCGAGCTGGGTGCCGCCAGCTTGGGTGTCAACATCGAAGAACGCAAAGGCGTGCACCGCGACGTCGCAGGCGCGGGAGCACAGGTAGCCGAGTTCTGGGCCGCGCTCGCGCAACGCTGGGCGGCCGATCGGCGGCTGCCGATCCGGGAGTTCGCGCACGCCTTCGGCTATGTCCGCGACGCCCTGGCGGGGCGCAGTGCCACCCGGGCGGACCGGCCGCTGAACCCGATGCCGATGATCACCTGGGACGGCCAGGTCGTGCCGGTCAGCCCCGACCTGGCCGGGTTCTCCTCTCCCCGGCTCGGCCCGTTCACCGTCGGAAACGTCACTGAAACGCCGCTGCGGGAACTGCTGGCGCGTGCTGGCGAGGTGCCGTGGGTCGCCGAGGCGCTGGCCGGTGTCGCGGCCTGCCGGACTACTTGTGACCATTTCGCCTACTGCAGGGGAGGTCAAGCCGCGAACAAGTACTTCGAAAGCGGACGGTTGGACGTCACCGAAACCAGCTACTGCCGGAACTCCAAGATTGCCCTGATGGAAGGACTGATCCAGCATGCCCACCACGCCTACGCGTGAAACCCTCGACCAGCGGGTGCACGACCACCGCGAGGAGCTCACCGTACTGATGGCCGACACCGGCCGCTGTGAGGACATCTCAAGCGGTCTCATCGGTGTCGTCGAATACGACCTCGGACACCTCACCAGCGACCGCCGGGTCAAGTGCGACATTGTTGCGGTGGACTGGAGTCGGTGACCAGCGCGACCCCGATCGAACCGGCCGACCCCGAATCGATCAACGCCGGTCCGGTCAACGGTTTTGAGGTGCTGACCAGGCTCACCGCGTTGCCGGTGTCCACCTGGCGCTACCGGTGGGAGCCGGCGGGTGTCCGTCACCTGGGGCCGATGGCCCAGGACTGGCATGCGGCCTTCGAGCTGGGGCAGGACGAGACCACCATCCCGGTGGTGGATGCCCACGGTGTGCTGCTGGTCGCGATCCAGGCGCTGCACCGCCAGGTCGGTGAGCTTCGCGCCGAGGTCGACCAGCTACACCAGCAGCTGGCCCAGCGCGCACCACAGCACTGACCGCTCCGATGCCCGCCCCGTTGCTCACCGCGCCAACCGGGCGCCGGTGGCGGCGGGCGGGCCCGCTGTGGGGTAACCGGGACTTCCTGCTGCTGTGGTCCGGCCAGACGGTCTCGGTGCTCGGCTCGCGGGCCTCGGCGCTGGCGTTCCCGCTGCTGGTGCTGGAGCTGACCCAGTCGCCGGCCCGAGCCGGACTGGTCGGATTCGTCGCCGGCCTGCCGGTCCTGTTGTGCCAGCTCCCGGCGGGTGCCCTGGTGGACCGGTGGAACCGCAAGACGGTCATGATCGGCTGCGATCTCGGCCGGTTGCTGGTCATCGCGTCGATCCCCGTCGTCGGTGTGCTGGCGGGGATCAGCTATCTCCAACTGGTGGTCACCGCGTTCCTGCACGCCGTGCTGTCGATGGTCTTCATGCTGGCCGAGCGCGCCGCGCTGCCGCACGTGGTCGACGACGCCGCGCTGCCCGTCGCGGTGGCCCACAATCAGGCCAGAATCCAGGGCGCGACGGTGGCGGGTCCCCCGCTGGGCGGGGCGTTGTTCGGGATCTCCCGGGTATTGCCGTTCGTCTTCGACGCCGCCTCCTACCTGGTCTCGCTGCTCACCCTGATGCTCATCCGCACGCCGCTGCACGACCCGCCGCAGGCACCCCACCAGCGGCTGCACCGGCAGGTCGCCGACGGGTTGCGGTTCGTCTGGGCCGACCCGCTGCTGCGGGTGCTGTCACTGTTCTCAGCGGCGATCACGGTGGTGGCCGCCGGCTTCCCGCTGGCACTGATCGTGCTGGCCCGTCACCTCGGCGCCCCACCCGGTGTGATCGGGATCATCCTCGGGATCAGCGGAGTCGGCGGGCTGCTCGGGGCGATGCTGGCGCCCCGGCTGGTCCGGACCATCCCTGCGGGGTGGTTGAACATCGCGGGGATCTGGATATGGGGGGCACTGACAGGGCTGCTGGCCCTGACGTCCTCGGCGGTGCTGCTGGCTCCGATCGTCGCCGGCATCGCGGTGATCGGCCCGGTGTTGGCGGTCGTCGCGCAGACCCGCCGAGCCCGCCTGATTCCCCGTCACCTGCTCGGCCGGGTCTACAGCGTCAACCTGCTGATCAGCGGCAGCACCGCGCCGCTGGGCTCGCTACTGGCCGGGTACCTGCTGTCCTGGCTCGGCGGACCAGCGACCTGCGCCGTACTGGGCAGCGGCCTGCTGCTCGTCGCGGCCGCCGCCACAGCCAGCCCGACGATCCGCCACTCCGATCTCCTGCCGATGGCTGGAGGCTGACCCCGGATTGACCCCCGGCCCGCGATGCGCCCACAGCCGAGGGCGATCGCTGTCGTGAACTCGACGGTACCGACCTCCTCGCCGATAGCCGGGGCGGGACGCTACGTCCTTGTCCGGGTCGTCGCAGGGTCCGCCGAACGCTGGGGTTTTGGTCGCCAGGTGATGGTCAGCCGGGTGTGTGGCCGGACGATGTGGCGTGTGGACGGGAGCGGGATGTCGGGTGTGTTGATGGGGTGGGCGGTGATGGTGGGCTTGGTGGGTCGTTTCTGGTTCCAGCGTTGTAGCAGGTCGCTGACCTGGGCAGCGAGTTCTGTCGTAGGGTGCGGGGG
>JBOHFC010000303.1:0-7482 GCA_050701375.1 Pseudonocardiaceae bacterium
CTGGTGGCCACGGCGTTGTCGGCGAGGTTGAGGGCGAAGTTGCCGGGCTGCGGGTTGAACGGGTTGAACATCGGCGGATCCGGGGTGATCCACCCGCAGAATCCTCCGCCGGTCAGATCGATCACCTTGTTGCCCGAGCTGGGAGTGGCCGATCCGCTGGCTCCGGCCCCACCGACGTCGAAGGTGTCGGCGACGGTGAAGGATGTGCCGCGCAGATCGATGTTCCCCAGACCGTCGGGATTGCTCGTGCACGACATGGCGACCCCGTACGGCATGGAGGTGACCTGCGTTCCGCTTCCAGCGTGGTCCAACGAACCGGTGGACGTCGCGAAGGTGAGGTCTCCGATGTCGACGGTCAGCGTCGCCGGATAGATCCGAAGCTTGCTGAACGTCGTCCGGACGTCGGTCCCCGGCGAGGCGCCACCCGCAGTGTACTGCGAGAAGTTGGTGCCCGTTCCGGTATTGACCAGAGTGACGTATTCGCGGGGCGTCCCGGCCATGTCGAAGCAGTACAGCGTCAGGCCTTTGCCGCCGTTGAGCAGCGTGTACGTTCCATCCGGCGCGGTCGGGTCCGCCGCGTGGACGTCCGCGAACGTCGCGGGGGTGAGCTCGGCGCTGTGCGAGCCGGTAGGGCGGAGGCGGGCGCGACCCACGGGTGAACACCACCTGTCCAACAGTCGACCAAAGGATGGCCATGCGACCCACTGGGGACATCGAACGCTGGCATCGCTCAGTCATCATTTCGGTCATTTGATCCGACTCGCGCCGTGAGCGCGGCGCTGCGGCCTTGCGAAATGCCAGCGTGGATACGGAAAAGCCGCTGTGTGCGGCTAATTCCACAGTGGACTGGTGCTGCGCGGCAGTCTCGCCGGGAGCAGGGATGAGCCGCTGGTCTGTGTCCGGCGGCTGCGTGAGACCTACGGTGGGAAGATGACTGAAATCGACACCGGTCGTGCAGCGTTCCAGGTTCTGGTCTTGCCGTTTCGGCGTGACGGGGATGGCTTCGTGTATGCGTTGTTGCGGCGGCAGGTGCGGGTTACTGGCAGGGGGTGGCCGGTGGTGGCGAGGCCGGTGAGTCCCCCTTCAGGCGGCGCGCAGGGAGGCCTGCGAGGAGGCCGGTGTGGGCGATGGTGCTGAGTTCGTGGCGTTGGATGCCCGGGCGACGGTGCCGGTCGTGGCGGTAACGGGTGACTTCACCTGGGGTCCGGAGGTGCTGGTGATCCCGGAGTACGCCTTCGGCGCCGGCGTCGAGGGTGCGGAGCTTCGTCTGTCGGATGAGCACACCGAGTACGGCTGGTTCGGTTTCGATGAGGCGTGCAAGGCGGTTCGGTGGGATTCCAACCGGACCGCGTTGTGGGAGTTGGATCACCGGCTGCGTCACCGGTCGCCTGCCGGTTCTGCGTGATCGGTTGATCCCGGCAGGTCCGCGATGATGGCCCGCAGAGCCTGCGATGTGTCGACGCCGGGGTTGGCCCTGCACGGTGCAAGGCGGACAAGTGGTGGCCAGAAGCGCAAATCGGGGATGTTGTTGAGATCGATGCCGGGACCGGGCGTAGATCTTGATACGCGAAGTTACTGGGCGAGGCCTCTCCGGGTCGCGACCGCATCGGTGTAGGCCTGGGTGGTGAGGTCGCTGTCCTCGATCCCCAACTCGCGCAGCACGGACCGCACTACGTCTAGAGCGGCGCCCACGTCGCCTGGATCGGTGACGGTCTCCAGTTCGATGAACGTCTGCCCCGCTAACTCTGGGACAGTGACCACGGTGGCAAGCAGGTCACGGCCCTGGGCGGTGAATCGGTAGTTCACACATCGCTTCTCGAAGGTGATGATTTGCTCGACGCCGAGTGCGGTGAGCACGGTAACCAGGACGTCGGCGTCCTCGACAGCCGTCTCCTGCTCAGGTTTCGATCCGCTCGCTTCGTCCACAACTGGCTCCTTGAAGGTGAGCAATGCGCGGGTACGGCCGTGTTCGTCTGTGACGGTCCGCACCCGCAGCTCATTGCCCTGGCGGGTCCAGCCACGATCCGGGTAGTCGAAATAGCGATCGGAATAAATCGAGCGTTCGCCCACCGCCCACCGGGACAGTGCCGCGTGGATACGCTCTGGGTTGCGTGCGAGCGCCTTCAGCTCAGCCTCAACTGACTCCATCGCCTCCCACCACCTGTCGCCCTGTCCCGCGTAGCTCCTCGGCGAACCTACGGAATCCCCGGTGCAATGCGCCATGCGGTGAGCCAGTGAGCCGGTACATCGGTGACGTGTGGCCCTCGTGGGTCTCGCCGCGGCGCCAACGAACCAAACCTCAGGTGATCACCTCAGTCACCGGTGAGAAGGCCATGGTTATGGTCGGGCAGTCGGTTACCGCCAATGCCTGACCCCGGTACGGGCGCTCTATCTCGATCTGTCCCAGTGGGCGATCGAGGAGCCCAGCCGCTGGGCGCGATGGGCCGCTCCCTGCCCCATCGGCCAAGAGCTGGACACACCAACATCGCCACCGCCTGCCGACACACCAGCCGCCACCCATCCAAGCCGCTGACCTGCTCACATAAACGATAGATCAACTATGCCGAGGCCCTGACCGCTGCGACCCTGCGCCGGTTCTTCGACGACCTGGGCCCGGACCGGGCACGGCGATGCGCCGGTCTCAGGCCGTCCGGTGCTGCTGCGGTTGTCGATGCGCCGGTTCTTCTGCGACAACGTCGGTTGTTGTAGGCGGACATTCCTGGAGCAGTCGAAGGATCTGACGCAACGTCATGCCGGTCGGACGTGCACTATTGCTTGGCGTTGCCGCCGAGAGCAGAATCGCCCTAGTCCGCAGCAGCGGACGGTTGCTGTGCTGGTCCTGGGAATCGTTCGTGCGCGATAGGTTTTCGTACCTCACCGGCGGCGCCCAGACTCCGTTGAACTTCACATCGAGGAGGTCTAGCCATCGCTCACCTGACGTCTGCTGCGCTGGGTAACGAGAAGGCCCTACCCGAATCCCTCGACACGTTGGTGGTCGGTGCCGGCATGTCGGGCCTATACGCGACCTGGCGGGTCCTCGGACAGGATCCGGATGCACGCATCGCGATCTTCGAACGGTCGGACCGTACCGGCGGGCGGCTCGACTCCGACCTCATCCACTTCGACGGCGGCCCGGAGGAGGAAACCGTCAAGGAAGAGGAGGGTGGCATGCGCTTCACCCTCGACCTGATGGACAACCTGATGGCCCTGCTCCTACTGCTCGGGCTCGACAAGGACATCGTGCCCTTCCCGATGGGACCGAACGGCAACAATCGCCTCTACTTCCGAGGCCACAGCTTCACCAACGCCGACGCCGCCGCCAACAACTGGGCGATGTGGGACGGGCTCTACAACCTGGCCCCCGCCGAGCAGGGCCTGAGCCCATCCAGCATCGTCAACACGGTCTTCAACCGCGTTCTCTCGGTCAACCCCCACTTCAGCGACCGGCCGAAGGAGCGCCCTCCCGAGTTCTGGCAGAAGTTCCGCCTGGAGTGCCAGTGGAACGGTGTGCTGCTGAAGGACTGGACGCTCTGGAACCTATTCGCGGCCATGGGGTACTCCACCGAGTGCATCACGTTGCTGCACAACACGTCCGGGTTCAACGGTACCTTCCTGTCGACGATGAACGCGGGCGAGGCGTACCAGTTGCTCGAGGACTTCCCCGCCGACCCGCAGTTCAAGACGCTCCAGGACGGCTACAGCACACTGCCGAACCGCTTGGTTGAGGAGATCGGAGCCAGCCGGATCTTCCTGAACACCCAGGTCGAGAGCATCGACGCCAAGACCGCCAACGGCTACTCGATCACCTACACCACGACAGACGGCACCGGGCAGCGAACCCGCGGCAGCATGACCGCCAAGAAGGTGATCCTGGCGTTGCCCAGGCTGGCGCTGCAAGACCTCTTCACGAGGTCGAACGCCCTGAACATCCTGGACGAGACCACCGCGGAACGGCTGTGGGGTGCCCTCCAGACCACCACCAACCAGCCGCTGGCAAAGATCAACCTGTACTTCGACAGCGCGTGGTGGGGTAACAACGTGTCCGGGCATTCGGACGTCCAGTATGGCCCCAACTTCGCAGACCTTCCGCTGGGTTCGGTGTACCCGTTCTACGCCATCGGCGAGGCCAACACCGCGGCGCTGGAGTACCAGAACTGGCTGCAGCAGGCGGGGCGGACAGCTCCACCCGAGATCCAGGCGAAGCTCCAAATGATCACGGCACGGAAGTACAGCCTGCCGGCCGCCCTGACCATCTACTGCGACTACCTGAACATCAACTTCTGGCGTGCGCTCCAGGAGAATGGACCGCGTTTCGACTCGCCGATGCAGCAGAAGTACAGCGGCCAGACGCCGCAGACGGTCTTCCCGGCCTCACAGGCCGTCGTCGATACCGCCATCGCCTTCTTCCAACGGCTCTTCAACACCAACTACGTGCCGCGCCCGGTCTTGACCAGTGCCCGCATCTGGGAGGGCTCGACGGTCTTCGGCCTTTCTCCCGGTGAGCAGTTCGGCTACGGAGTACACCAATGGGGTCTACACGCCGACGATGCGGACACGATCCCGTACCTGGCCGAGCCCCTGGAGGGCCTGTACACGTGCAACGAGGCGTACTCCGACTACCAGGGCTGGGTCGAGGGCTCTTTGCGCTCGACCAACCTGGTGCTGGAGAGGGCATTCGGGCTTGGACCCATCGCCACTGTCTACCAGGAAACGCATGGCGTCTCGGCCTCCGACGCGGCCAAGGCGAGCTACGCCAAGCATTCTGCCGCCCTCATCCGCCAGTACGTCGATCCTGACTTCCCCGACGACCAGCAGGCTGAACTGGCCGACGCACAGACCCCGCGCCGGCGCAAGCCCTTCGCCGTGAAGCTCACCTACTTGGGCGAGGGCTGAGTCCCATGGCAACGGACTACACGGTTGCTCAGTACCTGAAATCCCGCCTGGAGCAGCTGGGCCTGAAGCGGATCTTCGGCGTGGCGGGCAACTACACCGCCCCCTTGTTGAACACCATCCTTGCCGATCCCGATTCGCCGATCGCGATCTCCGGCAACGCCAACGAACTGTGCGCCGGCTACGCCGCCGACGGTCACGCCCGGCTCGCCGGCATCAGCGCGGTATCGGCCACCTACGGTGTGGGGGCGTTCAGCCTCCTCAACGCCGTCGCCGGCTCGTACACCGAACTGGCGCCCGTCGTCCTCATCAACGGCGCTCCGACCAACAAGGAGGACAGCGTCGAAAAGAACGCCGGCCTCCTCTACTCGCATACGACCGGCAACTTGGTGCCCGACATCGTGGTGTTCGAAGGGGTGACGGTGGCCGCCGAGAGGATCACCAACGCCCGCCAGGCCCCCTACCAGATCGACTCGGCCCTGACCGCCCTGCTCACCGAGCACAGGCCGGTGTACCTAGAAGTGACCGAGGACGTTTGGAGGGCTCCCTGCATCCTGCCGGTCGGAAAGTTGACCTCGGGCGCGAACGCAATCGTCACATCGAGTGAGACGGCGCCGGCGATCGCCGCCACCATGCAGATGGTCCGGAGCCTGCCCAAAGTTGTTTTCTGGGCCGGAGTCGAGCTGCAGCGCTTCGGGCTGGAGGACCAGTTCCTCGGTCTCCTCGACGCGGTCAACCGGCATGCCCAGCCGGGACAGGAAGTCCATTTCGTCACCAGCGCGCTCAGCAAGTCGGTGGTGCCCGAGTCGCATCCACTGTTCGAGGGCTGCTTGACGATGACCCGCCAGGAGATCCAGACGCTGGTGGGGGCGGACGGCTGCCTGATCGGCCTCGGCGCCTGGACCACGGGCAAGGACACCGCCAACCAGAACATCCGCAACTCGAACCTCGTGCTCGCCGCCCACAATGGCGTCTGGGCGGGAGCCCAGTTCTTCCCCTTGATCGGCCTGTCGGACTACATGGCGAAGCTGGAGGCCGCCCTTGTCTTTCCCGGCGACGCAAACCTCCCGCTCCTCCAAGGTCTTCGCCTGCCCCCGGCGCTGCGTCTGTCCACCGCGCCACCCGCCGGTACCGGTCAGGACCAGGACCAGCCGCTGACCTACGACAGCTTCTTCGCGACCCTCAATGACTGGCTGACGGAGGACGACACGCTGGTGGTCGACGCTGGCTTCCCTCTGGTCGGTGCGCAGTCGGTCAGAATCACGGCCGAGCACGGCTTCGTCGCCCAGGCGGCGTGGCTGGCAATCGGGTACTCCGTGGCTGCGGCCACTGGCGTGAAGGTCGCTCAGCCCGACCGCAGAGTGATCGTGGTCGTGGGCGACGGCGCCTTTCACGAGACCTGCCAGGCGGTCGCCGACCACCACGCTCACGGCCAGAACAACGTGGTGTTCGTGCTGGCCAACGGGCTGTACGGCATCGAGCAGGAGATCGTCAACCCGAATGTCTTCCGGACCCCACCGATCGACTACCCCGCTCAGCAGCTCGACCGGATCTATCCCTACAACCGCCTCCCGGCCTGGCGCTACGACAAGGTCACCGAGGCGTTCGGCGGCGAGGGCCGCAAGGCGCTCACCGCCGCGGAGCTCACGGCGGTTATGGAAGAGATCCGGTCCAACCCGGACCGCAACTTCGTCGTCGAAGTTCCCATCCCGACCACCGACGTACCGGCAGGGATTCGCGTCGGCCTGGCCGCGGCCGTGGGCGAAGACGAGTTCCAGAACCCCGCGTGGCCGCCAGCGCAGCTCTTCTGACCAAATGAAACTTGACGCCGCCGGACGCAAGGGCTGGGCATTGATGCCATGGATGTCAAGCGGTTGACAGCTGCGGTTCGGGTGGGGATGTGACGATCCGATAGATTTCGCGGGTGGCCCTCATGGACGATCCCACGGGTCGGCACTGGGGTTATGAGCTCGGGAACCCGAAGGAGCGCCCGCCCGCGTGGGCCACCCCGTTGCGCCGCAAGGTCTCAAACCGCCGCCGGATCCACCGCGATGCGTCATTCGAGGAGCGGCACGCATGCGCTACCTCCACCCGCAAAATGAACCGATCATTCGGATCAGCCAGATCCCATTGGCCATGCGCGCACCCCAGCGTCAGGCCCCGGTCGGAGAACTCCAACAGCCGTTCCAGATCCCGCGGCAACCGCAGCAACCGGTCCACATGCCACACCACCGCACCATCGGATTCCCCCGACGCCAATCGCGCAAGCAACCGCTCCCAATCCGGGCGCCGCACGCTGGGCTTCCACGCTGACAGATCATCATCGGTCAGCTCCACCCCCAACACGCCACCCAACCGCTCGATCACCCGCTGGTTGTCCGCGTGTTGCTCTTCTACCTTCTCCAACTCACCCGACACGTTGCGCGACAGCCGCGCATAGGAATCCAGCACCAGCCGACGCCCCGACCCGTCACCACTACGATCGCCACGTGCACCCGTACCGCGAGTGTAAGTAACAAAATGATGGTTAGCTAAAGCCCACATCGCCACTCAGGTGGCGTTACCCACCCCAGTGTGTAACGCCACGACGGG
>JBOHFC010000304.1:0-7684 GCA_050701375.1 Pseudonocardiaceae bacterium
TGAGAAGCTGACCTATCTCGGTTACTCCTACGGCACCCGGATCGGAACCAGCTACGCTGAGGCGTTCCCCAAGAACGTTCGTGCGATGATTCTCGACGGTGCTCTTGACCCACAGCAGGATCAGATCTCCGAGCTCATCGACCAGGCTCGGGGATTTCAGAAAGCCTTCGATGCATTCGCGGCGTGGTGTGCTGGTCGTGCTGACTGCGCTTTGGGCCAGGACAAGAACCAGGCTGTGAGCAAATTCCAGGCCCTGGTCCTGCCCCTTATCGACAAACCGATCGGCGTGCCTGACGGGCGCAAGCTTTCGTACAGCGACGCCACAATCGGCACTGTCCAGGCGCTGTACCTGTCTGACCTGTGGCCAACACTGAACCGCGGTCTGGCCGAACTCACCCACGGCCAGGGGAACATCCTCATGCGGCTCGCCGACATCTACTACGGGCGCGGCCAAGACGGCTCCTACTCGACCGAGATGGATGTCTTCCAGGCCGTCCAATGCGTCGACAACCCGCCCATCAAAGACCCGAACGTGGCCCGCGATGTCGACGCCCAATACCGGAAGCTTGCTCCGTTCCTCGACACCGGCAAGCCACCGTCGCCAGCGCTCGACAACTGCGCATTCTGGCCCGTGCCGCCCACAGGTGGACCTCACGACCCGCACACCCCCGGGCTGCCGACGGTCATGGTGATCTCCACGACCCAGGATCCGGCCACGCCTTACCAGGCCGGAGTGAACCTTGCCCACGACCTCAACGCACGCCTGCTGACCTACGAGGGCACCCAACACACCGCCTTCCTACAGGGCAATAGCTGCGTTGATCGCGCCGGGATCAGCTACCTGACCGACCTTCAGCTGCCAGCGGACGGGACCCGGTGCAAGCCCACGAGTTGACCGCTCGTTGAGCCACCCTGGCCCATCGATCCACCCATGCCAGGTCACTACCCGCCCAGCAGCCCGTGAGGTAGCGAACCCGGAGCAGCGGATTTTCGGTTGCGGGCAGCGCATGTATGCCCTCTACAATTGCTTGTATGCCGCAACCAATAGGGTTGGCGCACGCCGGGCGTCGTAGCTCGCCGGGTCCCGCGCCCGAGAGCTTCACCCACCGGCAGATTGTGACGATCCTGCTTGGCCTGATGCTGGGGGTCCTGCTGGCCGCGCTGGACCAGACGATCGTGTCCACGGCCATTCCGCACCATCGCAGATGACCTCCACGGGTTGAATCTGCAAGCCTGGGCGACCACCGCCTACTTGATCACCGCGACGATTTCGACCCCGCTGTAAGTGAAGCTATCCGACCTCTACGGGCGCAAGCCGTTCTTTCTCACCGCTATCTCGATCTTCATCGTCGGGTCGGTGTTGTGCACGTTCTCCACGTCGATGTACCAGTTGGCGATTTTTCGCGCCGTGCAGGGGCTCGGTGCCGGTGGGTTGATGTCACTGGCTTTCGCGATCATCGGTGACCTCGTGCCGCCGCGCGAGCGGGCCCGCTACCAGGGTAATTTCCTGGCGGTTTCGGTGCGGCGAGCGTCATCGGACGGCTGGCGGGTGGTGCCTTCGCCGGGGCCGCGTCGATCATGGGGATTGCCGGTTGGCGGTGGGTGTTCCTGCGGTTCCGGCAACGCCGGTGGGGTGCTGCAAGACTCCTCGTTCCTGCAGCACATCGACCCACGCCTGACCCGGCCGTTCCTAGTGGGTTTCTCCAATGCGATGGATGAGGTGTTTCTCGTCGCTGCCGGAGTCATGTTCATCGCCTTCGTGCTATTGCTTTTCCTGGAGGAGGTCCCGCTGCGCACCCAATCGGGCATCCAAGCCCTCGCAGCCGAACACGCGGCTGAGCTGATCACTGGTGCGCAGTCCGCCCGCACCACCGTGCGCCACGACGGTCAGTTCACCGTGGTCGGGCTGGGTCCCGGCTCGTACACGGTGATCACCGCGGCGGCGGGCATGATCCGCAAGCCCGCATCGGCATAGTCAACGGCCAAGGTCGCCGCGACCGTAGCGCCTGCGCCCGGGATCTGGCACACGATCCCATCCACTCCACAGTGGCGGCGACGGCGGTCCACCTCGGCTTCGCGAAGATCCATGGCCGATTTCGCAGATTCAGCGGCACCCTGACCGTGGCCGACCCGCTGGAAGACAGCTCGGTCGAGGTCGTCATCGACGCCGCCAGCATCGAGACCGACAACCCCGACCGCGACGCACACCTGCGCTCTCCGGACTTCCTGGACGTCGACCGCTTTCCGCGGATCCTCTACACCGGCCTCCACCTGCCAGCACCCAACTCAACCGCGATCAGTTCGGCATGATCTGGAACCAGTCATTGCTCGCCGGGGTCTTCGTCGTGGGTCGCACCCTACGCATCATCATCGACGTCGAAGCCTCGTACCAGCAGTCTTGAGTTCCCTGGCATGATCTGAACCGGAGTAGTGGACCTCCCCAAGATCTGTGACTATAATTCGGACCATGAAGGTCCTTCCATTGGCGGAGGTGAAGGCGCACCTGTCGGCGCTGGTGTCCGAGGTCGAGTCGCAGCATGGCCAGATCACCGTCACCCGCAACGGCACGCCAGCGGCGATGGTGGTGTCGGTGGCCGAATGGGAGTCGCTGCAGGAGACGTTGGCAGTGCTCAGCGATCCGCAAGCCGTTTCCGACCTGCGCGAGGCCGAGACGTCACGGGCAACCGGCGAGGTGTACAGCACCGACGATGTGCTAGCCGATTTTGAGGCTCGACGGTCGCAGAGCGCGTGACGGAACCGTATACGGTGCTGTGGTCCGGACCGGCGAAGCGGGCTATCGGGAAAGAGTTGCCAGAAGCGGTCGCGGCCGCTGCTCTAGAATTGATCATCGGAGCACTGCGGGAGGATCCGCACAGAGCAGGCAAGCCGCTCCGCGCTCCGCTGGATGGTATCTGGTCGGCTCGGCGGGCGACGTACCGTGTGTTGTACCGAATCGACGACGCCAACCACGTCGTCACCGTCGAGACGATCCGGCGCCGGCGTAGCGCCTACCGGTGACTCTTCATCGCCTCGGCGGCTATCGGGAAGCGAGTTCGGTTGCGGCTGACCGCGCTTCTTGCTCACTGGCACCGGCGGCCACCAGCCGGCGGTAGCGGTTGAGCAGCCGGGGCGCGTGAAAGGCCAGCACAGCGACGAGCGCACCATCGGCGAAGTAGCCCGCGACGGTACCTTTGATCATGCCGTGATCGTGCAGCAGCTCGACAGACGTCGCCAGATCGCAGCGCCCGATCAGCTGCAGCGTCAGCCCGTACTGGTCGGACCAGAAGTACGGCACGGCGTCAGCTAGCCGGGTGACCTCCGCACCGGCGATGTGCTGCGCGACGACGGCAGCCTGTTCGGTGGCAGAGGTCCAGTGCTCGATGCGTGGCCGGTCTCCGTAGGTGGGGTGTCGCCAGGCGGCGATATCACCGACCCCGTAGACGTTGCCGGTGCCCTCCACCAGACCGGTGGTGTCGCAGAGCAACCCGCCTTCGGTCGATACGCCGAGCCCGGCAAGCCACCCGCAGTCGATCACGGTGCCCACTCCGACGATGCCGCAGTCGGCCGCCACCACGTTCCCATCGGCCAACAGGGCGGCTACCCCGCCGCCGTTGTCGACGAACTCCACCAGCGGCACCCCGCAGCGCACGGTGACCCCATTGTCGGTCTGCAACCGGGCGCACAGCCGGCCCATCTGCTCGCCGAGCACTCGGGCGAACGGCACCGGCAGCGCCTCCAGCATGGTCACCTCGAGGCCGGCCACCCGGGCGGTGGCGGCGACCTCAGCGCCGATGAAGCCAGCCCCGACCACCAACAGCGACCGCGCTCGGGAGATCGAACCCCGCAGCGCCCGGCAGTCCTCCAGCGTGCGCAGTACGTGTAGCTCCGGGTGATCGGGTTGGCCGGGTAGTCGTCGAGGCCGCACCCCGGTTGCCACCACGAGCGTGTCGTAGCGAAGCTGGGCGCCGTCGTCGAGCTCTACTACATCGCCGTCGAGGCCGATCGCTGATCGACCCAGGTGCACTGTGACACCGAGATCGGCCAGCTCACCGCGGTGCAGGGCGGCCCGTTCCTCAGGCCAGATGCCGGCGAGGATCTGTTTGGACAGCGGGGGCCGGTCGTAGGGTTCATGCGCCTCGTCACCGACGAGGCTGATCCGGCCGGAGAAGCCCGCTGCGCGGAGGAACTCGACGGTACGCAGGCCGCCCAGCCCCGCGCCGATGACCACCACGTGCACCATGGGCTCCTCCGTTGTCGGGGCTCATGGTCGCACGGCTGGCGCCCGGCAACCGTCAGCTCACCATTAGCGTGCGCTGGCTGGTCCAGAGCTCTCGGCGTTCCTCTTCGGTCAAGCCTCCCCAGACGCCGTACGGTTCTCGGGCGGATAGCGCGTGGCGGCGGCACTGCTCGAGAACCGGGCAGCGCAGGCAGATCGCCTTGGCCCGATCGGCGCGGCGAGATCGCGCTGAACCTCGTTCGCCGTCCGGATGGAAAAAGACGCTGCTGTTCAGGCCCTGGCAGGAACCCTGGAGCTGCCAGTCCCATTCATTAGCGACCGGCTTCGGAAGTCGTCGGGTGTCCGTCATCTCCAACACCGTCCTTGCTGGTCGATCGGTCCTGGGTTGCTCGATTGATACCCCCGGTGGGGCGACGGCAAACCTGACTTGTCTTCTCACCCGGTTTGTCGGGTCTTCTGCACGGTATGTCGACCCCTGATGCACTCCAGCGCCGATCATCGGGCATAATGGACCTTGCGATGCTGCCACCGACGTCGGTGCAGCCGAGGTCGACTGTGAGCGCCTTCGCGGCGCAGGAGCTTCTCCGTGGGACTGCGGGGTGGCCACGCATCAGCGGCCACCAGTTCTCCAGGAGAGGATCATCCCCGCGTGCCTTCGAACCATCCCGCCCCCGGGCAACCATGCACTTTCCGCGAGCTCGGCGTGCGAGCGGAACTGCTCACCGTTCTTACCCGCCAAGGCCTTACCACAGCATTTCCGATCCAGTCGGCGACGCTGCCGGACGCGTTTGCCGGCCGCGACGTGCTCGGCCGTGGCCGGACCGGCAGCGGCAAGACTCTTGCCTTCGCGATTCCGACGATCACCGCGCTGGCCCGCTCCGGGCTACGCCGCACCGCCGGGCGCCCGCGCGCTTTGGTGCTTGTGCCTACCCGCGAACTGGCCAACCAGGTTGCCGACACCTTCGCCCCGCTGGCCGCCGGGCTCGGGCAGCGGATCACCACCGTCTACGGCGGTGTCGGCCAGGGCCGGCAGGTGTCCGCACTGCGCGGCGGGATCGACGTCCTCATCGCGTGCCCCGGTCGCTTGGAGGACCTGCTCGGTCAAGGCCACGTGCAGCTCGACGAGGTTGAGGTCACCGTGCTGGACGAGGCCGACCACATGGCCGACCTGGGCTTCCTCCCTGCCGTCCGCAGGTTGCTCGACCGCACCCCGGCCGGCACCCAGCGGCTGTTGTTCTCGGCGACTCTGGACAGCGCCGTGGATGTGTTAGTGCGCCGTTACCTGACCAATCCGGTGGTGCATTCGGTCGACGCCCCGTTGGCGCAGATGGCCGAAATGGCGCACCATGTGTTCACAGTCGATCACGCCGACAAGCCGTCGGTGATCCGCGAGCTCGCCTCCGGCCAGCGCCGCAGCCTCCTGTTCACCCGCACCAAACATGCCGCGAAGAAGCTTGCCAAGCAGTTGACGGTCGCCGGGCTTCCCGCGGTGGAGCTGCACGGGAACCTTTCTCAGCATGCTCGGGCGCGCAATCTCGCAGCGTTCAGCGAGGGCAGCGCGCGGGTGCTGGTGGCCACCGACATCGCAGCGCGCGGGATCCACGTCGACGAGATCGGCCTGGTAGTGCATGTGGATCCGCCTGCCGAGTGCAAGGCATACCTGCACCGCTCCGGGCGTACCGCCCGGGCTGGCGCCGAGGGGGTTGTCGTCACGCTATCCACACCGGATCAGGTCGGAGAGGTGCGGACGCTGACCCGGTTGGCCGGCATCAAGCCGGTGATGGTGCGGGTGCGTCCGGGCGCTGAACAGATCGCCGCGCTCACCGGCCCGCCGGCCCCCCTGGTCCTGCCACCTGTGGGTGCTGCGGCTTCCGCCCCGGTTCTCGCGCCGGCGAAGCCGCGGCGCCGTCAAAGCGGCGTTGTCGAGGCCTCCCGGCGCGGACCACGGCGGCCCACCCGCCGCCGCTCCACCCATCGCGCCGCCTGATTGGCGGGTGATGGTCGCAACGTCACCGCGGACCTCAGCTCAGGCGCCGGGCACCCCCCGTCGTCGGTGGTGGCGGCGGTTGTTGCTCATCATTCTTGCCGCGATGGTGCTCTTCGGATCCGTGGTGGGCGTTTCGGTGGCGGGCGCGTTGCGAGCGCCCGGTACCGACAGCGTGGCGGCCCGGCTGGCTGAGTGGGGCCGTGACCACGGCTTCGACGGGCTGATCACCTGGTTGGAGAAACAGCGGTACGAACGCAACCGGCCGCCGACCGGCGGCGTGCCGGTGGGGGGGATCCCGCGGGCCGCAGCGGTGCCGGCAGCCCCAACTGATCCGCACGCCAGGGCCGGAGCGGCTCATTCACCCGCTCCGGCCCCGCTGCGTCCACCGGCGGGTATCGCGCCGTTGCCCGGTGAAGGTCAGTGGGAGACCGTGACGACGGTGCACGGCCAGCCCGCTGTCCGGGTCGCCCACCTGCGTCCGGACCGCGAGCACACGTCCTTCCTGGTAGGGGTGATGTGGCTGGATCCCACCCTGGTACGTGGTCAACTGCATCCGGGCTTCCTGGATCCCGGTGGAAGCTGGCCGGCTGCAACAGCATTGACTCCCGACGAGAGGCGCACCGTGGTCGCCGCGTTCAACGGCGGGTTCCGGCTCAACGGCGCGAGTCACGGCGGCTATTTCAGCGACGGTCGCACCGCGCGGCCGCTGGTGGACGGCGCCGCCAGTCTGGTGCTGCATAGCGATTGCACGGCCACCGTCGGCGCCTGGAACCGCGAGGTCCGGATGGCCCCGGACGTGGCCAGCGTCCGGCAGAACCTCGTCCCACTGGTCGACGACGGGCAGGTCAATCCGAGCTGCAGCAGCGGCGGCACCGCCCAATGGGGCAGCACGGTGGGGCAGGTTGCGTTCATTCACCGATCGGGCTTCGGCGTCACCGCCACCGGTGGGGAGGTCTATGTCGGCGGACCCGCCCTTTCGGTGTGCACCCTCGGACAGATCCTGCAGGCCAGCGGCGTGGTGCGCGGTATGGAGTTGGACATCAACCCGAACTGGGTCAGCGGCGCCTACTTCCACCCCACGCTCAGTGGTCCGCCGGAGGCCTTCCGGCTCTTCCCCGGCGAGAAAGTCGCCGCCGAGCACTACTTCAGCCCGTCCAGCCGGGACTGGTACGCCTACTACGCTCGGTAACCGACGGATTCGATCGGGGGCGCAGCGGCTGGTGCGGCGGTCCGGCGACCTGGAGGGCAGCTTCGACGAGGTGATGATCGGGCGACAGCTGGCACACCGGATCCGCTCGGGCAGCGTCACCGGTGAGCTGGAAGGCCTGGCAGCGACAGCCACCGAAGTCGATCTCCTTGCGCGGGCAGCTGCGGCACGGCTCGGGCATCCAGTCGTACCCGCGAAACCGGGTGAACGTGGGGGAGTGGTGCCAGATCGAGCTTAGCGAATGCTCGCGCAC
>JBOHFC010000305.1:0-2658 GCA_050701375.1 Pseudonocardiaceae bacterium
CCCAGATCCAACAGGCGGTGTATCTCTACACCGCGACGCAGCTCGTTGCGGGTCAACTCGCGCCGGGAGTTGGTGATCCGCAGTCCCAACGACAGCTTGAGCATCACCTCCGTGCCGGGTCGGTAAACCGTCCGCACCGAGGAGGTGGGATGCCACGGTGCCCCGCGTTCGCCCAGCGGTTGCAGCAGGCCGGCCTCGACCAGGGCAGCGACCCGGGGGCGACGCAGAACGTCCCGGGCCTGCCACGGATGGGCGGGCACCAGAACCCACCCACGGTCGTCGGCGAACTCGGCGAGATCGGCGAACAGCGCGGCGGTGTCCCGGCCACGCAGCGCGGGGCAGTCCGTCACCGCGTCCTGCGATACCACCGCCGGATCGGCGGCGAACCAGTGCAGCCGGAACGAGCCGCGCAGCTCCGGCGACCAGGCAGCGGCTTCGGCGGGCGTGATCCCGTCCCGGTTCTTGGGAGCCGGGTGGTGCAGGTGGCCCAGCAGCAGCGCCTGTTCGGCGTCTAAGAAAGCGTCGCCGCAGGGATGGTCCGATGGGTGCGCACCGGCCCCGGGGCCGGCCAGGAATGCGGCCACCCGGCGCACCGAGTCGGCGGTGCGCTCGACCAGGTCAGCCAGCTCGCCGGGCGGGATGCCGCCGGGCAGCACCCCGCCACGCGCGATGGCCTCGGTGGCGACCAGTGCGACGGCGAGCACCGGGTCCGCCGGACCAGCGTCGGCACCGTCGGTGCGCTGCAGCCGCACCGGGCCGAATCGATGCCATCCGGTGATCGACGCGTACCGCACGTCGGTGACCAGGGTCAGTCCGGTGGCCGGCAGCGCGACCTGCAGTGGACCCGGCTGCACAGGCATACCGGTCTCCCGGGTCCAGCAGCGCAGCAGCGCCTCGAGGTGGGCGTGTTCGGCGGCGGCCCGAGCCGAGCCGACCCGCAGCGGGTCAGCGCCCGGGGCGCGATCGCTGGTCACCGTCATGACTGCTCCTCGTCGCGGCCCGCGGCAAGCACCGCGTCGAGCAGCGTGTCGATGTCGTGCTGGTGGGCCGTCGGATTGAGCAGGGTGAGCTTGAGGCATACCGACGCTGGTGCGGTCGGTCCGTCCAGTCGCACCTCAGTGCGGCCGACCAAGGCGCGTCCGCTGCGCAGCAGCCGCCTGCGCAGCGCGGAATTGAGCGTGCTGTCGCCACCGGCCCGCGATCCGCGGTAGCGGAACACCACCGTGCTGAGCTGCGCGGGGGACACCAGCTCCAACGCAGGTTCGGCGTCGATCCGCCGCTGCGCGTAACGGGCGAGGTCGTGGCAGACGTCGACCATCGCGCCCAGCCCGATTCGACCGTAGGCCAAGATCGTAGCGGCGATCTTGACCGTGTCTGCCCGGCGGGTCGTCTGCAAGCTGCGCCCCAGTAACCCGTCGTAGCCGGCCAGCGCGTCGTCGACCGGGTTGAGATAGGCGACCTGGCGGTTCAGCGGGCTGAATCGGTTGGCGTCGCGCAGCAGCACCGCGCTGGCGCAGGCAGGCTGCCAACCGATCTTGTGCAGGTCCAGGGTGAGCGAATCGGCGGCCGCCAGGCCGGCCAGCAGCGGGGCCATCCGATCGGAGAACAGCGCACCGAACCCGTATGCCGCGTCGACGTGCAGCCACACCCGGTGCTCAGCAGCCAACGCGGCGATCCGGGGTAGCGGGTCGATCGAACCGAAATCCGTGGTGCCCGCGGTGGCCACGACCGCCACGGGCGTGACGGCAGAACCTAGCTGCGTGAGCTGCGCCAGCTGGGCGGCCAAGGCGTCTGGTCGCATCCGGTAGCGGTGGTCGACTGCGACCGGGTGCACGGCGGCTTCGCCCAGGCCGAGCGCGGCGCAGGCCCGCTGCACCGAGAAGTGTGCCGACTCGCTGGCCAAGACCACTGGTCGTGGGAGGCGGGCGACCCCGTCCCGGCGGGTGTCCACCCCGCGCAGTCCCGCGGCGTGCTCCCTGGCCAGCAGGAGCGCCAGCAGATTGGACATCGACCCGCCTGGGGTGAACACCCCGCCGGCGTCGGGGCCCCAACCCGCCATCCGGGCGAGCACCTCGACCACCCAGCCCTCGACGGCGAGCGTGGCGGGTCCGGAATCGTAGGTGTCCAGAGAGGCGTTGCCGGCGGTGGCCAGGGCGTCTGCGGCCACGGCGACGACCAATGGCGGCGGTTGCAGATGTGCTGCGGCGTGCGGGTGGGACAGGTCCAGTCCGTGCCTGGTCAGCACCGTAGCCAGGCGGTGTAGCGCGGCGTCGGGACCGTAGCCGTACTCCGGCACTCCGGTCGGCCCGAGCAGGTCCCGGGCAGCGGCGAGAACCTCATGAGGTGCGCCTGGCGGTAACGGACCGGTCGTGCGTGTCTCGGCGAGCGCGTCGCGCATGGTGCGGGCCATCAGGGTGATGAGCTCGTTCAAACCCTCCCTGCTGCCGGCCAACGCGCTGGGTGGGATAGTGGGTATTGCGCTGCCGTCGCCGGCTGCGGTCGCGAGCTGGTAGGGGGCCGTGGCGGCCGGGATCACGGATCCTCCGAGGCGGTTCAGTCATCGTTCATCGTTTAGGAGAGGCTAACCACAACGCTGCGGTGGGCCATCCGGGGTACTTGGATGTCGGCGCTACGCGGTAGCCTGTGCGCCCATCACCG
>JBOHFC010000306.1:0-3436 GCA_050701375.1 Pseudonocardiaceae bacterium
GGCGCGGGGTGCACGCCACCCGGGTGGAGATCGGCCGCAGGCTGGCGATCGAGCACCCGGCCGATGCCGATCTGGTCATCCCGGTGCCGGAATCCGGTACGCCGGCGGCGATCGGTTACGCGCAGGGATCAGGCATCCCGTACGGCTCGGGGTTGGTGAAGAACTCTTACGTCGGGCGCACCTTCATCCAGCCGTCGCAGACGATCCGCCAGCTGGGCATCCGGCTGAAGCTCAACCCGCTGCGCGACGTCATCCGCGGCAAGCGTCTGGTGGTGGTGGACGACTCCATCGTGCGCGGTAACACCCAGGGCGCCCTGGTCCGGATGCTGCGCGAAGCCGGGGCGATCGAGGTGCACGTCCGGATCGCCAGTCCACCGGTGCGCTGGCCGTGCTTCTACGGTATCGACTTCGCCTCCCGTGCCGAGCTGATCGCCAACGGCGCCGACGTCGACGGCGTACGGCGCGCCATCGGCGCCGACAGTCTCGGTTACGTCAGCCTCGACAACCTCATCGCGGCTTCCGAGCAGCCGGTCACCCGGCTGTGCACGGCCTGCTTCGACGGTCGCTACCCGATCCCGCTGCCACCCAGCGAGTCCATCGGCAAGCACCTGCTCGAGGATCTCGACGCGCTAGCGAGGGGAGTGGCCGGCGACGCCGGGCCAGTGGCGCGCGTGGGGCCGACGGAGCGCCTGCCATGATCGAGATTGACAGCGCGCACTCCACCTACGCCGCGGCCGGGGTGGACATCGCGGCCGCGGCGCAGGCCGTCACGGCGCTGAAGCCGCACGCCGAGCGGACTCGGCGCTCGGAGGTGCTGGGCGCGGTCGGCGGCTTCGCGGGTCTGTTCAAGCTCAAGCTCGACCGTTGGCGCGAGCCCGTCCTGGCCAGCTCCACCGACGGCGTCGGCACCAAGATCGCCATAGCGCAGGCGATGGGCATCCACCACACCATCGGCATCGACCTGGTCGCGATGGTGGTCGACGACCTGGTGGGATGCGGAGCCGAGCCGCTATTCCTGCAGGACTACATCGCCGTCGGCAAGGTGGTGCCGGAGCTGATCGCGCAACTGGTCCGGGGAATCGCCGACGGATGCGTCCAGGCCGGTTGCGCACTGCTGGGCGGGGAGACCGCCGAGCATCCCGGAATGATGACCGATGGCGACTATGACCTGTCCGCGACCGGGGTGGGCGTGGTGGAGGCCGATGCCATCCTGGGGCCTGATCGGGTGCGTCCTGGTTACGTGGTGGTGGCGATGGCCTCGTCGGGATTGCATTCCAACGGTTATTCGCTGGTCCGGCACGTGCTGCTGAACGCAGCCAGAATGCCTCTCGAGGGGCATGTCGAGGAGTTCGGTCGGCCGTTGGGGGAGCAGTTGCTCGAACCAACCCGGATCTACGCCAAGGACTGTCTGGCGTTGGTCGCCGAGGCCGAGGTGCGCACCTTCGCGCACGTTACCGGCGGTGGCCTGGCGGCGAACCTGTCGCGGGTGATGCCGCGCGGGCTGGTCGCCGTGCTGGAGCGCGGTAGCTGGACGCCGGCCGCGGAGTTCGCGCTGATCGCGCGCCGGGGCCGGGTGGAGCGCACGGAGATGGAGCGCACGTTCAACATGGGCGTCGGGATGGTCGCGGTGGTCGACCCGGCTGAGGTCGACCGCGCGCTGGCCGTGCTGACGGCCCGGCATGTGCCCGCGTGGGTACTCGGCGAGGTGCGCAAGTCCCGCGATGTCACGCTTGAGTCAGTTGACTCGAAAGACGGCGTCCGCGTGGTGCTCCGCGGGGATCACCCACGGTTCTGACCCGCAGCTGGTGCGCTTTCGTTGGGATTGCGCGATCACCACGCGGACTCAGCGGCTGTACTCGCCGTACTCATCGATGCCAGCGTCGTCGATGCCAGCGTCGTCGATGCCAGCGTCGTCGGCGCGATCTCGCTCGCCAACACGGTGGCTGTCACCGTTGTCGCTCGACAGCTCTCGTTGGAGAGCCGCATAGTCCGTGGCGGGGGAGCTGTACTTGAGTTCCCGTGCCACCTTCGTCTGCTTGGCCTTCGCACGGCCGCGCCCCATGGCTCGACCCCCTCGCACGCAGGGACGAAGCCATCCGGGGGATTCGGCGGCCTCGTTATCTCGACAACATCCGTTAGGCACCACAGTACAGGGTTGGGTGGGTCCAGTGCGACGTGGCCGTGCCTCTGCGGGGAAGTGTCACAGTCCTCACTGTCACTGCCCTTACTGTCACATCCTCAGTGGGCGAGCCGGCGTTGCTCGGCGAGCAGTTCGTCCACCGAGGCAGTCCCGCTGGCGTACCGGGAGCCGATCTCCGCGTTGAAGGTGTCCACGACCTGCTGCACCTCGCGTCGGCGCGCAGACACCGACGTCTCCTCCGTGCGGTAGGCGGCCAGTGCACCCTCGAGCTGCTCGGCCGACAGTGACCCGACGTCGGAGAGGTCCACGTCGGCGACCAGCGCCTCGACCCGGCGGCGGTGGGCTTCAGCTCGGGAGGGCTCCAGCGTCTGGTGGCGGCCCGAACCCGTTGCCGGGCCCACCGCATTCACCGCCAGGATGCGGGCCAGCTCGTCGACGACGGGGGCGGTGCCACCCTCACGGCGGCGGCGTTGTTCGGCGCACACGAGGTCGATCCGGGCGTGCAACAACCGCCGCAGGTAGGACAGGTCGGTCTCCTCCTGGGCCGCGTCGTCCCGGCGCGCGCGCACCTCGGCGAGCCCCAATGGGCCCAACCCAGCGATGAAGGAGGGCGCCAGCACCCGATCAATGCGCCGACGTCCGCCACGGCGAACCTCCGTCACGCCGCCCATCCTGGCACCTTCAAGACCTGAGGCGGCGTAGGGCCGCGCGACCGGGTGGTTCGCCGGTGTCAGGGGGGAGCGAGTTGGGGTCTACCGCGGCGGCCGCTTGGGCGGCTTGCAGGGGGGTGGTGGGGTCTACTGAGCGTTTGAGCAGGGCTAGGGCGATGGCGCCTAGTTCGTAGTGGGTGGCGACGGTGCCGACCCGGCCCACTACCCGCTCGCCGGCGGTTACCGGGTCTCCGGTGACCGGCAGGGTATCCGGTGACTCCAGGTGTAGCAGCACCATCCGCCGCGGCGGGCGGCCCAGATTGGACACCCGCGCAACGGTTTCCTGGCCGCGGTAGCACCCCTTGTCCAGGTGCACCGCGGGACCGATCCAGCCGACCTCGTGCGGGATGGTGCGCTCGTCGGTGTCGATGCCCAGCCGCGGCCGCAGCGCTGCCGCCCGGATCGCCTCGTAAGCCCACGTGCCGGCGGGTGCGGCGCCCGCATCGACGAGCCGGCGCCAGGCGCTGGTGAGCTCGCCTCTAGGCACCAGCAGGTCAGTCCGACCCGCTGCGACGCGCACAAACCCACCCAGTTCGCCGGCCCGCGTGAGCACATCGCCGGTGCCAGGCCCTAGCAGCGAGAGCAC
>JBOHFC010000307.1:0-6670 GCA_050701375.1 Pseudonocardiaceae bacterium
TGCGTCGAGCTGGCGCCGGGTGCGATCCGGGACAGCAAGAACCCCGCTGGCCCGGTGCTCCTGGTACGCGATATGCCGGCATTCCTCCGCGAGATCAAGCGAGGCCGATTCGATCCCCGCTGACCCACGCCCCCGGATGAGCCGTGCCGCTCCACCCAGAGGTGCTGCCGGGGCAGGATTGACTCTCGACGCACGGCTGGTTACCCCGTCACGCCCAGAACCGCATCGAGATCGCCGACCTCAACCCTCCCAGGCCATGGTGTTCACCGCAACCCGAGTGGACCGCGTTCACCGTCGGGGTTCGTGCCGGGGAATCCGACTGAGGACACCGGAACGAAGACCGCAGAGAACACTGCGGGTATGGACGCCGACGGCGCGCTGGCGTATGACCACCCTGATCGGACCGCGTCGTCGACCAGCGCGACGGTCACAGTTGTGTACGCAACGATGGCGGTCCTGGATGGCTACACAACACCCGTACTTAAACAGATGCGAGCGCTAGTCGAATTTTGTCAGCGTACAGCTCGGCTGGATGCTCAGCGTTATAGGGGTGACGAGGGCCCAACCAGAACCGCAACCCGTCCTTCTTGCGCCGGGGGATCACGTGCAAATGGAGATGCGGGACGGACTGGCTCACAACATTGTTGATGAGGATCATCGACCCATCTGATTCAAGACCCGCTTCAACCGCCCGCTCAAGCCGTTGTGCTTCCGTGAAGAACTCTTGCACTCGGTCCGCCGGCAAATCGCTCATCAGAAGAACATGAATCTTCGGGATTAGTAATACGTGCCCATGAAACAGGGGCCGGTGATCCAGGAACGACATGAGGCGGTCGCTTTCGTGAATCAGTGTCACTTTCTCCTCACCCCGGAGCACAGCACAGAAGCCGCACTTAGCTTCGCTTGTGGGTCGTTCAGTGACTGCTTCAGCATCACCATGATCGAACAGGCTGGCCTGGCTGTAATGTGGGGTCATGAGAACTCCTACTTATAGCTCTGCGGGCAGGACGGGCCGTTCGGCGCCTTCGGGGAAAGGATCGGCGTCACGGATAATTCGATAATAGGCTAACTTCTGTCGCTCGTAAAACCGACCCCCTGAAACCAGGGTGAAACCGTAACTATCTGACCGCGGCGAATCGTACAGCTTGGCCTCAGTCTGCAGCTGCGCTGATGAAAGCCCGTCATCAATCAGAATCCCGCTAAAGCTCGGAATGGCGCCGTGCTGGAGAAGGTAGAACCGACTTGCCTGTTGCGAGGGCAAACTCTGCCGCAGTGCGGCCAAGTCCATAAGCATCGACTCGACCTCAGACCGGAATGCCGCATGCGGCATACCAAGAATGACCGAGGCGGCGTGACAGCCTGGGCTATCTGGTTTGATAAGCGAGACAATAATACGAAACTGTGGCGACCGAGCGAGACAGCGCCTGAAGAGTTGCAAGAGCTCGTTCTCAGCCCCCTTAGTCTTGAGCGACATAGAAATCATAAGTATACTGCTCTGTGCCTGTTCAAGGAACTGCGCCAGAGTCGTCGTATAATCCGACCGGGACAAGCGAAAGTCGATAACCCCAGCGTCATGCAGCTTTGCGGCCAATCTTAATCCGGACGCCGTCGTGGCAGGCTCCTTTGTCGTCTCACCTGTGGAGTGTAAGGCGTTGGGCGACTCCGGGCGCAACGTTGCCGACGATCGCTGTTGGTCTCGCTCGTAGAGAAGCGCCAATATGCCTTCGGCGATCTGGTCGATGAGCACATTCTCGTAGCCCTTACGGAAGCGCTCCACGCTTACACCTTGGGCCTTTGCGGCAGCCTTACGCCGGTCGGTCGAGTTCCACAACTTCGTGCCTTGCACTAGCCCGAACGTGTAACTCGCTGCCTCACCGGACTTACCGCCTCCTACCTTTTCTACGGCTTGCTGGAGCAGCGCCTCGGCAGCCGCCGGCCGATGCATGCCATCGGCAGCGGCACCGTACAGCTCACAGGCGACAGTCAGGGCCGGGGTCACGTATCGGCGGAGGTGGCCTAAGCCCTTCTCTCGAACGGTGCGTAGATCGTCTACCAAGTCACTGTGGCTCGGCGACCTGGGTACGCCCGGCATGACCGGATGATGCCCGGCTCATGACCGGCCAGCAACCAACCTCAGGGACACCCCAACCGCTGAGCTGGAGCTAGGGCCATACCCATAACCCGAACGGCCCAGCTACAGCTAGGCGGCCACCCATGTTGCATGACCTACCGAGAACCCTCACCGTAGGCGGCTACACCTTCCCCACGCGCGCCGACTACCTTGCAAGCTGCGCAAACGGCCGTGGGCTTGCCGAGTTGGGCGCCGACCTGCTCATCGCAATCCAGCGGGACTGGCACATCAGGGGCCAAAACGGCTGCGTCTTCGCGATGCATGCCGCACGAAAGCTAAGCGCACAACAGTGGCGTTACGAGGCCCATCCGCCTGATCCCGACATACACGCCATCAGGCGAAGCATCAGCACGGCGATCTCCGATCCCGACAACCAAATACTGAGCCTCATCTTCCCGGCGGTCGAGTGTCGCGCCGGTCTTCGTCAGCTCATTGATATCGCCCGATCAGTGGGGTGCTACCAGGCAGGAGAGGTAGACGAGCGCTCAGGGCTCGTCTCGCTGCGCTATCCGGTCGCGTCGGCCGAGGCCTGGATCGTGGGCTTTGCCCCTCTCGCTACACTGCCGCCCACGCGTCAAGCGCCCTTCGCCGAGCTAGCGATCCGGACCAAGGTCAAGACCCACGCCCTGCACCCGGCGCTCAACGGTGACGCCAGTCAGGCGCATCTGGCCGATGTGGATCTCAGCCTTACCCCGACGGTAACGGCGCGCTTGATTGCCAAGTCAATAGCACGCACGAGCAAGATGTTAGGAGGTGATTTCGCCCGCAGCGTCGCACGGGGCGCCAAAGCCAAGGTGACGTTTGATCTATCAGCTGAATAATATTCCATCAAAATTAGGAGGGCAGTGGCGTGCGGGAAACGGAGAAGCGAACAGGGTTGAACCTTGAGGCTGCATTACGCCTCAAAGACGCAGTTGACGATCGGTATGCGCGCAAATCTGTTGTAAACCGCACGGTAGTGGTTAAAGTTGGAAATGACGACTTCTCTCCCGATCCTGATGCACTGATTGATATCAAGATCAAGCTGATAGGCGACCTAGTGCTTCTTTCTGTCAAGTATGGCTCGTGGCACGGGGATACTACCCGCAGCGAGCACGAGGTCAGGTTTCGGCGCGAAGATCTCGGCAGCATGGTCGATATCCTCAAACTGTTCGGTCACGCTAAATTCATTGTGTTGACGACCGTACGTACAACCTGGGTGTCTGCCGGCGTCGTGATTACGCTGGATGAGTACGGCAAGATCGGGCAAGCGCTCTTTGAGGTGGAGCTAGATGACAGCACTTCTGGCGACGAGCAATTGATTGATGATGTCTTCCGGTCGCTCGGTATCGTACCGATGAACTCTGGACAGACAGTCAAGTTCATCCGTACGATCAACCAAGCTAAGGAAATTCAGGTCGATCTCAATCACGTACCGACCGACGAGCTTGCCCGGGAAATCTTGGCGGGGCACGCCGCATGCTGAGCACGCAGATAGGCGGGAAGTATCACTTAGCAGACGACAGTGTTTTCAAGGTGAAGCGCGTACTCACCTGGCTCGGCGTGTCAGTCTCACATCCGCTCGCAGATGAGATCAAAGCAACAAATCAGAACGACGCATTCGCGTTCGACCCCCGCAAGCATTCTTTTAGAGACGTTGAGCACCATTACTACGAGTCAATCCGGTTATCCGACTTTCATACGGTCTGCAATCAATTCAAGGCGGACCTCGGTTATCTCGGGGCCAGTGCCAGCCTTGAGATGGCATACGCCATGTGCTACAGGCGGCCCATCGTGGTTTTGCATCCCGTGACTATCAACGCCAACGTTGATAGTCACGTACGGTTGTTCATCGCGTCTCGCACCCATCACCTCATCACGCACAATTTCCTCCGGGCGACCTCGGCTGAGAATCGGCACGTATTGGTTAGCCTTCACACGAAGCAGGTTGACTACAAAATAAGCAAGCATGAACGTGGTGCCATTGAGTGCCGCGCGCAAGCGCTGCTCGACCAGTTCAGCGCCGAAACAGCCGATGTTACAGCGTAGCTTTGATCTGCTATCCTTGATCGACCCGTGCAGGATCGCGCTCGAAATACTGTACAGCAACGTCGCCGAACGTCAGTCGTTCATGGTGCGGCTACGGGAATTCGTGGCCTCCGACGACGCCTTGCCCCGAATCGTCAATGTGCGTGGCAATTTTTTAAATTACGAGTCAGAGTCGTTTGTGCCTCCGCAGCTCGACCTAGCGAAGCCGAGTCTTTTCTTTGTGGTCGGCAACCCAGCGCCGAAGTCTATAGCATTACGCGCTATGTACGCTCACGAAGGAGCCGGCACAGAGCGCCAGCACCGCTTCTGGAAGGTTATGCACTCGACCGGCATCTTGCGGTTTTCCCAGCATGATTCCGATGTATACCAACCTCATGAGAAGATGCAGCGTCTCTATGCCGGGCGCTACGAATCGCCGTTCAACATCCATATTGTTCCGTTCTTTTCGCTGGCCTCTCCGCCTGGCGGGAAATGGGCAGGGGTCGCCGGTCTCCGAAGACTGTTCGGCAATGAATTCCATCGCGTAGTATCAGTCGAACTTGCCGCCGTGCGCGAATTGATTGACGCGAGGATGAAGCCGGGTGATTGTCTTATCATTTTTCAGAAGGACGCCTATATGGCTCTGAAACCACCGCAGGCCCCGGTCTACGACGGGTCCCTACTAAAAAAGTCCGCAATCGTGAGTAAGTACACACATGACGCAGTGGACCTCGTGTGTCTTCCTCCAACGCGACTGCTCTATTCACAAGTGACGCAATCTGTACTCAAGGGGCAAGTCGGCAACTCGCACGATCGGTGACGTCGACTACTCAGCTGCGACACAGTAAGATCGAAGCTGGAAGGGCGTGATCGGCGCGCGGCTGCGTGAGCGGAGGAACGCCCGACCTCACAGGCCGAGATACCGAGCGACGGCGCGCTCGACCTCGGCGAGTTCGTCGTGTTCGAGGTAGTGCACCGGGTCACCGATGAGGTGGTCGGTGTCAACGCTGCGGATTTGGTCGACGAGGACTCTGGTCTCCCGTCCGTTGATCTCCATTGATGGGCGGAAGACGGCGGGTTGGGCAGTTGTCGAAGTGGGGACGATCGTGACGACACTCCATGGCATTGAACTCGGGCTCAGCACCACAACAAAGCGCCTGCCGCGCTGCTCGTGGCCACGTTTCGCGTCACCCAGATCCACTCGGTAGACCGCGCCATGAATCACCACGCATCAGCCTCACCAGTCAAGTCTTCCCTCGCGAGGCGCTCAGCGTCGGATCGGGCGCAGGCGAGCCATACTTCGCGCTCGAGTAGCCGCAGTGCGCGGCGGATCACGTCACTGGTGCGCTCGTCAGGGCGCATCGCGGCCTTGATGATCCGCTCGTCCTCGTCGGTCGGCCGGAAGCCGATCGTGGTCGCCATGGCCCACGGAGTATCAGCTGTGTTTGACAGGCGTCACGCAATTGTAGAACGCCGTCATCAAGGCGACGCCAGGCCGGAGACCCGCAGGGTGAGGTTGAGGCGGCCGTGTGACAGGCCGATGTCGGGTGCGTCCACGTCCGGTAGGAGTTTGGGGACACCGTGATAGGCCAGCCGGCTCTGGTCGCCGAAGACCAACAGGTCGCCGGAATGCAGTTCGACGTCAGTCCAGGGCCGGCCGCGGTTCTGGGTGTTGCCGAGGCGAAACACACACGCCGTGCCGAGGGACAGTGAGACGATGGGTTCAAGGACCTTCTCGTCGCTGTCCCGGTGCAACCCCATCCGCGCGCCGGTGTCGTAATAGTTGATCAGTGCGACGTCCGGCGCGTAGCTCGCGCCGCGGTCCGCGTCGAGGTACGCGTCAGCGACGGCTCGACGGCCGAGATCGCCAACCCAGCAGGGGAATGGCGTCACGGGCGAGCCGTCCTGGTCGTCACGGGTGCGGGAGTAGCGGTAGGGGTACCAGTGCCAACCCAGGCACACCGTCCGCACCGACATCCGCGCTCCATTGGGTAGCGATGCGGCGCGGATCCCGGGACCCTCCGACGCCCACTGCCGGCAGGCCGCGACGAGACTGCGCTGCCGGCGCAGATCCAGCCAGCCGGGCAGGTGTATCGCCCCGGCGGCCAAGGTGCGGCGTTGCCGCGGGATCAGCTCGCTCACCGGTCACCCCCGGAGTCGGCCGGTAACACCTCAGCGACGGGCCGGCAGTACCGGCAGGGGCGGTAGCCCGACGCGATCGCGGCGCCGACCGTACGGAAGCCATGCCGGTGCGCGAGGGTGATCCGGCGAGCGTGCGGGCAGGTCGGGAAGCACACCACACCGGTAGTGTCGCTGCCCACGAAGTGCACCCCCTGCCGGGCGAGTGCGGCGACCTCGTCGACGTTCGTCTGCTCCGCGCGCAGCAACTGCTCCTTGCGCGCCGAGCCGAACATGTAGTCGCCCAGCAGGCCGTCGGCGCGGACCACGCGGTGGCACGGGACCAGCAGCGGCACCGGGTTGCGGGCCAGCACCGTGCCGACCGCGCGAACCGCACGGGGCCGCCCGGCCTCC
>JBOHFC010000308.1:0-3758 GCA_050701375.1 Pseudonocardiaceae bacterium
CGCGAGCATCAGCATCAGAACACCCGACCTGCGGTTGGTGCGGTCAGCCGGAGTCGCTGAGCGGCATGGTGTGGTTCTTCTCGCCGGCGTCGGCAACGACCGCGAGTGGTGGTACTGGAATCCGGCCTCCGTGGTCGGCCACCTTCGGGTCGGGCTCACCCCGGCCGAGGTCGCCACGTTGCCGGAGCTGCCTGCCGAGCACGACGCCGGCCCGTCCGGTCCGGAGCGGCGTCGTACACCGGTGAGGCGCCGATGAGCTACTGGGTATACCTGGTCATCGACGGACCCGAGCCGGCGTGTCTAACCGGCCGGAACATGACCAGCAACGTGGCGCCGATGTGGCGCAGGGCCGGTGCTGACCTCGCCGAGTTCGATGGGTGCGCTGCTGCTGAGGTCCTGCCGGCGCTGCGCACGGCGATCGCGGCGATGGAGGACCACCAGGCCGCTTACAAGGCGATGAACCCGCCGAATGGCTGGGGTGACTACGCCTCGTGCTTGGAGTTCCTCTGCGAGCTGGTCCTGGATTTCACCGCGCACCCGAAGGCGACTGTGGTGGTGAGCCGGTGACCAACAAGCCCGTGCCGATCCTATTCCTGGACCTCGACGGCACCGTCCGCCACGGCAAAGACGAACTCGGCCGCTTCGTCAACGGCCCCGGCGACGTCGTGGTGTTCCCGGAAGCCGTCGAGATGATGCGCCGGTGGAAAGCCGGAGGTGGCCGGATCGTCGGCGTGTCCAACCAGGGCGGTATCGCGCTCGGGCACCTCACGATGGACGACTGCGCGGCAGCCATGCGTCGCACCCATGAACTTGCTGGTGAACTCTTTGACCGGATCGCGTGGTGTCGTCACCATCCTCACGCCCCGCACCCGGAGATGGCCCGCTGCTGGTGCCGTAAGCCATCTCCCGGCTTGCTCATCGACGCTGCGTTAGGTCTGGGCGACGTTTACCGCGGGGAGCGCTACCCGCCGTACACGGCGTTGATGGTCGGTGATCGACCCGAGGACCAGGAGTGCGCCCGGATCGCCAGTATTGACTTCCAGTGGGCGGCCGATTGGCGGGCGCAGGCGTTATGAACCAACCCGAGTGCCGCAACTGTCCCAGACCAGTCGCCGATGGTGCGGCTCTCTGTCTGACGTGCACGGCCGAGCTGGCGCGCCAGCTGCGTGGCGTCCCGGACCTTCTGGACGACCTCCTCGTCACCCTGAGCAAGCAGGACCAGTTCGGTGGCGGCAAGCGCGGCAAGGGCGCCGAGCAACCGCTGCCGGTGCGCCTCGATGTCCCACCGGTCATCTACCGGCTCGGCAACGAGCTCACCACCTGGGCGAGGGATCTGGTGGACCGCAACGGCTGGGACGTGCCGCCCGCGCCCGCGAGATCGGCGCACAACAACGACCGCGGCCCTGTGCTGCACGCGAGCACCCCGTATGTGGATCTGGTCTGCTACGCGGCCCTGTGGCTCGCCGATCACGTCGAGTACTTGCGCAGCCACCCGGCCGCGATCGAGGCGCACCGGGGCATCACCAGCGCCATCGCGCGCACCCGGGAGATCACCGACCTCCCCGCCGACCGGACCCGGTTCGTCGTCGGGCCGTGCCCCGAAACTGACGACCGTGGCCGGTGCTGCCCCGGTCAGGTGTGGGCTTATGTTCCCACCGACAAGCGGGATCCCGCGCAGTTGCGCTGCCGGGTGTGCCCCGCGACCTGGGACACCACGCAGTGGTACCGCGCCGGTGCGCGCATCGCCGCTCGACGTGCCCAGCTCAACGATGCGATGATGACTATGCCCACCACCACAGCGGGGGGAGCGGGACCTGTCAATGAACCGTGCTGAGCTACCGCCAGCTCCGCTGGAGTGGCACCCCTTCTACCGGGACCACACCTGGCTCATCGACTGGCTCAACGGCGACCCTGCATACCCGAATATCAGCATGCGGCTACCTATATGCAGACCTGTGGGTCTCTGGAACTTGAGCCAAGACCCGTCCGTCCTCACGGACAACACACTGCTCCTGACGAAGGATAAAGCGTGGGGCTTAGCACCGTACGTCGGCCCGCCGTTTGTCTATATGTGGTACATAGCGGCCGATCAGTTCGGCAGGGCCATTGCCGGCGAATCCCGCATCGTCTATATCGATCCGCTTACCTGTGAACCAACGTCCTTTGACAACATCGAGGGATTCTAACGTCGAAAGTCTGGTCAGCTAGCCCAGCCCGGCAGTACCTTGCAGCGGGTCGCCAGCCATTGTCGCCGCATTGAGCACCAGGTGAGCTGACATGTGGGCACTGCGGCAAGATGACGGTCGTGACTGAGGAAGTACACCGGCCGGGATACGTCCAGGACCTCAAGACAGGCCTGTTCACCGCGGAGTGTCAGTGTGGCTGGAAGGGTCCGGGTCCGGCGCGGATGAGCCAGGAGCACCTGGCTGCGATGGACGCCACGATCTCAGCTCATATCGAGGACAACATCCACCCCGTGGTGCAGGCCAAGCTCGATGAGCTGATCGAGACAGGCGACAGCCGTGGGGTGACACCGGAGCTGATGGACGACGTCCTCGGCATCATCGGGCGCCCGTGAGCACACTGGCTCTCGTCGCCACAACGCACCGGCCGGTGGGATCAACGGGTTCGCGGGTGCGCGTGCGGCCGGTCCCAACGCCAGTCGTTTCCGCGTGGTCAGGAGCAACTTCGGTAGGCCCTCGTAAGCTGCAACCATGATCCCGGGCTTCGTGATGAGGGTCACCACCGCCGATGCTTCCCGCTTGTTCGATGTGCCCGTGGGCACCCTGCGCCGCTGGGCCCATGAAGACCACTGGACACCGCACGGCGTTCCCCGGTATCGGCGCTGGGAGCACCCGCAGGTCCAAGCCAGCTATGATCGGCGCCGCGCCGCTGCACACCAGGCGAGTTGACTTTGACCTGCGGCGAACACATTATGTGCTAGTGGGATGAATTGTGCCCACTTCCGGATTACCCCGTGTGGCCGGAGCCTCAGGCTCATAGCTGCATGATCTCGACTCGGCCCCGGCTCACGTGGTGGTGAGCCGGGGCCGACTTTTTGCTTCAGCGGTCGTTGTCCGGGCTGTGTGCGCCTGCGCTGCACCGGTCCGACTGTTCCTGCTCACCACCGTCCTCGCCGCCTGCCTGGCGCTGCTGTCCGTTGAGCTGCGCTGCCCTAACGAAAGAGGAACCGCCAATGCGCAAGCTCGCAACGACCCTCAGCGTTCTGACCCTGGCCGGTGGGATGGGACTGGCCGGTGGTGGCGTCGCGCTGGCCGACTCAAGTCAAACCCACTGCACCACCACATCGGCCAACGGCACTTCCACCACCGACTGCACCACCACGACCAACCGCGACGGTCAGTGCGCCGCGCGCGACGCGATCAACGTCCTGACCTGCGTGCCCGTGCTCAACAACGTCAACGTGCTCAACAACCTCGGCGACCGATCCAACTCGGCGTGATGAAGACCCCGGACGTCGGCGACCTCGACCTGCGAACGCTTGAGCGGCAGATCGAGGCGCTACGACCCGGCAAGCGAGCGCAGCGCCGCCGTCGAGAGGAGGCGGTCGGCTGGTCGTTGATCGGCATCGGCGTGATCACCGGGGCGCTGTGCGCGTGGCTAGCGAACCGGACGCCATCAACGACCTCAGAGGAGGCGCCGGATGCCGCACTTGCACCGGCACCCGGCGAACATCGCCCGCCACGACCGCCGAAACCGCACCGAAGCGGCCGTTGACAGCTTCGTCGCCTGGTTCG
>JBOHFC010000309.1:0-17637 GCA_050701375.1 Pseudonocardiaceae bacterium
GGTGGGTAGTGCGCAGAGGGCGGCGCCCAGGGCGATGGCGGCTTTGGGGTCGGCGTCGATGGCCACCGGGCGACCGAGTTCAGCGGAGACCAGTTGAGCGACCAGCGGGACCCGCGACGACCCACCGACCAGCAACACCGCGTCAAGATCGCCCGGCTCGACGTCGGCCGAGCGCAACGCCCGACGCAACGCCTCCACGGTCTGCACCACCCGCGGGCGGATCATCTCCTCGAACTCCGCCCGAACCAACCGGACCCGCGACACCACCCCCGGCGCCAACACCGGGATGGTCACCTCAGTATCCGACGACAACGCCTCTTTGGCCTCGGTGCACTCCCGACGCAACCCCGCCATCGCCGCCAACACAGCCGGATCCTCGGGATCCAACCGCGCCAACGCCGGCACCGCAGCCAACACATGACCCATGATCACATCATCGAAATCCGCCCCCCCCAACGCGTCGAGCCCTTCGGGCACCCCCAACACCCGCCACGACGCCGCCCCAGTCTTACGAACCACCGCCGCGTCGAACGTCCCCCCACCCAGGTCATACACCGCGATCGTGCTCCCCAACCCGACCCGCTGCGCCAAGGCATAACTCGCCGCCGCCGCCTCCGGCTCAGTCCGAAACGTCACCGACGCCAACCCCGCCGCCCGCACCGCCGCGGTCATCGTCGACAACTTATACGGCCCCCAGCCCGCCGGATGAGTCAACACAATCCCCGCCGCCGGACCACCCTCACGCCGCGCGACCCGCTCAATCACCCACCCCAACACCCGCGCGGCGATCTCCGGCGCCGAATGCGCCCGACCCCCCACCACCATCGGCACCTCATCACCGATACGCCGCTTAAACTCCCGCACCACCCGGTCAGGATCAGTCACCGCCCGCCGCTCCGCGGCCTCCCCCACCACCACCTGACCATCCGGCCCCAAAAACACCACCGAACTCACCGCAGTCGAACGAGTACCCAACGCAACCACCTCAGGCACCCCAGACCCCCGCCGACAAACCGCCGCAGCAGTGAAGGTCGTGCCCACATCGATCCCGAGCCAGTAGCTCATCCTTGCGAGCTCCTCCCTCCTCGGACCAATCCCGCGTCGAGCGATGCCGCAGCCTAGAGCGGAGCTGAAACGAATCTGCACGGCGCCTGGCCTGCGTATCGCCATCACGGGGCGCTGCGTTAGCGAACACTGCGTGTCACCAGCGGTGGGCTTGCGCCCAAAGAGTCCGATGGCGGCGGGGTCCGAAAGGGTCCCTTGTGAGCCCATCTTTCGGATCGCCCCTTTTCCTAACGCGGCGGAAGGCAACCCGGTGCGATCCGGCTCCCCACCCCACCGGCCCCGCAGGAGTAGCCTCCAGCGAGGCCGCCAGCAGGAGAGGGCAACGCAGTGAGCACAGTAGGACCGCCGGGCCTGGACGTTGTCGACCGGTTGATCAGTTTGACCGAGGCCGGCGACCGGTGCGACCTGCTACAGCGGCTGGCGCACACTCGCCGGCGACTGCTCGACCCCACTGTCCGGGTACTTGTGGTCGGCGAGTTCAAGCAGGGCAAGAGCCTGCTGATCAACGCGTTGGTCGACGCTCCGGTCTGCCCGGTGGATGACGACATCGCCACCGCACTGCCCACCGAGGTCTCCTACTCGAAGAACCCCGTCGCGACACTGGTGCGAGGGAGCGACGGTGCCGCCGACGCGGAGATCACTCGGGTCGAGGTACCACTCGACGAGCTCGCGAGCCACGTGTCTGAGGCCGGCAATCCGGCTAACCGGCAAGGTCTGTTGCGTGCCGAGGTCGGCATCCAGCGCCAGAGACTGGCCGACGGGTTGGCCCTGGTGGATACCACCGGCGTCGGCGGCCTCAGCTCGGTGCACACCACCGGTACGCTGGCTGCGCTGCCCACCGCGGACGCCGTGCTGCTGGTTTCCGACGCCTCGCAGGAGTACTCGGAACCGGAGATTGACTTTCTGCGGCAGGCGATGAAGCTGTGTCCCAACGTTGCCTGCGTGCTCACCAAGATCGACCTCTACCCGCAATGGCGACGCATCTCCGAGCTGGACCGCGTCCACCTGGCCGGCGCCAGTGTGGAGGCGGATCTGCTCCCCGTGTCTTCCACCTTGCGCCTGCATGCGATGCGCGCCGAGGATAAGCAGCTGGATGATGAATCCGGATTCCCAGCGCTGGTGCGGTACCTGCGCAACGCCGTGGCCCAAGCCGACGGGCTGAGTCGCCGGAGCGTGGCGCACGACGTCTTCACCGTCACCGACCACCTCGCGGTGTCGCTGCGGACAGAACTACAGGCGCAGTGCAACCCTGAAGGCGGCACGGCGCTGATGGCTGAGCTGGAGGCGGCGAAGTCCCGCGCCGAGAGGCTGCAACGCCGAACGTCCCGATGGCAGCAGACACTCAACGACGGGATGAGCGACCTCAACGCCGACATCGAGTTCGACCTGCGCGACCGGATGCGGCAAGTCGTCCGCACTGGTGAAGCGGCGCTGGAACAGGCCGATCCCCAGGCGATCTGGGAGCAGTTCACCGAGTGGCTCACTCAGCAGCTCGCTGCAGCCACCTCCGACAACTTCGTGTGGGCCAACCAGCGGGCCCAGTCGATCGCGCAGCAGGTGGCCGTGCACTTCGCCGAAGACGGCGGCGAGCTGCTCCCCGAGCTGAGGCTGGGCGATTCGGCCACCACCCTCGACGCGGTGCCGGAACTCGCGGCGCCGCAGGCCGACGATCCCAAACTCATCGGCAAGCTGCTCACTGGGATGCGGGGTTCCTACGGTGGCATGCTGATGTTCGGCATGTTGACCGTGCTGGCGGGGGCGGCGTCGATGTTCAACCCGTTCTCGGTCGCCGCTGGACTGGTGCTCGGCGGCAAGACACTCCGGGATGACAAGCACAACCGCCTCAAGCGGCAACAGTCCGAGGCTCAGATGCTACTCCGGCGCCAGATCGACGACGTCACCTTCCATGTCGGCAAGGAATGCCGGGACCGGTTGCGCCAGGTCCAGCGGCTACTGCGGGACCACTTCAGCGAGGTGGCGACCGAACTACAGCGTTCGCTGACTGAGTCCATCCAGGCTGCTCAGAAGGCTGCCCACACCGAGGACTCCCAACGGCAGCAGCGGATCAACCGGCTCAGGGCCGAGCTGGGACAGATCGACGCGCTGCGCCAGGACGCTCGCGCCCTGCTGGCCGCCGGGAACCGCTCGTGAACTCCCCGACGAGGGCGGCTCCCAGCCTCAGCGCCGCGGTCCGCGCTGTGTTGCGACGGGCAGCCGAGATCTACCGCGACAGCCCGACCGCGGCTACCCAGCTGCGCGATCAGATCGACCGGCTTGACGAACCGCTTCGAGTAGCCGTCGCCGGTAAGATCAAAGCCGGGAAGTCGACGCTGCTCAACGCGCTGGTCGGGGAGCAGATCGCCCCGACCGATGCTGGCGAGTGCACGCAGGTCGTCACCTGGTATCGGGACGCAGCGAGCCCGCGGGTCACTTTGATGCCCCGCACAGGGGGGCCGCGACAGCTGCCGCTGATCCGGACCGATGGCCGGCTGGAGTTCGATCTCCGTGGGAGCAAACCGGAAGAGGTCGAGCGGTTGCTCGTCGACTGGCCCTCCCGCAGTCTGCGGACCACCACGCTGATCGACACCCCCGGCATCGCGTCGCTGTCGACCCAGATCTCGGCTCGTTCCATCGCACTGCTCGCGCCGGATGACCGGCCGTCGGACGCGGACGCCGTCATCTACCTCATGCGCCACCTGCACGCCACCGACGTGCGCTTTCTCGAGTCATTCCACGATCAGGCAGGCGCACCCGCGGCGGTCGTCAATACGATCGCAGTGCTTTCCCGGGCCGACGAGATTGGCGCTGGCCGCCTCGATGCGATGGTCTCAGCGCGGCAGGTCGCTCGGCGTTACCGCACCGAGCCGAAGGTGCGCAGACTGTGCCAGACCGTGGTCGCGGTGGCTGGTCTGCTGGGGCAGACCGCTCGGACACTCCGGCAGGCGGAGTTCAGCGCGCTGAATGAGCTGGCCCAGGGATCCCGAACCGAGCTGGACTCCCTGTTGATTTCGGCGGACCGGTTCGTTGCGGCACAGTCACATCCGACCCTGCCGGCACAGACCCGCAACGCGTTGGTGGAGCGGTTCGGGTTGTTCGGGCTGCGACTGGCGACCAACCTGATCCGCCAGGGCCACCGTGAGCCCGCCGGGCTCACCGAAGAACTCGTGCGGCGAAGCGGTCTCGACGAGTTGCGCACTGTGCTGGCCACTCAGTTCACTGAGCGCCGCGACGTGCTCAAAGCCCGATCAGCGCTGCTGCTTGTCGACCGCACATTGCGGGAGAAACCCCGCGCGGAAGCCCGCGAGCTGGCCGGTGAGGTGGAGCGAATCCTCGCTGGCGCCCACGAATTCCGAGAACTTCGACTGCTCGCTGATTTGCGCGCCCCCGACCTGGCGCTATCGGCCGATGCACGGTCCGATGCTGAACGCCTGCTCGGCGGCCACGGCGCCGCGATGACCAACCGTCTCGACCTGGAACCCGACGCGGACTCCGGTGCGCTCCGCGAGGCCGTGACCGCTGCGCTGGCCCGTTGGCAACGGCGCGCCGAGAGCCCGCTGTCCGATCGTGCCGCCACTGACCGCGCCCGCGTAGAGGTGCGCAGCTGCGAGGGCATGCTCGCTCGCCTGGCCCGAGATCAGGTCAGCTCCTGAGGCCGAGTCGCCATTGGACTCGGCCTCCCGCGGGTAACGCTAAGGTCCTAATCCAGCTGGCCGCGGAGCGCTCCCGCATGGTGCGGAGTCGTGTGGAGCATCAGGTAATAGTCCGACGGGTCATCGATGATGTCTCGGATCTTCGATCGGTCGCTGTGGACGCAGTCCGCCACAGTGTTGCGGTCCCCGTCGAAGTGCCGGTCATTGAAAAGATCGACAAATACCGGACCGTCGCTGCGGCGAGGGGCGGCATGGATGTGGAAGTCGGTCACGTCGCCGTCGAGCCCGCGCCAGGTGATGACGTAGCAGACCCTCTCATTCTCCGGGTCGAGGTCGAGGCGGGCGACAGCGTTGCCGTCACGGTCCCCGCCGTCGCGGACCTCATCACCGGTCAATTGGACGGTGAATATCTCGTGACCGTGCTCGTATGATCTGGTGGTGTCTCCCGCCGCCGAGGCAGACCCGGCCAAGACCAACATCGAAGCGGCGGAGGCCACGCAGGCTCCGACCCGTCCCATTGTCCGGGCGCCCTTGCTGAGCTGCATTGTCGAACCTTTCTCGCCGCTGACCAGCTACGACTCACCCCTCTCGCAATGCGATTTCGGGCAGCCTATACACCGTGGCGACGATTGTTAGCTGTCTGGGCCCCGACCCACTCCACCCTAACCCAACCCGGCGCCAACGTGAATGAGCTGTCCCGGTCTTCTCCGCTACCCCTGCGTGTATGCATTGCCGGTAATGCACCAGAGAATCCACAAGTAATTATCCGATAGAGGTGTAACTGTGGAAATCCTATTACTCTGAGTGGCCGCACCTCACCGACCGCGGTGAACCCCGCCGCCTGGCCATGCTGACGAGGGCTTCTAGGCTCACGTGGTGAGCTACCCCGGCGGCGACGTGCGCGAGCCGTCGCGGTTGCGTCCGCCGCGTCACCGGGTCAGCCCGCGCGCGATCATCTGGTGGAGCACCCAGGCCGCCATCGAGGTGGTCGCCGTGCTGGTCCCGCTGGTGATCGGCCTGCTCGCCTGGCCCGATGCGCGGCCGTGGCTGGTACCCGGCACCGTCACAGTGGCTGTCATCGGCGTGGGCTACCTGTTGGTGATGCCGCGATGGCGATTTCGGGTGCACCGGTGGGAGACCACCGATGACGCCGTCTACACCTCGGCGGGTTGGATCAACCAGCAATGGCGGGTAGCACCGATGTCTCGGATCCAGACCGTGGACACCGAGCGTGGGCCGCTGCAGCAGCTGTTCGGGCTGGCCACGGTCACGGTCACCACGGCATCGGCGGCTGGGGCACTGCGGTTGGCGGGGCTGGATCGCGGGGTGGCCGACGACCTCGTCGAGCAACTCACCGAAACGACCCAGGCGACTGCCGGGGACGCCACATGACCGTCGATACATCGCCCCTCGCGGACGCGGCATTGTGACCACGGTGACCGCCCCGGGCGAGCCCGGCTGGCAGCGCCTGGATCCCCGGATGCTCGCGGTTACTCCGCTGCGCCAGGTTGCCGGCTTCCTGCCGGTGATCGCAGTGGTGCTGCTGACCGGTATCGGGCAGGACATCGCGGGGCGAGTCTACAGCGTGCTGGGCGGTGTGCTGGTGGTGCTGCTCGCCGGGCTGCTGCGCTGGGTCACCACGCGCTACCGGATCACCGGCGAGCGCGTCGAGCTGCGTACGGGTCTGGTGTTCCGCAGCACGCGGTCGGTCGCCCGAGATCGGATTCGAAGCGTCGACGTCACCGCCGGTCTGGTGCACCGCCTGTTCCAGCTGTCGGTAGTCAAGGTCGGAACCGGGGAACGCACTGATGGGCGAGAATCGCGCGAGCTGACCCTCGACGCGATTTCCGCAGCAGAGGCGGATCGGGTGCGGCAGCGGCTGCTGGACCCTCTCGACGCCGACCGTCCGAACCGCGGCGCTGCCTCGGTTGCGCCGGCGGGCACTGAGTTGGCCGTGCTGAGCTGGTCCTGGCTGCGTTTCGCGCCGCTGACGGTGTCAAGCCTGGTGGCGCTGGTCGCCGTCGCCGGCGCCGTGGGGCAACTCATCAGTGATGTCGGTGCCAATGCCGTGGACGTCGGCGGCGTCCGCGAGAAGCTGACCTCGGCCCCGCTGTGGGCGGGCATCGCCGCGTTCGCGGTGCTGGTGCTGGTGATCGCACTGGCAGGCTCATTATTGATCTTCATTGAGGCCTGGTGGGGATTCACTTTGGTGCGTGAGCCGGGCCGCACGCTGCGGATTCGCCGAGGGTTGTTCACCACCAGGTCGGTGTCACTGGAGGAGCGTCGGCTGCGCGGGGTCGAGGTGATCGAACCGCCACTGCTGCGGGTCGGGCGGGGGGCCCGGGCTGTTGCTGTGGCGACCGGGTTGGGCGGTCGGCGCGGCCACGGCCGGGGAACGCTGCTGCCGCCCGCCCCTCACCCCGAGGCGCACCGGGTGGCGGGGGTGGTGCTCGAAGAAGATCCCTCCCCCACCGCCACGACCTTACGCAGGCACCCGCTGGTGGCCTTGCGGCGTCGACTGGTCCGGGCAACGGTGCCGGTGCTGGCGGGATCCGCAACGCTGTGGCTTACTCCGGTGCCGGCCTGGGTGGCGTGGGCGGCGCTGGGCCTGCTGCCCGCGGCAGTGCTGCTCGCACTGGACGCCTACTGCAACCTTGGGCACGCACTGACCAGCAAGTATCTCGTTACCCGGCACGGCGCCGGAGTGCGTGGCACGGTCGCTCTCCAGCGGGCCGGCGTGATCGGCTGGACGGTGTCGCAGTCGTTCTTCCAGCGCCGAGCCGGCCTGGTCACGGTGACCGCGACCACCGCGGCCGGCAACGGAGGATATTCCGTCATCGATGTGGCGACCGCCGAGGGATTGGCCCTCGCCGAGCGGGCGATGCCGGGACTGCTCGAGCCGTTTGTGCAGTACGACGTGAGTGGCCCTGGGCACACACTAGGCTCGATGGCGTGAATGAACGTCTGGTGTGGATCGACTGTGAGATGACTGGGCTGGACGTCGGCAAGGACGCGTTGATCGAGATCGCTGCGGTGGTCACCGACGGCGAGCTGCGACTGCTCGGCGAGGGCGTCGACGTGGTGATCCATGCCGACGACGCAGCGCTGGATTCGATGCCTGAAGTGGTGCGTGACATGCACGCGAAGTCCGGCCTGACCGATGCGGTGCGGCGGTCCACCGTGAGCCTCGCCGAGGCCGAGCGGCTCGTGTTGGCGTACGTCCGCACCTGGGTACCCGAGGCGCGGTCGGCGCCGCTGGCGGGCAACTCGGTGGCCACCGACCGGGCCTTCCTGGCCCGAGACATGACCGAACTCGACGGCCACCTGCACTACCGGATGGTCGACGTGTCATCCATCAAGGAGCTGTGCCGGCGCTGGTACCCGCGGGTCTACTACGCGCAGCCGGCCAAGGGTCTGGCGCACCGGGCACTGGCCGACATCACCGAGTCCATCCGTGAGCTGGCCTACTACCGCCGAGCCGTGTTCGTGCCGGCACCCGGGCCAAGCTCGGAACAGGCGCGGGCAGCGGCCCAGGCCGTCACCGATCAAGTGCCCGAACGCTGACCCCGTGCACCACTGCCGCTATCATTGTCGGCAGCGCTGATGAGGCGAGCGCATGGTGGGTGTAGCTCAGCTTGGTAGAGCACCTGGTTGTGGTCCAGGATGTCGCGGGTTCGAGTCCCGTCACTCACCCCATTGTTTCGACGCGTCGTAGCGGGCTGGCGTTAGAGTTCCCCGCATGAGAACCGTCGAAGTCCACCACGACCTCACCGGAGCGTCCGACTCGCCTGTGCTGGTCTTGTCTGGACCGTTGGGCACCACCCTGGAGATCTGGGATCCGCTGGTCGAGGCGCTGTCTGGGTGGTTCCGGGTGCTGCGGTACGACCATCGCGGGCACGGCCGATCGCCGGCCCCGGGTGGGACCTTCTCGATCGTGGACCTCGCCGTCGATGTGGTAGCGCTGCTCGATCGGCTCAGTATCGAGCGGGCGGCCTTCTGCGGCCTGTCGCTGGGCGGAATGGTCGGCATCACTCTCGCCGCGAATGTCCCCGAACGGCTGTCGTCTCTCGTGTTGTGCAGCACCAGCGCCCATTACGCCGACCACGGGCCGTGGGTGGAGCGAGCCGCATCAATTCGTTGGATGGGCACATCGGGGATAGCACACGACGTGGTCTCCGGCTGGTTCACTCCGGACTGGGCAGCTGCTCACCCGGAATTCGTGGAGCAGGCGATCAAGATGATCTCCAATACTCCCGACGATGGCTACGCCGAATGCTGCTCGGCCATCGCCGGCTGGGACGGTCGCCGGTCACTGGGCCGGATCAACACGCCCACGTTGGTGATCGGCGGTTCCCAGGATTCGGGTACGCCAGTCAATCCACATGCCAAGACTCTTGCCGCCAGCATCTATCGGGCCAAGCTGGAAGTTTTCGACGGCGCGCACCTGGCGATCTTCGAGCAACCCGACCGGGCCAACCGTCTGATCGCCAGGCATGCCGCCGGCACACGGTGATGGGTGATGTCGCGGCTATTTGTTGCCGGACACCCACTGCCCCCACGGGACCTGCCAATCCCCAAAGCCATCGTACGGTTTGAGGTCAGGCCCGCCAGTGTTGACGTTGATGACGACGTCGCCCTTCTTCACATTGTCGAAGAACCACTTGGCGTTGTCCGGGGAGAGGTTGATGCAGCCGTGGCTGACGTTGCTGTTGCCCTGCTGAGCGACTGACCACGGCGCGGAGTGCACAAACTCACCGCTATTGGAGATGCGGGTAGCCCACTTAACCTTGGCGATATACCCGCCAGGGGCATCGAGCGCGAGGCCGAAGGTGGTCGAGTCCATCACCTTGGTTGCGTTGCGCTCGGTGACCACGTGCACCCCCTTGGCGCTGGGGGTGTTCGGCTTACCCATGGAGATCGGCATTGTCCGCACCAGCTGGCCGTTGACCTCGACGGTCATCTGGTGCGCCGCGCCGTCGGCCCGGGCGATAAAGGCGTCACCGATGGTGAAGTGCGAGGTCCGGTCCTGCTCACCGTAGACCCCGTTGCCGAAGTCCTTGCCGTAGTCGTGGATATCCACGGTGACGTGGGTCCCAGGCTCCCAGAACTGCTCTGGGCGCCAGTGCACCTCCTTCGAGGAGAACCAATAAAAGGCGCCCTCGACTGGTGGGTCGGTGGTGACGGTAATCGTGTTCTCAGCTGCTTGTCTGTCCCTGATCGGCTCGTCGAAATACACCGAGACGGGCTGCCCGACGCCGACCGTCTCCCCGTTGAGCGGGTTGATCGACGGAAAGGCAAGGGTCCGTGGCGCGATGGTGGTGAACGTCGAGGTGCTGCTCACCTGACGGTTGTCGTCACCGACAGCGTTGGCGTGGATCGTGTAGGTCTTGCCATAGCCCAGCGGCTCGGTGGTCTTCCAGGTCGTGCTGTCAGGCTGGAGCTGGCCGGCCACCGGGGTCCCCTGCGGACTTGCCAGCGATACCTCGCTGAGCTTGCCCTTCGCGACGGTCACCGTGATGGTCGTCAGCGGTGAGACATCGACCGCCTGATCCTCCGGATCGCTGGTGATGACCGCGACCGGCGGAGGCAGCGGTGGGGCGACCCGGTGCGCAGCTGGAGTCGGCACACTGAAGTGACCTGAGCTGCACCCCGCCACCAACGCACCAAGCATGCCGACGACGAGTAACATCGTGATCACTGCCCCACGTCTGACCAGTCCTGACACCGTGTTCCGACGTCCGGTCGCCGGACCTGACCTGCTCACCCCCACGGGCACCGTCCATTTCCGTGATCTACTGCAAGGAGTTCAGCCTGCCGCCCCGGACTGACAGACTTCGGCGGGCTCACCGCCTGGATACGTGTTTACCGACGCGCGAAGCCCTTGCGCGGTTGCTCGTAGGCCTGATTCGGACCGATGGTCACAAGCATGCTAGCGTCCTGCCCGTCGCCCCGAGCGGGGCCAGACACCAGCGCCGCTAGCTCAACTGGCAGAGCAGCTGACTCTTAATCAGCGGGTTCGGGGTTCGAGTCCCTGGCGGCGCACCACTTCTCACCAGCGGTTTCCCATCTCCGGGCGGTGTCCGCGCCCCGGACGGGACAACATCAGTCCCGGCTGCCCTCGGCGCTGGCGACGGTGCAGCGTCCGGCCGCAGCCGCCACCGCGGGATACACCGACGTGTAGGTGTCGCTGGTGAGCGTGATCGAGGAGTACCCCAGCTGCTTCGCACCGCCCGCGGAACACCGCTGCGACGTTATCCCAGTAGGCCGCGGGCGCCGCCCGGTCGGCGTAGATGAGCAGGGCGGCCCCGCAGCCGTAACCAACGGACGATAATCCGGCGATGGACAGCGGAAACACGGCGTTCGTGCTTGGCTGTGCGGCGTTGGTGATGCTCATGACGCCGGGCCTGGCCTTCTTCTACGCAGGCATGGTGCGGGCCCGCAGCGCGCTCAACATGATGATGATGAGCATGGTGACGCTCGGCGTCGTCGGGCTGGTCTGGGTGTTGTTCGGCTTCTCGCTGTCGTTCGGCGACTCCCATGCCGGGCTCATCGGCGGGTTCGGCTTCGCTGGCCTGCGGGTGCCCGGGGTGATGGTCGGGAAAGGTATTCCGCTGGCGGCCTTCGCCATGTTCGAGCTGATGTTCGCGATCATCACCGCGGCGCTGCTGTCCGGGGCTATCGCCGATCGGGCGCGGTTCTGGTCATGGACGGTGTTCATCGCGCTGTGGATGGTGGGGGTCTACGTCCCGCTGGCCCACTGGATCTTCGCGATCGACGGTTTCTCCGGGGCCCACGGCGGCTGGCTGGCGAACCGACTGGGCGTGCTCGACTTCGCCGGGGGTACGGCGGTCGAGGTCAACTCCGGGATGTCCGCACTGGCGCTGGCGCTGATCCTGGGCCGGCGCCGGGGCTGGCCACGCGAGCCGATGCGCCCACACCAGCTGCCGGCCACGCTGCTCGGTTCCTGGTTACTGTGGTTCGGCTGGTACGGCTTCAACGCGGGTTCAGCGCTCGCCGCGAGTGCGGTCGCGGCCAACGCGTTCCTCACCACCACGGTCGCTCCGGCGGCCGCAGTGCTCGCGTGGCTGATCGTCGAGCACCGCCTGGACGGCCGTCCCAGCAGCCTCGGCGCGGCGTCGGCTGCCATCGCCGGGCTGGTCGGCATCACCCCAGCCTGCGGCTACGTCGACACGTTCGGCGCGATCGTCATCGGGCTGGCCTGTGGCGTGATCTGCCAGCTCGCGATCCGGCTCAAGTACCGGCTGGGCTACGACGACTCGCTCGACGTGGTCGCCATCCACGGCGTAGGCGGAGCGGTCGGGCTGCTGCTGACCGGGCTGTTCGCCACCACCGCCGTCAACTCCGCGGGCGCGAACGGGCTGTTCTACGGGGGCGGGAGCGGCCATATCGGCAGGCAGGCCGTCGGGGTGTTGGTGGCCGGCGGGTACGCATTTGTGGTCACCTTCGGACTCGCCTGGCTAGTCCGTGTCACGATGGGGTTCCGGGTGACCCCCGAGGCCGAGGCCGAGGGCATCGACGAAGCCGAGCACGCCGAAAACGCGTACGATTTCTCGCCGCTCACCACGACGGGCCACGGCACGGTGCTGCCGTCCCGCCCGGTGACTCACGAGGAGAGCACGACATGATGCTGGTGACCGCGATCGTCAAGCCGTTCGCGCTGGGCGACGTCAAGGTCGCGCTGGAGCGCCTCGGTGTGCTCGGGATGACGGTCAGCGAGGCGCAGGGCTACGGTCGGCAGAAGGGACACACCGAGGTCTACCGGGGCGTGGAGTACGCGGTGGACTTCGTGCCCAAAATTCGGGTCGAGGTCGTGGTCGACGAGGCGCAGGTGGACAAGACCATCGACGCGCTGATCGAGGCGGCTCGGACCGGAAAGATCGGGGACGGGAAGATCTGGGTCACTCCGGTTGAGACTTTGGTCCGGGTGCGAACCGGGGAGCGCGGTCTGGACGCACTGTGACACAGAACCCCGCCGAAGATCTCGTCAGGGTCCGCGCCGCACTTCTCGGCAGGCACCAGCGCACACAGTCCGACGAGGCAGTGGCTCCCAACACATACATGGTTCACCATGCCCGTGTCCGGGTACTCGCGCTGCCGACCGGCTGCCCGAATGCGGCCGTTTCGGCGTGTATGGCCGGGTCATCGTCTTGCACCTGCGGTTGCGGCCGCGCCCAAGCAGGCCACTGTCGACGGCAGACAGCGCCGCCCCGATGCAGATGCCACCCTCGCTCCACCTGCCCCGCCCTCGACCAAGGCCACCTCCAGTAACGCCGAGGGGGTCACCCGGTCAGACTAACAGCGCTCAGCCCACGGGTGGCAGTACTGATCATCTCGGTCCACGCCGGTGCACCTCGCTGCATTGCCTCGGCGAGTTGGTCCAACGACGCCGAGGTAGCCCCGACCGCCGCCGTACGGCCGCGACCTGCGGGCGTCCGCCCATCCTGGCGTCGTAGATGATCTCACACTTATCGAATCGTCCGGATTTTATCCGACTGCTTGGGCTGGCTCGGCTGTTCCTGCTTTATCAGGTCGACCGGGTTTGCCGGGCTTCCCGGGCTGTTCCTGTTGTTCGGGACGGTCAGGCTGTTTCGCCTGGTCGGGCTGCTTCGCCTGGTCGGGCTGCTTCACCGGGTCGGGCTGCTTCACCTGGTCGGGCTGCTTCACCTGGTCGGGCTTCTGTGCCTGGTCGGGCTGCTTCACCGGGTCGGGCTTCTGTGCCTGGTCGGGCTGCTTCACCTGGTCGGGCTGCTTCACCGGGTCAGGCTTCTGTGCCTGGTCGGGCTTCTGTGCCTGGTCAGGCTGCTTCACCGGGTCAGGCTGCTGTGCCTTGGCAGGTTGCTTCACCTGGTCGGGCTTCTTCACCGGGTCAGGCTGCTCTGCCCTGGCAGGCTGTTCCACCGGGTCACGCTGCTCCACTGGGTCAGGCTGCTTCGCCGAGTCGGGCTGCTGGAGCTGATCCTGCCGCGTAGACTGGTCCGGTCGTAAAGGCTCATGTCGTATCGGCTCATCACGTCGCATCGGCTGATCGGGATGCTCCGGCTCATCCGACAACCCACGATCTAGCCGCTCAGGGCGACCCGAGTCGTAACAGCGGCCGCCATCGCCTCGGTACTCACCGTACGGACAGTCTGCAATCTGCCGGCGGTGTTCGCCCTCGGAATATTCGTCGTGCGTGCGCTGCGGACCACCTTGGACGACGATGACCCGTTGCGGCTGGAAACCGGGCCACCGGGTGCCCCGATAGATCGGCGCCCCCTTGAGCCGAATCATGGGAGCCAGCGGGTTACCACTCAGGCACCGCACCCGGGACACGCCCCTGGTGTCCACAAGGACAGCAGAGCCTCGCTCCAGAATCGAGTGCACGGCGACGGATCTACCGTTGATAAATTGGTAATCGGTGACCTCCAAATCCTCGGTGAGGTTGCGCGGCGCGAGTTCATGAATGTAGGCAGGGATCTGCTCAACATCGACTCGATTCCCACCGCTCCAGCTTAGCGTCGGATCGGAATCAAGTGCTTGCACCCAGGCCGTCGCGGCTTGCGGGTGGGCACCTAGGTAAGAGATAAGCCTCTCTTGATCTGCGGATGCCGGCGCGTTCAAGCCTGTGATCGTCTGAACGGCGGCGCCGTCGCCACCGGGGTTTCCACCCGTCGTTCGGGTTGGGGAAAGTGCTGGGACGAAGGGATGAGCGCCTACGCTGCCCCCCGCTTCAAGGAAGACCTGACTCGCCTGGCTCTGCTGTTGGCGAATTACCAGGACGGTCAGCAGTCCCACCACGAGCACGGCAGCCACCAGCGACGCCACTAAAATCCGGTGTGAGTGCAACCAGCGAACATTCATTACGCGGCTCCCTGCTTAACAAAGCCTCCCGGTGAGCCGGGCCAGGTCAGGTACCTAAAATGAGTACACACATCGTCTGATGACATGGCCCAGCAAGGGCGATCAGCACAGAACCAGCGCAGCAGCTCAGGGTGAATTGGACGGAAATAGAACGCGATCAACCTGAGAACCGGAGCGCCCAAACCGGGCAACCGACTCGTGCCGATACCGTTGATACTCAACGTTCAGATTGGTGCAGGGCGATCCCCCTCAAACGGGTACGGTCCCCGACCGCGTGTGACTTTAGAGCGGGTTTCAAGTGATGTCAAGGGGTGACATGGTAGTTACTGAGCGTTCATGTAGGGCGCCTGCCTGGCGCTCCAACGACCGCGATGTGCAGCATCCGGGGACAATGCGACTGCTGTACCGAAGCTTCGTGACCGTGCGCGAACAACTCCCGCGACTTGGTGTTGAGCTGAGGGGAATCGGCTCCCGACGATGTCACCTCCCTGTGCGCGCAAGCCGCGCCAAGGCTTGCACCGCCTGTTTGACTGCGTTGTGACACTTCATTTCGGCAGCTGCCGTGGGAAATCTCTCGAAGTAGTATGCGTGCACGGGTACTTCCCGCGCTCCAAAAGTACTCTTGAATCTCTTCAGCTCCTCCGTTTGGTATAGGCCGAAATCGTAGCTCTGTCGGCCATCGGCGCATGCGGCCTCGATCGCGCAACGGTGCAGGAGCTCGTTCGCGCCGGTGCCGCGCGCCCGTTCCTTGTCCATCGCCCCCCGCCAGTAGGTAACCCGCGGACCCTTCGTGAGGACGAAAATGCCGGCGAGAGGTTCACCTCCCCGCCACGCTATCCACACGGTGCAACGCTCGCCCATCCTCTGTGCCACTACCGCGAGCTTGGTCTGTGGCTCGCGGCGCTGCGCGAGCCAGCGCATCAATGATAACGGTTGACCCCGCTCCTGAGCCCACCTGGCGACGGAACTCCGATACAACACGTCGAACACCGGAACCAGCCGTCCAGCATTGTCCGACTCCACAACAACGCCGCGTCGTTCTGCTTTCCGCGCATTAGATCGTACCTTACTCGTGAACCGTTCCGACCACACCGTGGAAAAACCACCGCGGAGATCGAGCACCTGCGCAGTCCGGGCGGTGGAATATGTTGTGCCCGGAACCACCGACGCCCATACCGCGGCATCGTCATCACCCACCATGACGCGGGTGCGTAGACCGGGTTGGCGTCGGATCTCCTGGATCAGCGCCCAGGTCTGGCCGGCCGACGCTGGACCTCCTTCGCTGAGGAGACCACTCGCATCAGCACCAAGACCCCACCCGGGCGGCGGTGATTCGAATAGCCCCAGAGAGGAAGGCGTTCCGGTTTTCCGCAGACGAGGTAAGATCAGTTGCGTTCCATCTTCGCCCCGGAACAGCAAAGTTGCGTCTGAGAAGCGACTGGAACTGCATATGCAGTCAATCCACTCGGGTGTCTTCGACAGCGCGATGCTCCCGTCACGGGCCACTAGATCTTCCCAAGCGCGACGAGCATCTACACCTTCCGCTTCAATGGACAAGCGGTAAGCGTGAGAAAGCACCATGTGGTCGACCTCTCTCGATACTTCAATCTGGAAAGCCTAGAAAACCCAGCCGCGCCGGAGTTCGAGTCATGACGCCTCACCGGTCCGTCGTGCCATGGTGGCCCGTAGCACCAGCGCATAGACCCCGAGCGCGGCGATTCCGCCCAGGGTGAGAACTGCGAGACTGCTGAGTTGGCCCCCGCCGAGGACATGCTGGATCCACCACACCCCGGCAGTCACCGGCACCATCGCGACCGTAGCGACGAGCGCGCCGGCAAGGGTACGGAGTTCGATGAACCGCTCGGGCCGGATCACCCGGCGCAGCCGAGTCAGCACCATCCAGGCGGCGGCGAGCTCACCGGCCAGGATGGCCACCACAAGCCAGACGAGGCGGGACCCATCGGCCGGCACGAGCAGCGCCGCGGCAGCGACCAGAACTGTCACAACGAAAGCCACCTCACTGGCTCGCCGCGGAATGCGGTCGTCCAGCCTCGCGTATAGGGCCTGGCTACCAAGGTCGGACATTCCGCCGACCAGTTGAGCTACCGCCACGACCGCCAGGCAGGCGGCGAGTGGACCGATCAAGGCAGCATGGCGTAACTCGCCATTGGCGAGAATGTTCGCGGTTGGTCCGGAGAACACTGCGAGCAACACCAGCAGCGGCAAGCTGGCGATCACGGCGTAGGACAATCCTTGGCGCCATGTCGAGCCGAACGTGACGGCGTCCTCTTGATCGGCGGCGTGTGCCAACCCCGGTAGCGCGGCCATCGATACCGCGCGGGCACTGACGTAGGACAACGAGAACAACACCGCATAGGACAGTTGCACGACGAACACGCCACCGGGCACCGAGCCGGCCAGCGCGTAGAGCACGTACATCGCCACCGCGGGGCAGGCCGCCACGCCGACCGAGCGGGCCAACCGGCGGGTCACCGCGACCACCTCGGAGTCCTGCCGCCAGCGCCTCGACGGGCGGGTCAACAGGCCCACCCGTGCCGCACCGAACAACTGCAAGGCCGCGTGCAGCGCAACCGCTGATGTACTGCCCACCCCGAGCACGACCACCAGGTCGACCGGCACCTGATCGATGTCCAGGCCCATCCCGTAATACCAGCCGGCCAGCACCACCGTCAGGATCAGGACGATGTTCTCCACCGCGGGTGCGGCTGAGGCGAGCGCGAAGCGCCCATTCGCCCGTTGGGCGGCCATGCCGAGGTGCGCCAGGCAGTTCAGCATGACCTGCGGTGCGACCAGCACGACCAGCAACGTGGTCAGCCACACGGCCCGAGATCGTTGCGCGGGATCGGAGATCCCGACGCTCAGCGTCCAGGCCACCACCGGGGACGCGATCATCAGCAATACGGCGACCCCGGACGAGACCGCGAGCAGCCAGCCGCTCACCCGGCCGAGCACCTCCCGGGCCCGCGGCAGACCCCCCTCGCCGATGGCCCGGACCACGGCCGGGACCAGCACCATCGCCAGTACCGGCCCGGCGATCAAC
>JBOHFC010000310.1:0-5173 GCA_050701375.1 Pseudonocardiaceae bacterium
GAACCGGGGCGTGGACGCCGATCATGCGTCGATCCCGTCCCTGCTGCTTACCGGAGCGGTGCACCAGCGCCTGCCCGCCGCCGTGCACCTTGTAGACGCCCCGGACCGTGACGGCCTGGTACTCGGGTTGGTCGCCGTCATCGTTGACGTGGACGATCTTGGCAAGCTCGTCGTTGTCCAGCACCGGGAACGGCAGCACGATCCGCCGGCAGGATTCGGCACCGGCCACCAGCAGGTTGGGCTGAGCCCCGAGCTGTGCCTGTAGCGAGGTCACCAGCTCCTCCCGGATCGCGTCCAGCGGCGGGTTGGTGACCTGGGCGAACAGCTGACTGAAGTAGTCGAACAGCGGCCTGGAGTACCGCGAGAACGGCGCCGGCGGCACGTCGTTGCCCATCGACCCGATGGGCTCCGCGCCGGTGCTGGCCATCGGCGCCAGCAGTACCTCCAGCTCTTCCTGGGTGTAACCCATCGCCTGCTGGCGGCGTACCAGCGAGGCGTGGGTCAGCACCTCGCGCTCCCGCTCGGGCAGATCCTCCAGCTGGGTCAGCCCCTGGGTCACCCAGTCGGCGTAGGGGTGCTCGGCGGCGAGCTGGCTTTTGATCTCGTCGTCGCCCACGATCCGGCCGGCCGCGGTGTCGGCGAGGAACATCCGGCCCGGTTCCAGGCGCCCCTTGCGTACCACCGAGGCCGCGTCGAGGTCGCGCTCGCCCACCTCAGTGGCCAGTACCACACGGCCGTCCTCGGTGACCCAGTCGCGGGCCGGGCGCAGGCCGTTGCGGTCCAGCACAGCGCCGATCACGGTGCCGTCGGTGAACGCCACCAGAGCGGGGCCGTCCCACGGCTCCATCAGCGTGGAGTGGAACTCATAGAACGCCCGGCGGGCCGGGTCCATCTCGGTGTGGTTCTCCCAGGCCTCCGGGATCATCATCAGCACCGCGTGCGACATCGAGCGCCCGCCCAGATGCAGCAGTTCCAGCACCTCGTCGAACGATGCGGAGTCGCTGGCCTCCGGGGTGACGATCGGGTACAGCCGATCCAGGTCGCCGGGGATGAGGTGGGTGGCAAGCCGGCTCTCCCGGGCGCGCATCCAGTTCCGGTTGCCGCGCAGCGTGTTGATCTCGCCGTTGTGCGCCACGAAGCGGTACGGGTGGGCCAGCGGCCAGGACGGGAAGGTGTTGGTGGAGAACCGGGAGTGCACCAGCCCCAGTGAGCTGGTGACCCGCTCATCGGACAGGTCCGGGTAGAAGCTCACCAGCTGTTCCTCGGTGAGCATCCCCTTGTAGACGATCGTGCGCCCGGACAGGCTCGGAAAGTAGATGTCGTGGTCGCGCTCAGCGCGCTTGCGCACGCAGTACACCCGACGCTCCAGCTCCAGCCCGGCCGCACCGTCGGCGGCGCTGTCCTCGCCGGCAGGGCCACCGCTGGTCAGGAACAGTTGCCGGAAGCGGGGCATCGCCGAGCGGGCGGTCGGGCCGATCCCGTCCGGGTTGACCGGAAGCTTCCGCCAACCCAGCACCCGCATACCCTCCTGCACCGCGATGTCCTCGACGGCGGCCATCACGGTGGCCTGCGCCGTGTCGTCGACAGGGAGGAAGGCGGTGCCGACGGCGTAGCGACCCGGTGGCGGCAGATCGAAGTCGACGACCTGGCGGAAGAAGCCGTCGGGCACCTGGATCAGGATGCCGGCGCCGTCGCCGGTATCGGGCTCCCCGCCCCGGGCGCCCCGGTGTTCGAGGTTACGCAGCGCAGTGAGAGCCTTCTGCACTATGCCGTGATCGCGGTGGCCGGCGAGGTCCGCCACGAAGGCCACGCCGCAGGCGTCATGCTCATAGGCGGGGTCATATAGGCCGGCTGCCGCGCGACCTGGACGCGGTCCAGTATTCGACCCTGCAGGCAGGTGGGTAGCGGTCACAAGCACCTCCCGTCGTCTCGATTGGGTTGATACGCGCATCGGGACGACGTGCCCCCATCTGCGGTTACCCTCAGGTTACCTCAGCGGGTTACCAGGCCGTTATCACTTCTGGCCAACGGTCTGGCCGGCGCAGCGGGATTGACTACGCCTCAGGCGAGGTTTGACAAATCGTCACGCTGTGCAGCCGCTGGAATGAACCCGCAACACTCAGGCGTATCTCTAAACACTTCCGTAGGGAATATGTACTGAATGTGCCGTCGGCGAAGGTCACGACGACGTTGCTATCCGTCGCGGCCGGAGGCGGGGCTCCTCGAACGCCCCCAGGGGTGAGGTCCTCCCGCGTCGCCCATCCGGGTGCACAATCGTTGTCACCGGAGTCGCCGGAGCAGCACTGGCTGCCGGGAAAGGATGCGTTGTCGGATGGATGACCGTCGGCTGATGTTGGTGCATGCCCACCCGGACGATGAGTCGTCCATGACCGGCGCGACCATGGCCGGCTACGCGCAGCAGGGCGCGACTGTTGTTCTGGTGACGTGTACTCGCGGCGAGCTCGGCGAGATCGTGGTGCCTGACCTCACAGGGTTGCGCGAGGTCGACCCAGACGGGCTGGGTCTGCACCGGGAGAAGGAGCTGGCCGAGGCGCTAGCCATGCTGGGCACCGCGCGGCACCACTGGCTGGGCGGTTGCGGTCGCTGGCGCGATAGCGGGATGCCTGCCGGCGAGGATCCGGCGGCCTTCGCCGGTGCCGACCTCGACGAGGCGATACGGGCGATGGTCGGGATCCTGCGCGCCGAGCGGCCGCAGGTGGTGGTGACCTACGACGCCTACGGCGGGTACGGGCACCCGGACCACATACAGGCTAATCGGGTGACCATGGCCGCGTTGGATCCTGCTGCTGACCCCCGCTTCGCGCCGGAGCTCGGCGCGCCGTGGCAGGTGGCGAAGGTCTACTGGATGACGTTGTCGCGCAGGATGATCCAGGCTGCGGTGGATGCTGGGGTGTTGCCCTCCATGGCGGTGGTACCCAACTCGCTGCCCGACGAGGAGATCACCGCGGTGGTGGACGGGCGGGTGTACCTGGACAGCAAGGTCGCCGCGCTGCGGGCGCACCGCAGCCAGGTGGATCTGCAGAACGGGGTGTTCGCCATCCTCACCGGCGTCCCTGAGTTCGCGGTGGAGAGTTATCTGCTGGTCCGCGGCGAGCGAGGGCCAGGCTCGGGACCGTACAACTGGGAGGACGACCTGTTCGCCGGTCTCGAGCCGCTCACCGGTATGGAGGTCACGGATGGGAACTCCTGAGGAGATCGAGTATGCGTTGAGGTGCTTGCGCCGACGCGGCATCAGGCGATGGGGCTCCAGCCGGGCCGCGATGGCCGTCACCATCGTCACCGGCGTCGACGGCCCGGCGGTGCTGCTCACTAGACGCGGCGACTCGTTGCATCCGCACGCAGGGCAGTGGGGGCTGCCCGGTGGACGGGCTGATCGCTGGGAGTCGGCCTCCGGCGCGGCCCGCCGTCAGCTCGCCGAGTACCTCGGAATGCGCCTCCCTCCAGAGTCAGTGCTCGGCTTGCTCGACGATCACGCCACCCACAACAGACTCGTGATCACGCCGGTGGTGCTGTGGGCCGGCGAGCACGGTGACCGCATCCGCTTGAACCAGCCGCTCCGGCAGGGCCGAGCCGATGACGTGCTCGCTGTCCCGTTCACCGATCTCGACGTCGAGCCGGTGTTCGTGGCGAGCTCGGAGTCGGAGAGCTCGGTGATCCGGCTGCCGCTGCACGGCGGGTGGTTGCCTGCCCCCACCGCTGCGGTGCTACACCAGTTCCGCGAGGTCGTCCTGCACCGTCGCCGTACCCGCGTTGCCCATCGCTAACACTCCAGCGGTGAGTGAGGCCTGCGGCCACTTCAGGGGGTCGCCTCGTGAGACGAACCGTCTTCTCCAACGGGCGCGTAGTCGAAGATCCGGCCCGGTGGGAGGTCGCCTGGCACCGGCTCCGGACCGCACAGCTCACCCCGACCCGCTTGAGCGCCCTGTTCGGCCGCCGCCTCTTTGGGCTGGTCGCCGTGGACCTGTGGTCGGTATACAACGAGATGGGTTCGCGATACGAGTCTCATGCCGCGGACAATTGCCTACAACGCCCACTACGACCGGCCAGCGGTGATGGCGACCTTGGGTCCGGTCACCGGCCAGCGCGTGTTGGACGCTGCGTGTGGTCCCGGCTTATACGCCAAGTCGTTGGCGGCCGCTGGCCGAGGTGGTGGGTTTCGACGCCGGCCAGGCGATGGTCGAGCTTGCGTGGAAGCGGCTCGGACAGCGGGCCCAGATTGACCTCGCCCGGCTCGGTGAGCCCTTGCCCTACCAGGCGGAGATGTTCGATGCGAGCATCTGCGCGCTGGCGATCCACTATGTCGCCGACCGGTCCGCGGCTTTCACGGAGCTCTACCGGGTGCTGCGAGCCGGTGGCGCGCTCGTGGTGTCGACTCAGCACCCCGCGGTCGACTGGCTGCGCAAGGGCGGCTCCTATTTCGGCTCGATGCTGGAGACCGACACGTAGCATCTCGCGACCGGCGATGTGCAGGTGCGTTTTGGCGCGAGGCACTCTCGGCGCTTTGCGCAGCGGCATTCTTCCCAGAGCGTCCCCCAAGGCGCCTGCCGACCACGAACCTGAAGGTAGGCCTTCAACCCGCCACCTTGGAGGTAGGGCCTCCGGCCGCGCGTGGCCCCACCGATGCGGAACTTCACAGACTTCGTCAGGTGCGGCGACAGCTCAAACGGGAGGCAGCACACTTCTACGCCCCTGATCTACGCACGGGCGACTGGATCTATTTCGATTTTGAAATGGGGTGGAGCACATCCCACGAAGACAGCGGCCTTCCCGATCTGGACAATGTCTTATTGTTCTTTGGCTCCATGGCCAGCGAACGCAGCCGCGCCGGGACCGCTGTTGATCTCATGTTGTGCGGATCGACGGAGCACCTACTGAAGAAAACCGCGACTGCCGGAAGGATGGGGTCGGGAGCGGAGTGGCTGCACAAGCTCATCCTCAAGATCAGCAGCTCGAGCGTCCACATGCGTGCCGCCCGAGCGGCGCCGGGCCGAGTAAGCCATCGGTGTCGGTGATCGTGCCGATCTCAATGGTGCTCGTGCTCGATGACCAAGACGGAGAGCTGGTGGGTTTTGTGATGATTCTCTGTGAAATTTCCCGGGAGTTGGCCGCGGAGGGTTGTTGGAGTTGTTTGATGTGCGAACGGGTCTCGGGG
>JBOHFC010000311.1:0-12246 GCA_050701375.1 Pseudonocardiaceae bacterium
GACCACTACCTTGGAAAGGAGACTGTCCAGAACATTCTCGCGCTGCGGTTCGCCAACCAGCTCTACGAGCCGATCTGGAACAGCCACTACGTGGACCACGTGCAGATCACCATGGCCGAGGATATCGGGCTGGCCGGCCGCGCCGGCTACTACGACGGCATCGGCGCGGCGCGGGACGTGATCCAGAATCACCTGATCCAGCTGCTCGCGCTCACCGCGATGGAGGAACCGCTGTCCTTTTCTCCGGGATCGCTGCGCGGTGAGAAGATCAAGGTGCTTTCCGCCACCAAGCTTGCGGAGCCGTTGGATCAGACCAGCGCCCGCGGCCAGTACTCAGCCGGCTGGCAGGGCGGTACCAAGGTTCACGGAGTGCTGGAGGAGCCCGGTTTTCAGGACTCCACCACCGAGACCTTCGCCGCGATCACCCTGAACGTCGACACCCGGCGGTGGGCGGGGGTGCCCTTCTTCCTGCGCACCGGCAAGCGGCTGGGTCGGCGGGTCACCGAGATCGCGGTGATCTTCAAGCGGGCTCCGCACCTGCCCTTCGAGACGACCATGACTGAGGAGCTGGGGCAGAACGCCCTGGTCATCCGGATTCAGCCGGACGAGGGCGTCACGATCCGGTTCGGTTCCAAGGTGCCGGGCACCGCGATGGAGGTGCGGGACGTCACGATGGACTTCCGTTACGGCACGGCCTTCACCGAGTCCTCGCCTGAGGCCTACGAGCGCCTGCTGCTGGACGTCCTGCTCGGGGAGCCGTCGTTGTTCCCGGTCAACGCCGAGGTCGAGCTGTCCTGGGCGATCCTGGACCCGGTGCTCGAGCACTGGGCGACGTGCGACCGGCCCGAGCCGTACGCCGCGGGTACGTGGGGGCCGCCGTCCGCGGATCGGATGATCGCTACGGCCGGACGCACCTGGAGACGGCCGTGATCAGCGTCTGGGCCCGTACCAGCTGGTGGCCGAACATCGCTCTGATGCCCTGACATGCGGTGCGTAGTGTTCGGCGCCACCGGCTACGTCGGTGGCCGGCTTGTTCCCGCACTGCTGGCCGCCGACCATCAGGTGCGTGCAGTGGCACGCACAGTGAGCAAGCTGTCCGAGGTGCCCTGGCGGGATCGCGTCGAGATCGTCAGCGGCGACGTCACAGATCCCGGCAGCGTCCGGGACGCGATGACCGGCCAGGACGTCGTCTATTACCTGGTGCATTCGCTCAATCGGCGGGACTTCGTTGACGTCGACCGCCGCGCCGCCCACGTGCTCGCCGACGCGGCCCGCACCACGGGTGTGACCCGCATCGTGTACCTGGGCGGGATCACGCCCTCCGCTGGGCACCTGTCCGACCACCTGGCCTCACGGGCCGAGGTCGGGCGGATTCTGCTGGACTCCGGCGTGCCCACCATCGTGTTGCAGGCCGCGGTGATCCTGGGATCCGGGTCGGCCAGCTTCGAGATGCTGCGCTACCTCACCGAACGTCTCCCGGCGATGATCACGCCGCGCTGGGTGCACAATCGCATCCAGCCCATCGCGGTCCGCGACGTGCTGCACTACCTGACTCACGCCGCCGCGCTGCCGCCGAATGTCAACCGGGCCTTCGACATCGGAGGACTCGACGTGTTGACCTACCTGGAGATGATGCGCCGCTACGCGGTCGTGGCCGGCCTGCTCCGGCGGGTGGTGCTGCCGGTGCCGGTGCTGACGCCGTGGTTGTCGGCGCAATGGGTGAACCTGGTCACCCCGGTGCCCCGCAGCATCGCCGTCCCGTTGATCGAGTCGCTGGTGCACGAAGTCGTCTGTCACGATCGCGACATCGCCGGCTACATCCCTGACCCCGAAGGCGGTCTGATCCACTACGAGCACGCCGTCGAGCTCGCGCTGACGCACACCCGCCACGCCGAGGTGCCTACCCGCTGGTCGGACGCTTCCTGGCCCGGAGCGCCGTCGGATCCGCTGCCCACCGACCCTGACTGGTCCGGCGGTTCCCTTTACCAGGACATCCGCGAGCATCGGTGCGCCGCCGATCCGTCGATCTTGTGGGACGTCGTCGAAGCCATCGGCGGCGAGCACGGCTGGTACTCGTTCCCGCTGGCGTGGTCGGTACGCGGCTGGATCGACCGGCTCGCCGGGGGGGTCGGGTTGCGTCGCGGTCGCCGCGACCCCCGCCGGTTGCACGTCGGTGCAGCCCTGGACTGGTGGCGGGTGGAGTATCTTGACCGGCCCAGGCTGCTGCGGCTGCGCGCCGAGATGCTGCTACCCGGCCGCGCCTGGCTCGATCTCGAGGTGATTGCCGACGGTGCGGGCGGCGCGCGCTACCGGCAGCGGGCGCTGTTCGAACCCCATGGGCTGGCCGGACATCTGTACTGGAAATCCATCGCCCCGTTCCACGACATCGTCTTCGGCGGCATGGTCCGCAATATCACCGGCGCCGCAGAGCACATCCACGACCGGCACCGGACGACACCGCAGCGACAGCCACCGGCAGGCCGCTGAGATGAGCGTGGCGATCGCGCTGTTCACCCGCGACTTGCGGGTGCACGACAATCCCGTTCTACACGCCGCCTGTAGTGCCGCCACCGAGGTGGTTCCGCTGTTCGTGCTCGACAAGGCGATCATCAACAGCGCCTCGATGTCAGCGAACCGAGCGGTGTTCCTCGCTGACGCGCTAGCCGACCTCGACGCCCACCTGCGGGAGATCGGCGGGTGTCTCGTGGTTCGCTCCGGCTCGGTGATCAACGAAGTCGAGCAAATCGTCGCGGACCTGGGTGCCGGCGAGGTCCATCTCGCTGCCGACGTCAGTGCTTACAGTCACCGTCGCGAACAGGCCCTGCGGGAACGCCTCGCCGGCCACAGTTGCCAGGTGTGCGTGCACGCGAACTCGATCACCGTCGTGGAACCCGGGGTGCTCAGCCCTTCCGGCGGAGGTGCGCATTTCGCGGTCTTCACGCCCTACCACCGGCGTTGGGTCGCGGCGAGCACCCGCCGCCTGCTCCAGGCGCCAAGCCGGATCACCGCGCCGCCCATCACCACCGAAGCCCTGCCCAGCCCCGAGGCGATGTGCTCAGGGAAGCGCTCGCCGCACTTGCCCCCCGGTGGTGAAACCGCGGGACGGCGAGTCCTGCGTGACTGGCTCTCGGGGCCGATCCAGCATTACGACCAGGCCCACGACGACCTCGCCGCCGACGGCACCTCCCGGCTGTCGCCGTACCTGCATTTCGGCTGTGTCTCCCCCACCGAAGCGTCGCGTGCCGCCGACCGGTCGACACCAGGCGGCGAAGCCTTCATCAGGCAACTTGCCTGGCGCGACTTCCATCACCAGGTCCTCGCCGCACGTCCCGACGCGTCGACCGCCGACTACCGCACCCGCCACGACCGATGGCGCAGTGCCGATACGGCCGCCCAGGCCTGGCGGGATGGCCGTACCGGCTACCCGATCGTCGACGCCGGGATGCGCCAGCTCCTGCTCGAGGGCTGGATGCACAATCGCGCCCGCCTGATCACCGCCAGCTTCCTGACCAAAACCCTGTATCTGGACTGGCGCATCGGTGCCCGGCACTTCCGCGACCTGCTCGTGGACGCCGACGTCGCCAACAACCAGCTCAACTGGCAGTGGGTCGCCGGCACCGGCACCGACACCCGGCCCAATCGGATTCTCAACCCGCTGCGCCAAGCTCACCGCTACGACCCATCCGGTGACTACGTCCGCCGTTACCTGCCCGAGCTCCGCGAGATTTCCGGTCCTGCGGTACATCAGCCGTGGCAGTTAGATCCATCTGAACGGGCCACCCTTGATTATCCCGACCCCATCATCGACCTTCGCGATGGCGCGGATTACTTCCGCACCGCTCGGGACAGAATCGGAGGCGAACAGTGATCGTCGACCTACCTTCGACAACCACGTCCGCGGTGAACCACGCACTGATCGACATGCGGGAGCGTGGCGGTGCGGTGGCGCTGGGCCGGGTGCTGACGTTAGTGATCGTGACCGATGACTCCGCGCAGGTGGAGCAGTCGATCGAGGCCGCCAATGAGGCCAGCACGGAACACCCGTGCCGGGTTCTCGTGGTAGCCCGGGGCCTCAAGCGGGCCGGGGCCCGGCTGGACGCCCAGATCCGGGTCGGTGGTGACGCGGGCGCCTCCGAAGTGATCGTGCTGCGCCTGTACGGTCCGCTGGCCGACCACGGAGACAGCGTGCTGGTACCGCTGTTGCTACCGGACTGCCCGGTCGTCGCGTATTGGCCAGGAGCGGCGCCCGCAATTCCCGCGGAGGATCCCATCGGGAGGCTGGCGCAGCGCCGGATCACCGATACCGCCGCGGCCAACCAGCCGATCAAAGCCCTGCAGAACCGCCGCAGCTCCTACACCGAGGGGGACACCGATCTGGCGTGGACCCGGCTGACCCCGTGGCGCGCGCTGCTTGCCGCGGCGCTCGATCTACCACCGTATGAGGATGTCGAGACGGTTACGGTCACCGGCGCCACGGACAATCCGTCCACCGACCTGCTCGCCGGCTGGCTTCGTTCCCGGCTGCACGTCCCGGTGCGGCGCCGCACCAGCCCGCCCGGTGGCGGGGTCAGCTCAGCGATCATGGAGCGTCGGTCCGGCAGGGTCGAGCTGGTCCGGCCCGACGGTAAGGTGGGCACCTTGCGGCAGCCAGGGCAACCGGACCGCCGGGTGCCGTTGAAACGCCGCCCGGTGCGCGATTGTCTCGCTGAAGAGCTGCGCAGGCTTGATCCGGACGAGATCTACCAGGCCGCGCTGCAGGCGCTGACCGAAGTAGACGGTCGCGATGGACGGCGCGGCGGCTCCGCGAAGGCCAGCCAATCGGGTGAGACCCGGGCCGATCAGTGAGCCGCCCCGACGTCGTCGTGCACGCCACCGCGGAAGTGCTCGCCGCGGCCGCAGCCGCGCGGCTGGTCACCCGGATCGTGGACATCCAGACCGCCGCGGGATCCGCGTCGCTGGTACTGACCGGTGGGCGCATCGGAATCGCGGTGCTCCGCGAGCTGGCGAGTACCCAGGCGGTCGCGGCGGTGGACTGGCGACAGCTGGATATCTACTGGGGCGACGAACGCTTCCTGCCCGGTGGCCACCCGGAACGCAACGAGACCCAGGCCCGCGAGGCGCTGCTCGACCGGGTCGGAGTGGATCCCACCCGGGTCTACCCGATGGGGGCCTCGGACGGCCCTTGGGGCGATGACCCGGACACCGCCGCCCAGGCCTACGAGGACGTGCTGGCGAAGCGGCGGCGGCCGGAGGATCGCGGCCCGGCGCCGTCGTTCGATATCTGCTGTCTCGGCGTCGGCGAGGACGGCCACGTCGCCTCGGTCTTCCCCGGCTCCCCTGCGGTCTACGAGATCGAGCGCGCGGTGACCGGCGTACGGGGCAGTCCGAAACCGCCGTCCACCCGGATCACCATGACGCTGCCCGCTATCCGCTGCGCCGCAGAGGTCTGGCTGATCGCTTCGGGGGTGGAGAAAGCCGCAGCGGTGACGATGGCGTTACGCGGAGCCGGCGAGGTGCAGATGCCTGCCGCCGGCGCGACGGGTCGCCGCCGCACGCTGTGGCTGCTGGACCGGGCCGCGGCCGCAAAGCTCCCCTCGGAGCTCCTCAGCCGCTGACTCTCCCCAGCAGCCATGCCGCCGTCACCGCAGCCCCGGTAGGGGTGCGAATGCGGTCGCCGATCGTCGTCGATAAACCACGCCAAGCGCTCATAAGACGTACAGAAATCGTCAGGATGCACGAGGACCTGAGCTGCCCGTAAAGGTAAGTCTGGGACTGAATGAGCAGCGCGTACGTGCGACGACGCACGTGACTACGAAGGGTGATGACATGAGCAACTCAGTCGATACCCAGACTATCCAGCCACGAAGGCATATGCCAACCATCGACAGCGTTAGCGACAAAGACGCGCTGTCGCTGGTTGGCATTGTCGACCAGACACCTGAGGCCCCCTATTCGGAAAATACCTCCCGATTATCCCATCTGTACAGTCATTGCCGAGAGTCCTGCACAGACCCCGCAGGCCTCCGTATCATTGCCGCGTCCGCGCTCGTCGTCGGGCTCATGCTCTCTTCCGCCCCTGCGGCTCTCGCCCAAGTCAGGCTCCTACTCACCACCGCTCCGGCGACGTTCTCCCTGGACGGCTCCACCCGCGACGAGCCCACCGGAGACGATCTCACCCGAGATGATCCCACCCGAGATGATCCCGCGATGATCACCAGTGACGCACCGGGCATTGGCGATGCGCAACACCGATCGACCCTGCGCTCTGCGATGGCACTGATCAGGTGGCACGGAACGAGTCAAGCCCTCAAGTGCGCCTACGGCCTGCTCTTCGAGGGGACCACCCGCGCCTGCCAGAACGAACCCGTCGCCTGGGCGAGTAGTCAGCACAGGCTGGTCGCTTAGCTTTGTGGTCGGTGCCGAGTACTACCTGCGTAGCGATTGTGCACGTCATGAACTCGACAGCACGGACATTCTGGCGGAGTGAAAACGTCCGTACTGTCGAGTTCACGGCACACCCGACGGGCTTTTCGGCACCGACCACGTAGTTGGCGGGCCCTAGGTCAGGGCTCGCGAGATTCCTTCAGCCTGGCCAGTGCCTCCGCGAGGATCGCCTCGCCGTCGGCGTCGGAACGGCGCTCTTTGACGTAGGCGAGGTGCGTCTTGTACGGCTCATTGCGCGGCGCGTTGGGCGGCCGCTGCTCGTTGCGCCCGGCCGGGAAACCACACCGTGGGCAGTCCCACACGTCCGGTTCCTCAGCCTCGGCCGCGAACGAAACCCGAGACTCGTGCCCATTGGCGCACCAGTAGGACACCCGGTTACGGGGAGCAGTCTCTCCTCGTTCGGACTCGCCCATCGGACCTGCGCCGACCCGCGTACCGCGGATCGCGTTGCCACTTGCCATTGATCGCCCTCACCTCGCGGAACCGCCCGGAGCGGTCAGCCGATCTTGATCAGAAGCCCGATCCCCACGATGGAGATCACCCATACCGAGCTGACGAACAGTGTCAGCCGGTCCAAGTTCTTCTCCACAACGCTGGACCCGGACAAACTCGATTGCACGCCACCGCCGAACAAACTGGACAACCCTCCACCGCGGCTTCGATGCAGCAAGATCAGCAGGATCAGCGCGATGCTGGTGACCAGGAGCAGGATCTGCAGGAAGAGCTTCATCACACCCTCGTCGGACGACGACTGATTTGCAAGGCTACCCCGTCCAGCCGCCGGCGGCGCCCCCGGCAGGTCACAGCCTCTTCGGTCACAGCGTCGCACTCATGGCAGCGGTCCGCCGGCGGCCAGCGCACAGAGCTTCGCGAAGTCGTCCGCGTCCAGGCTCGCACCGCCTACCAGCGCACCGTCGATATCCGGCTCGGCGACCAACTCGGCGACGTTGCTCGATTTCACTGATCCGCCGTAGAGCACGCGGATCTCGTCGGCGACCGCAGCGCCGTACTTGTCCGCCAGCGCCTCCCGCAGCGCGCCGCAGACTTCCTGCGCGTCGGCCGGGGTAGCCACCCGGCCGGTACCGATCGCCCAGATCGGCTCATAGGCCACCACGATGGTGCGGGCCTGCTCGGCGGACAGACCCTTGAGCGCGGCACGCAGTTGTGTAGTGCAGTGCGCCAGGTGGCCGCCGCTCTCACGGACCTCCAGACCTTCCCCCACGCACAGGATCGGCACCAGCCCGTTGCGCAGTGCGGCCCGCACCTTGGCGCCCACGATGCCGTCGTCCTCGCCGTGGTGTTCGCGCCGCTCGGAGTGCCCGACAACGACGTAGCTGCAATCCAGCTTGGCCAGCATCGGTCCGGACACGTCGCCGGTGTAGGGCCCGGAGTCCTTCGGCGAGAGATCCTGCGCGCCGTACCGGATCAGCAGCTTGTCGCCCTCGACGAGGGCTTGCACGCTGCGCAAGGCGGTGAACGGCGGCAGCACCGCCACCTCGACCTTGGCGAAGTACTTCTCCGGCAGCGCGAAGGCAAGCTTCTGTACCAGAGCGATGGCCTCCAGGTGATGGAGGTTCATCTTCCAGTTGCCGGCGATCAACGGTTGGCGAGCCACCCGCTAAGTCTCCAGCACCGCTACGCCGGGCAACGACTTGCCCTCCAGAAATTCCAGGGACGCGCCGCCACCGGTGGAGATGTGCGAGAACCCGTCCTCGGGTAAACCCAGCAACCGCACCGCGGCCGCCGAGTCACCACCGCCGACCACGCTGAACGCGCCTGACTCGGCGATGGTCTCCGCGACGCCGCGAGTGCCCGCCGCAAAGGGAGCCAGCTCGAACACGCCCATCGGACCGTTCCAGAACACGGTGGCCGCATCAGCCAGCGCCGCGGCGAAGTCGCGCACCGTGTCAGGACCGATGTCCAGGCCCATCCACCCGTCCGGGATCTCTTCGGCGGCTACCGTGCGGGTGTTCGCGTGCGCGACGAACTCGTCGGCCACGACCACGTCACTCGGTAACCGGATGGTGTTGCCGGAGGTTTTAAGCAAGCGGCCGCACACCTCGACCATGTCCTGCTCCAGCAGCGATTTACCGACTGGGTGGCCGAGAGCCGCGAGGAACGTGAAACACATGCCGCCGCCGACGAGCAGGGTGTCCACCTTCGGCAGCAACGCCTCGATCACGGCGAGCTTGTCGGACACCTTCGACCCACCCAGCACGACGGCGTAGGGACGGTCTGGCACCTCCGACAGACGGCGCAGGGTGGTCAGCTCGGTGAGCACCAGGATGCCGGCATAACCGGGCAGCCGCTCGGCGATGTCGACGACCGAGGCCTGCACGCGATGCATCACGCCGAACCCATCGGAGACGAACGCGCCGTCGGGTCCCACCAGGGCGGCGAGCTCGTCGGCCAGCGCGCCGCGCGCCGCCGGGTCCTTGGACGTCTCCCGCGGATCGAAGCGGACGTTCTCCAGCAGCGCGACCGCGCCGTCGGACAGGCCTGCCACCGCGGCGCGAGCCGAGTCACCGACAACGTCGGTCGACGCCGCCACCGGGGTGCCCAGCAGCTCACCGAGCCGGACTGCGACCGGCGCCAACGAGTACGCCGGGTCAGGCGCTCCTTTGGGGCGCCCCAGGTGGGCGGTCACCACCACCCGCGCGCCTGCCCCCGTCAGCGCGTGCAGGGTCGGCAGGGAGGCGCGAATCCGTCCGTCGTCGGTGATCCGCGCACCGTCCAGCGGCACGTTGAGGTCGGTTCGAACCAGCACGGTCCGGCCCGACACGCCACTGGCGAGCAGGTCGTCCAGCGTCCTCACAACTGCGAGCCGACCAGGACTGTCAGGTCAGCCAGCCGGTTGGAGTAGCCCCATTCGTTGTCGTACCAACCGACGATCTTGACCTGGTTGCCGATCACCTTGGTCAGCGGCGAGTCGAAGATGCACGACGCGGGGTCGGTGATGATGTCCGAGGACACGATCGGCGCATCGCTGTAGCGCAGGATGCCCTTCAGTGGACCGTCAGCCGCGGCCCGGAAGGCCTCGTTGACCTCCTCGACGCTGGTCTCCCGGGAGACCGAAGCCGACAGATCGGTGATCGATCCATTGGGTATCGGCACCCGAAGCGCGTAACCGTCGAGCTTCCCGTTGAGCTCCGGCAGCACCAGTCCGATGGCCTTGGCGGCCCCCGTGGAGGTCGGCACGACGTTGATCGCGGCGGCCCGCGCCCGGCGCAGGTCCTTGTGCGGGCCATCCTGCAGGTTCTGGTCCTGGGTGTAGGCATGGATGGTGGTCATCAGGCCCTGCTCGATACCCAGCGCGTCATGCAGCACCTTGGCCATCGGGCCCAGGCAGTTGGTGGTGCATGAGGCGCAGGAGATCACCGTCTGGGAACCGTCCAGCCTGGAGTCGTTGACCCCGAGCACCACGGTGAGGTCCTCGCCCTTGGCCGGCGCGGAGATGATCACCTTCTTCGCGCCGCCCTCGTCGACGTGCTTCCGGGCGTCCTTCGCCGTAGTGAAGAAGCCGGTGGACTCCAGCACCACGTCAACGCCCAGGTCGCCCCAGGGCAGCGCGCCCGGGTTCCGCTCGGCGAGCGCCTTGATGGTCTTGCCGCCGACCGCGATGCCGTCATCGGTGACGTGCACGTCGTCTTTCAGCCGGCCGAGCACACTGTCGTACTTCAGCAGGTGCGCCATGGTCGCAATGTCGCCGAGGTCGTTGAACGCCACCACCTCGATGTCGTGGCCGCCCGTCTGCACGGCGCGCCAGAAGTTCCGCCCGATGCGGCCGAATCCGTTGATCCCTACTCGAACGGTCACGATGCCATCTCCCTCTCCACACCCAATGCCCGTCATCTGGGCCGGCCGCCACGGCCGGCACTCACGGTCTGGCGCTCTTGGCCTGTCGGGCGCTCGTTGAGCGCAACCTTAGCGGTCAGCGTTCACCCCAGCAGGCCCCTCGGGAGGGACCTGCTGGGGTGAGCGCGGGTCAGGCGTCCATCATGTCGGGAGTTACCGCAGATTCGGTGTCCGGCACCCCGAGCTCCTCGGCCTTACGGTCGGCCATCGCGAGCAGCCGGCGGATCCGTCCGGCCACCGCGTCCTTGGTCAGCGGCGGGTCGGCGAGCTGCCCCAGTTCCTCCAGCGAGGCCTGCCGGTGTTCCAGCCGCAGCCGGCCCGCTGTGGTCAGATGCCCTGGGATGTCCCCGCCGAGCAACTCCAGCGCCCGAGCAACCCGCGCCGCCGAGGCCACCGCAGCACGCGCGGATCGGCGCAGGTTGGCGTCGTCGAAGTTGGCCAGCCGGTTTGCGGTGGCGCGAACCTCGCGACGCACCCGGCGCTCCTCCCAGGCCAGCACCGAGTCGTGCGCGCCCAGCCTGGTGAGTAGCGCCCCGATGGCGTCGCCGTCCCGGATCACCACCCGATCAGCGCCCCGGACCTCGCGAGCCTTGGCTACGATACCCAGTCGCCGAGCGGCGCCGACCAGGGCCAGCGCCGCCTCTGGTCCGGGACAGGTCACCTCCAGCGCGGCCGAGCGGCCAGGCTCGGTGAGCGACCCGTGCGCGAGGAACGCGCCGCGCCAGGACGCCTCAGCATCACAAAGACCGCCGGAGACCACCTGCGGAGGCAATCCCCGCACCGGGCGGCCGCGCACATCCAGCAACCCGGTCTGCCGAGCCAGCCCTTCCCCGTCGCGGACCACTCGCACTACGTAGCAGGTTCCTTTACGCAGGCCACCGGCCGTGATCAGGTGCACGTCGGAGTTGTGCCCGTACAGCTCGTGCACCTCCCGGCGTAGCCGGCGGGCGGTCGAGCCGGTGTCCAGCTCGGCCTCCACCACGACGCGGCCCGCGATGATGTGCAGTCCCCCGGCGAAGCGCAGCAGCGAGGAGACCTCGGCTCGCCGGCAGCACGTCTTGGTCACCCGCAGCCGGCTCAGCTCGTCCTTAACGGCGGAGGTCATGGCCACTGGCGCTGCTCCTCCCCTTGCAAGTGCGACGGTTGGTCGCCAGGCTCGGCTGGGTCGTCCATCAGTATCCGACGCAGCGCTGCGGCCAGTGCTACCGGATCGTGACGATCGGTGGATCCGTCGTCGGCGACCCGGTCAAGGTACGCGTGCCCACCCAACGCCGCAGCGCACCGGTTCAACCTGGCGGGCGCCGCGACGGCGTCGACATCGGCGAGGACCGCGTGAACGGTGAATCCGGGCGGTGCATGATCGCACAGGACGGTCAGGTGCTGCTCTGGGGAAAATCCGGCGGTTTCGCCCGGCTGAGGGGCCAGGTTGAGGATCAGCACCCGGCGCGCCTGCGTACTCACCAGCGCGCTGGCCAGATCGGGAACCAGTAGATGCGGTAGCACACTGGTGAACCACGAACCCGGCCCGAGGACCACAAGATCAGCCTCACCGACCGCGCGGACCGCCTCAGCGCAGGCCTGCGGGCGTTGCGGGCGAAGCCACACCCGATGTACCCGACCCGGCGTGGTAGCTACCGCTACCTGGCCCCGGATCCGGCGCAGCCGGCCTGGGTGATCCGTATCACCGTTCAGACCGGCCACATCCGCCTCGATATCGAGAGGTTCGACAGTCATCGGCAGCACCCGGCCGGTCACTCTGAGCAACGCACATACCTCGTCCAACATCGCCACCGGATCGCCGAGCACCTCCAGCAGGCCAGCCATCACCAGGTTACCCACGGCGTGTCCGGCTAGCGCGCCGGTGCCGCCGAAGCGGTGCTGGAACACCTCCCGCCAGCGGCCCGCCGCTCCGTCGTCGGCCGCGAGCGCGGCCAGCGCCATTCGCAG
>JBOHFC010000312.1:0-3590 GCA_050701375.1 Pseudonocardiaceae bacterium
CGCCGGCTCTTCTCGACACTGGCCTCGTTGAGCGCCAAGGTGCGGGCCAGCGTGGATCCGTTGAGGCTGGCGGTGACGTCGACGGTCATCCGCTCGTCGACCAGGTAGTCGCCGTCGACGATGGCGCCCACCGCCTGGTCGAGGGAGTCGAGATCGGCTTCAGCGAGAAAGCCCACCCGGCCGAGGTTCACCCCAAGCAGCGGAACACCGCATGGCCGGGCCAGTTCGGCGGCCCGCAGCAAGGTGCCGTCACCGCCGAGAACCACCACGAGATCCGCCCCTGCCGCAGCCTCCGGCCCGGTAGGCACCTGGTGCTCGCGCAGCGCGGGATCGAGATGCTTGGTCTCCTCGGTGAGCACCCGCAGCCCGATCCCCGCGTTGGCCAGCCGGTGCGCGACCTTCTCCGCAGTGCGCAGGTTCTCCGGGTGCCCGGTGTGCAACACCAGCAGGACCTCACGCCCGAACCTCACTGCGGCCCCCTCCGCACGGCGTCACGCACCAGCTCCTCAGCCGGGCGCAGCGGATCGGCAGCTCCACGGCGCAGCCACAGGAAGTATTCGACGTTTCCGGACGGTCCGGGCAATGGGCTCGCGGCGGCGTCGACCAGACCGAGCCCGAGGCCGACCGCGACCGACAGGACGTCGAGCATGGCCTGCTCACGCAGCAGCGGATCCCGGACCACGCCGCCGCTGCCCAGGCGTTCGCGGCCTACCTCGAACTGGGGTTTGACCATCGGTAGCAGGTCGCCTTCCGGTTTGGTGCAGCCCACCAACGCCGGTAGCGCCAGACGCAGCGAGATGAACGCCAGATCGGCCACAGCTAGATCCACGGCACCCCCGATGCCTTCGGGTTGCAGCGTGCGCACGTTCGTCCGGTCATGCACTCGGACCCGGCCGTCGGTGCGTAAGGACCAGGCTAGCTGCCCGTAGCCCACATCGACCGCAACCACCTCCCGGGCCCCGCGATGCAGCAGTACGTCGGTGAAACCCCCGGTGGAGGCTCCAGCGTCCAGGCAGCGCCGACCCGCCACGGGCGGCCCTCCGCCGGTGAGGCCGTCCAGTGCGCCAAGAAGCTTCCGCGCGCCCCGCGATACCCAGTGGGGTTCATTGTCCGTCGGCGCAACCTGCAGCGGGGTGTCCGCGTCGACTCCGGTGGCAGGCTTGGTGGCCGTCAATCCACTGACCTTGACGCGGTGCTGTGCGACGAGCTCGGCGGCGTGAACGCGAGACCGGGCCAGACCGCGCCGCACCAGCTCGACGTCCAGCCGGGCCCTGCGCCCCATGAGCACCTCCGCACCACGTAAACCTCCGCCCCCGCTAAACCTCCGAGCCGCCTAAACGTCGTCGATGCTGGAGAGCGCTGCGGTCAGCGAGTTATGGATGGCGGTGAATCGTGCCACGTGTTCTGCGGTTGGTAAGTCATCGAGACCCCGCAGGCAGGTAAGAGATTCGACGATGCCAGCAGGGGTCTGGACTGCGGCTGACAGTGGTTGTGACGTCATCTAGCTGGCCTCCTGGCCTCACCAAGGCCGACTCGATCCAACGCAGCGGCGGCGGTGTCATCGCAGCCGCGGACGAGTACCGTCCCGCGGTGCTCGATCCACCAGACTGCGCACAGCGTCCGCAATGCGTCAAGAGGATCGCCGGCCGTCCCCTTGCCGTGTAAGAGCAGACAGCCGTCGGCCACATCGACGCGCCAGCCGGGCCGTGCCTGGATCCGCGCGTCAGCCACGGACCCGCGCAACACTCGAAGGTCGGCGCCGAGGTGACTGGGTCGGTGCTCAGGCGACGCAGCGAGCAGTGCGACTGCGTCGGCGACCCCGGAGAGCACCAGCAGCGAATCCAGCTCGGCGGCCCGAGCCCCAGCGATGTCGGTATCGAGGCGGTCGCCGACCACCAGAGGTCGCCGTGCGCCTACGCGCTCCATGGCGGTATCGAGCAGCGCCCGCTCGGGCTTGCCGGCGACGGTGGGCTCCCGGTCGGTCGCGACCTGCAATGCCGCCACCATCGCGCCGTTGCCGGGCAGCAGGCCCCGCTCGGTGGGCAACGTGCGGTCGACATTGCACGCGACCCACATCGCGCCACTGCGGATCACCAGGCAGGCTTCAGCCAGCCGGGCCCACCCAGTGTCCGGCGAGTGGCCCTGTACGACCGCGACCGGATCGTCCGAAGCGGCGGGCACCGGCCTAAGCCCGGCGGACCGCACCGCGGCCACCAGCGCGTCGGCACCGACGACTAGAACGGCTGCGTCCGCTGGAAGCCCGGTTGCCAGCAAGGCCACCGCTGCCTGGGCGCTGGTGACGACCTGTGTCCCGGCGGTGGGCAGGCCGAGCGCGGTGAGGTGTTCGGCGATTTCATCGGGCGACCGCGATGCGTTGTTGGTGACGAACTGCACGGCGCATCCTGCCTGGCGCAACTCGTTGACTACGTCCGGCGCCTCCGGCACCGTCTCGGATCCACGGAGCACGGTGCCGTCGAGGTCGAGCAACACCGCGTCGTAGCCGTCCAGCAGACCGCTCACTCCGGTGCCGGCCGCTCACTGAGCTCGACAGCCCGCTCCGCAGCGTCTGTGGCCTCGTCGATGTCAACCTCCGCAGCAGCCAAGAACCACCTGATCGCGTCTTGCTCTCGGCCAGCGGCGAGGAGGTTGTCCGCGTATGCGTAGCGCAGTCTGGCCCGCCACGGCTCGTCTCCCGCCGTCTCCAGGTCTGGCCCTTGCAGGGCGACCACCGCAGCATCGAACTGTCCGAGGTCTCTCCGTGCCCCGGCAGCAACTATCCGCAGCTCGACAGACTCCTCCGTGCCGAGCTGCCGAGCCTCGGGACTCCGCGCGATCTCCAGGGCGCGCTCCGGCCGTCCCAACGCCCGTTCGCAGTCAGCCAGTACCGCCAGCCGCCCGGTATCGCCACCCAGCCGTCGCGCCGCGCGCAGCTCCGCCAACGCCTCGGACCATTCTCCTGCGTGGTACGCGGATAGACCCGCGACTTCCCGAACTGCGGCGACCCGACCTGCCTTAGTGCGTGCGAAACGGGCATGCGCAAGAGCCAGCTGCGGGTCCTCGTCCAACAGCCGCGCTGCCATCACCAGATGACTCCCGACCAGCTCCGCAAGCCCCTTCGGCAGGGTCAGCAGCTCCTGGCGGACATCCCGGTCCAACTCGCTGCCATCCACATCCGCTGGAATCTCCGGGCGGGCGGGATCTCTGTCCGGCGAGGTGTCGCCAGTGCGTTGCGTCGGCGGACGGCCACCGATCTGGGCTCGGCTGTCTTCGCGCCGGCTGCTCTGCGGTCGTCCGCCCCGACCCGCCGACCGCTCGCCATCCTCGCCGCGCTTCGCACTCTGTTGCCCTGCAGGGCGACCGCGCACCACCCCGCTCCGGCCCTGGTTACCGTTGCGGTCCGCATCTCCGGTCGGATTCGGTCCGGCTGACACGGTCGCGATCCTCTCGTTGCTCTGACAGAGCTGAAGGGGCCCCTGGGTGGGGGCCCCTTCTGTGTGGGGTTGTGTTCGGCGGTGTCCTACTCTCCCACACCCTGGCGGGTGCAGTACCATCGGCGCTGGAGGGCTTAGCTTCCGGGTTCGGGATGGGTC
>JBOHFC010000313.1:0-16296 GCA_050701375.1 Pseudonocardiaceae bacterium
GCAACTTTCGCCAAAAAGTTGCCGTGGGTGGCACGTCCGCAACGGATCCATGCACCTCCTTTGTGGGACTGTTGAGGCTGATGGGGCCAGCGAGTTCTTCAGCGCACTCCGGCCATCAGTCGGCGGATCATCGGACTCAGCGCGACGACGATCAGCCCGACGACGATCGCGATCGCGCCCAGGAGGCCGAAGTATGGTGCCTCGTGCCGCGGGCTGTAGTAGCCGGCGAGCGATCCGGACATCGCTGTGCCAAGGGCAACGGACAGGAAGTACAGTGCCACGGTCTGGCTGCGGAACACCTGCGGGGAGATCTTGGTGGCCAGTGCCAAGCCGACCGGCGAGATCAGCAACTCCGCGACCGCGAAGACGGCCAGGATGAGCGCGACGGCGACCAGCGGCGTGGTCGGTCCGGCGCCGCCGGCCCAGGGCAGGAACAGCAGGAACGCCAGTCCCATGATGACGGTGCCGAGCGCGAACTTGATCGGTGTCGAGGGCTGGCGGGGCCCGAGTTTGATCCATAGCAGTGCGAACACGGGCGCCAGCGAGATGATGAACACCGGGTTGAACGACTGCACCCACTCAGTGGGCATCTGCCAGCCGAAAAGATTACGGTCCATCCGCCCGTCGGCGTAGATCTCCACCACCGTGAACTGCTGCTGATATAGCGACCAGAACACCGCGTTGGTGATGAACAGGGGGATGAATGACAACATCCGGCTGCGCTCTACCACGGTGATCTTCGGGCTGAGCAGGATCACCGCGAAGTACACCACTGCGGCCACCGCGCACACGACAACCACGACGTTGGACAGGTTGGCGGCGGTGATCACTCCGGTCAGCACCAGGAAGGCCAGCACGGCCACGCCCAGCAAGGCGAGACCGGCGACCATCGTCCACCGGGAGCGGGGCAGCGGGTCGGGCACGACGCTTGCTTGGGTGCCCAGATTGCGGCGCCCGATCGTGTACTGGATCAGGCCGGCCGCCATGCCGATCGCGGCCACGCCGAAGGCGTAATGGAAACCGAGCGTGGTCCGGGCCAGCCCGGTCAGCAATGGGCCGATCAGCGCGCCGGTGTTGATTCCCATGTAGAACAGTGAGAAACCGGCGTCACGGCGGTCGTCGTTTTCCGCGTATAGAGTTCCGACGACGGCGGTAGCGTTACCTTTGACCCCGCCACTGCCCAGGGCTACACACGCCAACCCCACGCCGATGCCCGCGAAGCCCGGCAGCACGGCGAGCGCGATGTGCCCGGTCATCACCAGAACCGCGCTGTAGAACAAGGTCCGTTCGGCGCCGAGCACCCGGTCGGCGATCCAGCACCCGGCGATTGTCGAGACGTAGACCAGCCCGCCATAGGCGCCGACTAGGCTGGTGGCTGTGGACTTCGGTAGCCCGAGCCCGGGGTTGGTGCCCGTCACCTCGTAAAACAGGTACAGCGTCAGCGACGCGAGCATGCCGTAGTAGGAGAAGCGTTCCCACATCTCGACGCCGAACAGGTTTGCCAACCCGCGGGGATGCCCGAAGAACGCCCGGTCGGCGCGGGGGTCGGTGATGGTGCTGCTCATCCGCGCAACTCTGCACCAGAGCACCCTCCGGTGCCAGCACTCATTGGAGCGCCCGCAACGCAGCGCAGACGAACTGGATAGGTCGGGACATGCCGGGCAAGGTTTCCAGTCCAGCACGACTACCAGCAGCGGGCTGGATCGAGTCCTGCGCACTGTGTGTATACTTACGCGCATGTCGCGACTGCAGGTATATCTCCCCGATGAGCTGCATCGACAGCTCAAGGAATACGGGCTCGCGCCATCGGAGCTGCTGCAGCGGGCGGTCCGAGAGGAGATTCACCGGCGGGAACTCGAGGCAGCCACTGACGCCTACCTCGCGGAGTTGATCGAGGAGGTCGGCGAGCCGAGCGCCGCGGACGTCGAATACGCGAAACGGTTCGTTCGTGACCTCACCGGTGCGGCAGATCGTCAAGCAGGGTGAGGGTCGTCCTTGACTCCGGCGGCGTCAGCTGGCTCGCCCAGCGATCACCTCGCGCGGCTGCCGTCATCGCGGAGATGCGGGCTACCGGGCTCTGGCCGGCACTGGTACCCGCGCCGGTCCTTGTGGAATGCCTCACTGGGCACGCCGGACGGGACGCACCGGCCAACCGGTTACTCAAATCGTGTGACCTCGTCACCGAACTTCCGCAGGCCCTGGCACGGCGCTGTGCGCGGCTCCGGTTCGAGGCCCGTCGGGGCTCCGCAGTCGACGCCATCGTGATCGGAGTCGCGGAGCCGGACGGGGTCGTGCTCACCTCCGACATTACTGACCTTGCCGCACTGGCCCAACCGGCGACCGGGGTGAGCATCCGCGCCGTCTGACTTCGGCAGCGCGGACATCAGGCGGCGTGATGCCGGAAGTCCTCGCCTCGTACGGTCGCGGCGGCCTTCACCTCTACACCGACTACTCGACCCGCCGGTGTTTCCAGCACGCAGCCAGCGTACCGTGGTAAGGACCTACCGCGGTATGCGCGTACAAAGATCGCTCGTCAACCGCGATCAGTCACCCGCCAGTGGATAGGTCGAGGTCCGCGAGATCAGTGCATTCACCGATACACGCGAACACCTGCGAATCGGTCACTGACCAGCCGACTGGTAGACGGCGCGCCGGGTCACGAACGAAATCCCGTCCGCAGATCACGCACGCGAACCCGTCAGCCTGCTGATCGTCAAGGACTTTCCACAGCCGATCTACCATACCCGACCCTATACCATGAATACGGCCATTAATCAAGTAAATGATACACGGTCAGTATTTAGGGATGTGTTGTCGGGAGAAGCGGACAGCACCTCTCTGAGCGCTGAGCAGCGGATCGTGATGCCATGACAGAGCACGACCGTGGGACTTCGGCGGTGGCCCGGTGATGTGTTCCCGGGCGTCGCGCAGGGACTTGAGGTGCAGGTGTCGCTGGTTCAAAGATCAAGAGCCGCGCGGCGCGCGTTGTCGACGGCCTGTTGTTCGTCTGAGCTGATGACGCCGGCTGGTTTGTCGAGACGGGATTTGATCACTTGTTCGATGGTGGTGATGACCGCCCAGCCGTGACCTTCAAGTCGCACGGACAGGAGCAAGTCAGGGTCGTGATCGACGACCTGCAGCCCGAGCACCACAGGTAAGGGTGACTCATTGAGCGGGTCTGCGGAGACGATCAAGCGCTGTAGCGATTGGCCGGGCCGTTGAAGGACTGGTTTGTATGGGTAGACGGACCCCCGACGAAGGGACACTCAGCCGGCCTCGTTAAGGGCAGCAGCAGTCTCAGCAAGCGAGTCTTCGACATAGGTGGGATTGGCCGCATACCAGCGCGCCACACTGTTGGCTGCTTCGCGCAGGGCATCAGCTCGAACGAGGCGCTCGAGGTATCCCGACGCGCCCCCACGCGTGCAAGCGCCGCACTGGCGAACCCTGGCGGCCACGGCCTGGTCCAGAGAGATCGTCAAGCGCTCACGCTGGTTCGTACGCGGGAGCGTACCGTGGTGCGTAAGGAGATGCATCAGGGTGTCGCTTTACTCTCCCGGCCCCCGCCGGGGGCGGGAGCCGAGTGTAGGGCAGCCGGGTGTCAGCGAAACCCCGCAGTGGTGCCCGGTGTTCGCAGGATCATTTGCCCTGGTGTGGGGTGTCAGCGAACCCCGGTCCTTCTGGAACAGGTTGGCCAGGCCTTCCAACCCTGCGCGTGGAGCACCTTTTGAGCGATGGCGATCTGCTGCGCCTTGGACGCGCCGTTGGCGGTGCTTGCATAGCTTCCCCCGCCGTAGGAGGTCCACGTGCTGGGGGAGAACTGCAGCCCGCCGAAATACCCATTGCCGGTGTTGGTGCGCCAGTTACCGCCGCTCTCGCACTGTGCCACGACATCCCACGGATCCTGGCGCATCGGGGCGGCCTGTGCAGCTGCCGCCAGTGCCAGCGGAGCCGTCAGTGCGGCTGCGGCGACACCGATACGTGCGAGTAATCGTGAGGTCCTCGTCATGTTGTTCTCCGCGAAACGCGCATACGACTGCTGGCGTCGGAAATGGCGCGGGGTCCGGATCCCGCATCGACCGATTGCCAGGCTGCGCCCCTGTCCCGGTTTCCGGGGTGAGCGTGCTGTATCCGGGACCGAAGGACAGGGCTTTGCGCACCGGGTCCGGATTCCCGCGCCAAGGTGGCTCCTTCGAGCGGGACAAGATTGACCGTACGGATCGCCGTGCGTGATGCAAGGGGGTGATGGTAGGACCAGTCAGGCCGGGGTGCGGTCACAAAACTGTTACTCAGCGCAACATTCCAGGCTGTTTCCGCAGGTGAAACGGATGATGAAGAAGGGCCTTTGCGAACGCGATATGCCGGGTTTGTGAGTCGCTTGGCAAGAAGTCGAATCACCCGATCGGGCGCGCCCAAAAGGTTTAAATCGGCTTCGGCGGCGACTGGTGCGCCGCCGTTGTAGCGGATGCGCCGCTGGGGTGAGCGTGATGGCCGTCACCATTGTGGGGGAATCAGCCCAGCGCCATGGGGCATGACCGCCATGATCACCAACTGTATGTCTAGAGCAACAAAACATGTCGTCAAAGACACCCAAACCGTGATCAAGTACCACTATTCATTCCGTGGTCCGGATTGCGGTCGCCGGACAACGGACTGGTCGTGGCAGTTATCAAAACGTTACCGAGTCCTCCCGCCGCAGGTGAAATCCGGTTACCGTCCTGCTGTGCAGGCGAGAGTGTTCGGCGGCCTGCGGGTCGGTGGGCTGACCGACGCCGAGATCGGCTCGCGCAAGGCCCGCACGCTGCTGGCCGTCCTCCTGCTGGCCCGCGGCGCGCCGGTGCGGACGGACCGGCTGGCCGACGTGCTCTGGGGCGATGCGCTGCCGGAGCGGCCGGCTGAGCAGCTCGGGGTACTCGTCAGCCGGCTGCGTCGGGTGCTCGGGCCGGACGCGGTGCAGCGCACCGGCAAGGGTTACGCCGCAGGCCTGATCGCCGCCGACCTCACCGAGTTTCCAGGCCCGCACCGACGACGCCCAGGCCCGGCTGACCGCGGGGGAGATCGGGGCCGCGTTGGCCTCGGCGCGAGCGGCGCTGGAGCTGGCCGGCGCCGTCGAGCTGCACGCTCGGATCCTGCGCGGCGAGGAGCGATCCGAGCCCTGGTCGGACCGGTCGGTGACGGTGGCCGGTCGGGATGACGAGCTGAGCCGGCTGCACCGGATGTTGAACACCGACGCGCCCGAGCGCACGGTGCTCATCGTCGGTGAGCCGGGCATCGGGAAGAGCGCGCTGCTGGCGGCGTTGCTCGACGGCGCGCGCGGGCGCGTCGTCGTCCTGGCCGGGCGTTGCGACCCGTTGGGCCGTGATCTGCCGCTCCAGCCGCTGCTGGACGGGCTGGAGGTGTTGTTGCGTGGCCTGGGCCGCGAGCGCGCCGCCGAGGTGCTCGGCGCCGACTCGGGCGTGCTCGAACCGCTCCTCGGTGCGGGGCACGCCACCCGCCCGACGGGCACCGCCCACGCGTCAGTTCCGGTGCCCGCGAACCCGGGGGAGGTGCTGGGCCAGCTGTTCGCGGCGCTGTTGCGGGTCGTGGAGCGGGCTGGGGCGGGTGCTGATGGCGCTGCGGTGCTCATCGTGATCGACGACCTGCATCTGGCTGGTCCGAGCACCGTCGAGTGGCTGCGGTTCGCCGCTGGACCCGGCCGCGGTCGGCCAGCTAGTGGAGGTGCGTACCGGCGCACCGGTGGATGCGGCTCGGCTCGAGGCCCTCTGGGCCCGCTCCGGAGGCAACCCGCTATTGCTGCACGCGCTGGCCACGGCACCAGCCGACGCCACCGTCCCGGCCGGCGTGCGGGAGGTGGTCGACGGATTGCTGGAATCCTTCGGCGGCGCCGCCGCGACGCTGCGGACGGCCGCTGTGCTCGGCCCGCGGCTGGACCTTGACCTGGTGGCCGGCGTGCTCGGGCGCAGCGCCTCGGCGGTGCTGGACGATCTCGATACCGGGGTCCGGGCGCGGCTTCTGGTCGAGCGCGAGTCCGGGCTGGAATTCGGCCACGAGTTGTTCCGCGAGGCGGCCGCCGCCTCAGTCTCACCGATCCGGCGCCGGCTGCTGCACCGGGAGGCGGCGACCGTGCTCGCCGCCCGGCCACGCCGGGACCCGTTGACCATCGCCTGGCACGCCCGCCGCGGTGACGCTCCGGAGCTGGCATCGACGGAGCTGGTCGCCGCGGCCCGGCTGGCGGTGCGTTGCAGCGACCTCGACGCCGCCGACGTGCTGCTCGCCGAGGCGCTGGAGCTCGACCCGACCGTGCAAGTCCAGTTGGCGTCGGCGGAGGTCGCGCTGCGGCGCGGCGATCTGGCCCGGGCGGCGCGGGGTACCGCGCTGGCCGGCCAGGTCCAGCACTCCCTCGGCGAGCTGACCGCCGCTGTCGGCCTGCCCCATCTGCGCGAGCAGTGCGGAGGCCCAGCGGCCACCGCACCACACCCGGTCCGTGGCGATCCCCTGGTGCTCAATCGGGCGCGGCTGCCGGTCGAGAAGGTCGAAGTGATCGCCCAGTTCCGGGCCGCGCTGGCCGGTCGCAGCTGGGACACCAACGGCTGGTTCGACCAGCAGCTCGCGTTGTGTCAGCTCGCGATGATCAGTGCTTTCGGTTGGGAAAAGGCACTTGGCGCGGGCGACTCCGCCGGCGACGAGGAATTGGGCTGGTGGCAACAGCGGGCGCTGGCCGCGGCCAGGATCTTGGACGAGGCCGCACCGGGATGGCGGTGAGCCGATGACCGGGCACTTCGCGGTCGACCCTTACGCGGGCGCGGCGCATGGTTGGGCCACCGGTGCACGCCGGGTGTACCAGCCGCTGGCCGTCGAACTCGTCAGCCGGACCAAATGCCAGCCGTAGCGCAGCCCGGGATCGGGTGGACGCGGCGGCCATGGCGCACGGGTTCGCCTTCCCGGATTGGTACCTTGCGATGAAGGCGAACGTGACCCCGCTGCTCGGTAGCGCGCGCGCCATGGCGCGCACCGTCGGCGCGGCCGGCTGGATGGTGCGTGATGTCGCCGAGCGGCCGGTGGACGTGGGCGTGCGGAGTGCCGCCGACCTTGTCGACTATCGATTCGGTCAAGCGCTGTACGCCTCCTGGCTGGCCGGGTTGACGCCGGCCCACCGCCGCGCGGTGAGCCATGCGGTGATCGACGCGGTGTCCCCGGTCATGGCGCCCTACCGGCCGATCGTCGTGCTGCTCGTCGCCACTCAGCGAGCCTCTTGCCCGACCCGGTTGTCCGCGGAATTGCCACACCACGCCTGCAACGCCGAGGTGAGGGCGGCCGCCCGGCGCGCCGGATCCGCCTCGTCGGAGGCCCACGCCACATAGCCGTCCGGGCGGACCAGAGTCACGGTGCCCGGTGTCACGGTGCCGGGGGTGCCGGTGGGTTGGACGTGCTCGACCCGGTCGGCCCAGCCGTCGACGTCGCTGGCGCCGTTTGGGTCGAGCAGCACGAACCGCCCGCTGCGCAGCGTCTCGTAGAGCCGGCCATGCCGGCCAGGCGCACGTCCGGCGCGCGGTGGCCGATCGACCGGTGCGCACCGCGTGGTGCGGGGTAGGCGATGTCGATGCCCGATATGGTGCCGGCGATCCGGCGGTTGATGGGTCCGATCCGGGATTGCGATGCCGCCGATCAGTCGCCGGGCGGTGCGCAACGCGCGCGGCCGAAGCATCGCCATCCGGAGTATCGCGCCACTGCTGCGCAACACCATCCGACCGACCGGGTAGCGCTCGGCGTGGTAGCTGTCGCGCAGTCCGGGTGGCGCCCAACCGTGCACCGCGGCCGCCAGCTTCCAGCTGAGATTGGCCGCATCCTGCAGCCCGGTGTTCATCCCTGGCCGCCGGCGGGCGAGTGCACATGCGCGGCGTCGCCAGCCAGGAGCACCCGTTCCACCCGGTACCGGGGTACTTGCCGCTCGTCGCTGTGGAACCGCGAAAGCCAGCGGGCGTCGTGCATTCCGAGGTCGGTGCCCAGGGCGCGGCCGTAGTTATCCACCGGGATGGCCCGGCATACTGTCGGCGACCACCGCATCGCGTTGGCCCATCGGCCGCGGCTCCCCGATCGTGGTGTCGCGCCCGGTCTGATATTCGGCCTGAGCGTTGATCTCGGCTCCGAGCAGGACGATGTAGCAGGTCAGGTAAAGCCACAGCAGGAGGACGATCACGCCGGTCAACGCGCCGTAGGTCTTGTTGTAGTTGCCGAAGTGGTTGATGTAGAGGCTGAACCCCACGCTGCCGAGCAGCCACAGCAGCGCCGCTACCACGCTGCCCACGCTCACCCAGCGGAACTTCGGTGGGTTCCGGTCCGGGGCTACCCGGTACAGCACCGCCAGCCCGACAATGATCAAAGCGATGAGCAACCCCCACCGGACCACCTGAGCGAGCATGGTGCCGAGTGGGCCGAGGGGTATCGCATGCAACACCACCGGCACGATTGCGATTAAGGCCAGCGTCAGGACCAGGAACACGACGGTACCCACGGTGAGCAGCAGCGCGATCGCCCGGAGCTTGACGAAGCCGCGCGTCTCCTTCTCCTCGTAGGCGGTGTTCACCGCCGTCATGAGGTTCGACGTCCCACTCGACGCGCTCCATAGCGCGGCGAGCAACGAGATCACTAACCCGACCGTCAGAGCCCCGCCGCTGCTCTGGGTGATGGCGGTCAGCTGCCCGGAGATCAGCTGCCGGGAAGCTTGCGGCAGCCCGACGGTGAAGCTCTGCACCTGCTGGGTGATCTGCGCCGGATCGGCCACCAGCCCCACCAGGGTCACGAGCGCGATCACTGCGGGAAATAGCGCAAGGAATCCGAAGAAGGCCACGCCCGCAGCCAACAGTGAGATGTTGTCTTCCTGGCTGTCGTGTAAAGCCCGGCCCACCACCTGCCGCCACCCACGCACGGGAATCTGCGTTGGCGAATCCGCCTGGCTGCCCACATCGCTTCGAGTCACGCCAGAGACCTTCCCCAAGTTGGTCGACTTCATGCGGCGGATGGGTACTCCCAGAGCAGAGATCGGCGAGGGAGGTCTGGTGCGGCTGCAACGGGTCGAGCCCGGCTGTTCCCGCCGGCGTCGCGGGCGGGGCTTCAGCTACCACGACGAGGACGGCGCCGTGATCGCCGGCGAGCCCTTCGCCGATCTGGCGCTGGCCGGGCGTCAGTGCTCAGCGGCGTACTCGCGTTGGCGAAGCGGAAGGATGAACCACAGCACACCGAAACCGACAGTGGTCAGCGCACAGGCCAGGATTGCGGGCCAACCGCCGAGTACGACATCGGCCAGTAAGAATATGGTCGCGCTCATCGCGATGGCCAGACTCGCCAATCCGGCGATCGCGAACCGGTTGGAAACTCGCAGGATCACCGGGCGTTGCCGCTGCCGGAATAGCAGCCGGTGCCACGCCGCCGGGGCCGTCATCAGTGCCATCGCGATCAGCGCGAAGGCCACCGCCACCAGATGTGCGCCGTGCTGCACGTCGCTGGCCCGTCGATAGGTGTCGGTGAAAACGATCGAGAGCAGGAAACCGAACAGGATCTGCACGCCGGCCAGCGCCACCCGCAGTTCCTGAAGCAGGTCGTTGATGTTCCGCGTCAGCCGCTGCGGGCCGTCCTCGGAGGAACCGGACATACACCACCTCGCGAGAGCTGCCGGCAGGGTTGAGCCATCATCACAGGCCACCGGGTGGCTCGCGACCGCTGCTCACAGGTGATGGAAAGCACGGGTAAACAACCCCGACGCCGGGTACATCATCTCGACGACTACAGGCGAAGGGTCAAGGAGAACGCAATGACGATTCGCGAGCAGGGGCAGGCCGGTGGGGCTGACGCCTCGGTCGGCCAGCTGGTGGAGCGGCTATCCGCTCAGATCTCCGAGCTGGTGCGAGACGAGATGGCCTTGGCTACCGCTGAGATGAAACGTAAGGGCACCCAAGCCGGTATCGGTATCGGTATCGGTGGGGCCGGTGCCGTCGTGGCATTGCTCGGACTCGGCGCGCTGGTCGCGGCAGCGATCCTCGGGCTCGCGACCGTGCTGGCCGCTTGGCTGGCCGCGCTGATCATCGGCGTGGTGGTGCTGCTACTTGCCGGAGTGGTCTCCGCAGCCGGGATCACGCAGGTGCGCAACTCGGCGCCGCCGGTGCCGGAGAAGGCCGTGCGGAGCACGAAGCAGGACATCGAGACGGTGAAGGAGAGCGTGCACCGATGAGCGGCAGCGAGCAGCAACGACTCCAGGAAGCGCAGCTCCAGGAAGAGATCGAGGAGCTACGGGCCGGCTTGGGCGAAACCGTCGAGGCCCTGGTTCATAAGGCTGATTTGCCAGCTAGGGCCAAGGAGCGCGGTAACGAGCTGCGTCAGCAGACGGTCGAACGTGGCACTGAGTTGCTCGAGCGTGGCAACAAGTTGAGCAGTGACCTGCGCGAACGGGGCAACGAGTTCAAGGGTGATCTGCTCGAATGGGGCGACGAGTTCAAGGGCCAGGTGCTCGCGCGGAGCAGCGAGCTGCGTGACCGGGCCGTCGAGTCCGCGGAGCGGGCTCGTGGGGCGGTAGGCCACATCCCAAAGGAGCGATGGGTCAAGGTGGCATGCGCTGGGCTCGCATTGATCGCCGTGATAGTAATCGTGCGAAGGGTACGTCACTCGTGATCTCCCGGAGCAAGGCGACTCACAAGCTGTTGACTGTCGCCAGTGGAATGATCGGTGGGGCGCTAGGCGGCGCGTTGGTCAGCCGGTTCTGGCGCGCCCTGTCCGATGACGCAGCAGCCGAAGTGCCGGAGCCGGCGGCGTTGCAGCACAACATTCGTGACGTGCTGGTCGTCGCCGCCTTGCAAGGTGCAGCGTCCGGCCTGATCAGGACCATCTTAGGTCGGATAACCGCACAAGGTTACCGACGGTTCAGCCCGCCGGAACTGGAACGCTGAGCCGGCTAAGCGGGCGGCAAACGCGGACGCAGCGCGGCCGCTGGGATCAGGTGGTCGTCCAGGGCCAGCCGGATATCTCCGGCCCCGTCGCTGATCGGGACCCAGACCACCCCGTACCACTCGCCCCGGGAACCACGGACCCAGCGCTTCAACATGCCGGGAACCCGGCCAGTGACGACGAGACCGTCGGCGATGACCCGCCGGTGGTGATCGGGCGGCAGGGGGAACGCCACATCGAGGTCGATCCAGACCGCCCGGGCGCGCACCGCGTCGCCGCCGGTGATGCCCTCGCCGCCATGGGCGCCGATCCATCCGAGCGTCACGCACTGCTCCCTGGCCGACCCATCGTTCAGTCGAGCGCGGGGGAGCGCGCCTGTCTAACCCAGTATGTCCCGCCGAACGCGAGGCGTCGACTACGAGCGTCGACTACGAGGTGATGCGGGCCAGATCAGCGGCACCGACGAGACCGGCTTCGGGACCCAGTCGGGCGATCCGCAGCTCCGCGAGCGGCCGGTACCCGTGGCCGGTCAACGATGCGGCGAAGGCGGCCACCGCGGGAGCGCGGAGTATCTCACCGGCGGCGGACACGCCACCACCGATGACGAACAGGCCGGGGTCCAGGATCGCGGCCAGCCCCGCCAACCCGCGGCCCAACCACGTCCCGATCACGTCGAAGCACTGCAATGCCACCGCATCACCAGCGTGCGCGGCCTGGGTGACCATCTCGCCGGTGATGTCGGCCGGCCGGCCGCCGGCCAGGCGTAACAGCTCCGCAGCCCGGTCGGGGCAGCCGTAGGCCAGCTCCCGGGCCTCCCGAACGAGCGCGTGACCACTGGCGTACCGCTCCCAGCATCCCCGCAAGCCCATCCGCAGCGCCGCCCGTCCGGGACGACGGTGACGTGGCCGAACTCCGCGGCGGCGCCGAACTGCCCCCGCAGCAGCCGGCCGTTGAGCACGATGCCGCCCCCGATGCCGGTTCCCACGGTGATGGCCACCACGTGGTCCACGCCGCGGCCGGCGCCGAACCGGACTTCCGCCCACGCGGCGGCGTTCGCGTCGTTCTCGACGATCACCGGCAATTCCAACCGGCGCTGCAGCGACGCCTGCAGCGGTTCGTCGCGCCACGCAAGATTCGGGGCGAACATCACCGTGGCGCGCTGCGCGTCGATGAAACCGGCGGCGCCGATGCCGACCGCCGCAACGTCGTACTTGCTGGTGAGTTCTCCCACCGCGGCGGCTATCGCACCCTCGATGAGCGACACGTCCTCGGCGGGTGTGTCGCGGTGCGCGGTGGCGACGATCGCGCCTTGGTCGTCGACGACGCCGGCGGCGACCTTCGTGCCGCCGATATCCACCCCGATGGTCAGGGTTCCCATCGTCACAGGGTTCCCATCGTCACACCCGGGTGTTCGCCAATGCGTTCAGGAACCGCTGCACTTCCCCGGTCGACTCCAGAACGAAGTCAGCGGCGGTTGCCCGACAGGCCTGTTCCGGGTCGCCGGGGTCGGCCACGACAATGCCGATGCCCTGTCCATTATCAGGTCCTTTCAGGGCGCTGAAGGCGTCCTCGTCGGTGATGTCGTCGCCGAGGTACAGCGCCACGAACTCTTCGCCCTCGACGCCCAAGGCGCGGCGCAGATACTGGACGGCCTTGCCCTTGTCCCAGTCGACGTTCGGCTGGATCTCGTAGACCATCTTGCCGGGGGTGACTTTGAGCTGGTCGGGATATTCGGCCAGCAGCGTGTCCACGACCTCCGTGACCAAGGGCCGCTGCTTCGGGTCCGCCAGCCGGTAATGCACCGCGACCGAGAACCGCTTCGGCTCGATCACCGTGCCCTCGACTGGTCCGACCTCGGTGCGCAGCCGATGGGTGACGGTGGACAGCAGATCCTCGAAACCGATGACCGCACCGTTGGGGTGCCCGCCGATGTCGAAGCCATGGCTGCCGGCCACCACCAGGTCGTCGATATCCATCCACTGTTCGATGACGGGCCGATCCCGACCGCTGACCACGCAGACGGTGGCGCGCTCGGCGAGCCGGCGTACCGCGTCTCGCATGCTGTCGGAGATGACGGCGTCCTGCGGCCGGTCCACTATCGGCGTGAGCGTGCCGTCGTAGTCGAGGAATACCGCTGGCTGGCGACCATCCAGGCGCTGCGCGAACCGGGCGCTATCGCGTAGCGCGTGTGGCAGGTCCGCAATACGCGAGGGCACTCGCCTGACTCTACCCACCGCCGGTACGTACCGCGTTCTGGATGCAGACTGCTGTAAACCAGGCTCCTTTTGACGCAGTCTGCATCCAGAACGCGAGGCGCGACCAGACCCACTAACGAGAGCACCAGCAGCAGGAATGCCAACGCGTACAGCGCGAAACCCAGCGCATGGCCGTACTCCCACTGTGCACGCAAGGCGATGAAGTCGCTGGGCACCTGACCGGGCGACAGCGCGCGGAAGCGGACGTTCACCGGTTCGACGCGCGCGAAATAGTTCGCCAGCTCCGCTACCTGGAGCGCGAACGCGGTGCCGGTGAGCAGCAGCGCAGATCGCTGCCGGTGCACCATCCAGGCCAGCGCACCAGTCGCGATGACCGCACCGGTGTTGATCGCGGCTCCCAGCGGTGGGCCGTACCAGGCGTAGAGCGAGGTGTTCAGCCGCAGGTAGAGCTCCGGCGGGTAATGCATCTTCGGACCGAGCTCCAGGACATGTGCGTACAACTGCCCCATGGTCAGCGTCACCAGCAGCAGGCTCAGCACCTGCGTGACGCGAGTCGTTCGAGTCATGCCACCAGCGTGCGCGCGGTCCTGGCCTGGCGGATCGGTCCCGCGACGGGTCAGGGATCAGTCTCCCGGCGGAGCACGCCGTGGCGCCACGCGTGCACCGCGGCCTGGGTGCGATCAGCGAGCTGCAGTTTCATCAGGATCGCGCTGACGTGGGTCTTCACGGTCTTCTCCCCGATCACCAGACGTCTGGCGATCTCGGCGTTGGACAGCCCCTCACCGAGCAGCCGCAACACCTCCAGCTCACGCTCGGTCAGGTCGCGCAGCGCGTTGGGGGCATCCGGCCGGCCGGCCGGCTCTGAACTCGGCGACGAGCCGGGTCGCCACGCGCGGGTGCAGCACGGCTTCGCCGGCCGCCGCCGCTCGCACGGCCTGCGCCAGCTCGTCGGGCGTGGCCTCCTTGAGTAGGTAGCTCAACGCCCCAGCGTGAATGGCGGGGAAGATGTCGGCATCGGCGGCATGCGAGGTCAACACCATCACCCGGGTGTGGGGGCAGTCCCGGGTGAGCCGCCGGATGGTCTCGATCCCGTCGAGGCGGGGCAGCTGTAAGTCGATGATTGCGACGTCAGGGTGATGCTCGACGGCGAGCCGGACGGCCTCGGCGCCGTCCCCAGCCTCCGCGACCACGGTCAGGTCTGGTTGGGTGCTCAGGAACCCGACGATGCCCCGACGCACCAGCGGGTGGTCCTCGGCGACCAATACGGTGATCACAGCAGGGTCGCCGGATAACGAGCGACGACGGTGGTGCCGCCGGGGTCCGAGCGTAGGTCCAGGGCGCCGCCGTGCTCGGCCAGGCGTTCACGCATCCCTCGCAGCCCCTGGCCGAATGGGGTCCGCTGCACGTCGAACCCGCGCCCGTCGTCGACGATCTCGAGCACCGCCTGGTCGTCCTGCCTGTTGAGCGTGACGGCGACCTGGCCGGCCCTGGCGTGCCGGGCGACGTTGGTGAGCGCCTCGACCGCCACTGTCAGCAGCGGCTCGGCCGCAATGTACTCGGCTGGCGGGGAGCCGACCGTGAGGTTGGCGGTCACCCCGGTGCGCCGCGACCACTCGGCGAGATGCTCCCGCAGTGCCGCAAGCAGCTGCCGTTCCGGCACCCGTACGTGCTCGATGACCTCGCCGAGCTGGCGTTGCACGGTGGCGACCGCGTGGGCGGCGGCATCCAGATGCTCGTCAGGGCCCAACCGGGATCGCGCGCTGGCCAGCTCCAGCGCCGCGACGAAGGCCTGCTGCTTGACCGAGTCGTGCAGCTCGCGGGCCAGTCGCAGCCGCTCGGCTTCGACGGCGAGGCGCTCGGCGGTCCACCGGGACGCGGCGAGTTCACGGGTGAGCACGCTCTGCCGGACCACGACTACCACGACCAGCCCGGAGACCGCGGTCACCAACGGCACCGAGATCGCTTGCGGGGATGCGACGTCGATCAGCGCCGCCTGTGCGACTGCGAGCCCGGTGACCGCCGCTAGCGCTACCAGCGCCTGCCGCACCGGCAGGGTCAGGCCGAGCAACGCCGCCAGAAACACCGTCCCGCCGAACCACCCCGCACCCACCGCCAACGGCAACGCCACCGCCACCGCGGCCACCACCGCCAGGGAGAGTGGCGCCGGCTGGGGTGCCCCGTCCCGGGCAGAGCGGATCACAGCCCGCAGGTAAACCGCGACCAGCAAGGCGAGTGCGGCCAACGGCACTCCGAGCGCAACCCCCGATGCCGCCCCGCTCAGCGCGTAGGCCACCGGGAACCCGAGCATGGCGAGCCACACCAGCGCCGCGGCCAGCACCGCGACCTGATCCCGGGCAACACGCACCCACCCAGTGTGGCGCAGCCGACGTCGCGGAATCGAGGTCAAGGCAGCGTCCACGGTCCGCAAGGAGGATTTCCGTGGGTTACGGCACCTCGCGGACCGGCTCGGCGGCGACTTCATCGTGGGGTTCGTGCGCTACACCGGACACCAGACGCTTCCCTTCGGGCCGCGGCTGCGGGCGATGCCGATCAGCGCCCTGTGGCGGGTTGTTTGTGAATGTGCACGGTGACGTTCATGCCGGGCACGAGGTCTAGGTTGTCGACGTTGTCGAACCCGATCTTGACTGGGATGACCTGGGTGACCTTCTGGAAGTTGCCCCCGCTGTTGCTTTGCGGGAACAGCGAGAACACCGCCGCGGCTCCCCCTTGGATCTCCCGGACGCGGCCGGTGAGTGGAGTATTCGGATAGGCGTCGACGTCTATGTCGACCACCTGCCCGACATGGACCGCTTGGATGTCCGTCTCGTCGACCCGGGCCGTGACATAGATGTGGTTCCTGTCATAGGCCACGGCGAGTGGGGTGCCGGTAGTGACGAACGTGCCTGGCACGCCGTTGTCGACAGCCACGGTGCCATCGGCCGGAGCCTTGATGCTCATGAGCGGTTGGGCGAACCCGTCCGGGATCTTGACGCGCCCGACGACCTGGCCTTCGTGGACGACGCTGCCCTGACTGATGCGCCAGTCGGTGAGGGTGCCGGTGGCGGGAGCGTTGATACTGATCTTGCTGCCGTCGACCTGGGCGTTGTCGGTGCTGACGTAGTTGCGGGCGTTGAGGAAGTAACTCGTG
>JBOHFC010000314.1:0-3760 GCA_050701375.1 Pseudonocardiaceae bacterium
AAGGTCGCCGTCGCGATCTTCTGTCACCTCGCCACCCGGCTGGCGGTCAACCCGGAGCAACTACATGGCAGCGTGGTGCTGCTGTTCGACCTCGACGAGCACACCGGCCGCTTCGGCGGCGCCACCCCGCTACTTCCAAGGTCCCGACGCCCCCGACGACGACGCTGGGGTGATGATCGGCTACCCCGGAATGGACAAGCTGGTGATCGGCGGACGCTGCGTTTACCGTGCTCAACTGCACGTCCATGGCACGGCCTCGCACTCCGGGGGAAGCAAGCCGAGCCCGAACGCGATCGACAAGGCCGCGCACCTCGTCCGCGAAATCGCGACGACCGAGCTACCCGACGGTGCCAGTGACGACTTTCCATTGCCGGGCAGAGTCACCGTCACCGCAGTCCAAGGCGGGCAAGGCTACTCGGTGACCCCCGACCTGTGCACCCTCAACATCGACATCCGCACCACTCCCGTCTTCGACGACACCGCGGCCTCGGCGCTGCTAAACCAGGTTGCTACCTGCGTTGATCAGCGCTGGCCCGATACCCGGCCCACACTCATCCAGCTCACCACTCGATGGCCCGCTTACGCGCTGCCCATCGACTCCCCGTTCCGCACGACGCTGCTGCGAGTCGCGCACACCTTCGGGGTCGACGTCGAAGCCAAAATCGCCGGCCCCTCCAACATCGGCAACTACCTCGCAGGCCTCGGAATCCCGCCACCGCCGGGTTCGGCGTCACCCACGCCGGCCTGCACGCCACCGACGAGCGCATCAGACTCGACACCATCCCCGCCACCCAAGCCGTCTACCACGCCACCCTGCTATCCCTACTCACCCATGACCTGACCAAGAACCTTCCACCAGGCGAATGAATTCCTGAGCGGTGGCCTAGTCTTACCGATCGTGACACTTTTCGCGGCCATCATCGCCATCGTGGTGGCGCTCATCGCCGCGGCGGTGGCTCTGTACGGTAAAATTCTCGATCGAAGGAACGCTACTGCTGCGCGCCATGCCGGTGCCCGCGAAGATGCCTACGACCGCCTTATCGCTGCTGGCGACGCAGCTTGGTATTATCGAACCGAGTCGGCGGTCGAACCTAACAACTCAGAGACAATACCCCAACTATCGACAATTACCGATTCAGCGATCCGTTTGTTCCAGATTGGCCTTGACCGTCTAAAGGAACACTCAGACGACTTCGAAGCACGAAAGCCCCTCCTGTACTCTTGGTATTTAATTGCTTTCGAAGAAATACACGCAGGTCCGCAGATGTTTGAGAACAAGCGCGACTTGATGGTCAGTCAACGGCGCATGGAGTCCGGATTACTGAAGAGGATTGAGGAAAATATAGAGGCTTCGTTCTACGAAAGACTAGTAGCAGGACACACGGTGCAGCGAGTTCCTGAGGGAATTGACCGCTTGCTTTATTTCGACGACGGCACGTTCGTTGTCACAGGAAGCGGCGACGGATTCGCCGAGGTGATGCGTGAGATGATGGATCTTCCGCAAGCATTTCGAGATAGTCGACAACGGGCCTTCCATCGCCTCCAGGACTGGCAGGAGAGAGAGATCTGGAAGCCGCCGCCGTCCGGTGCAATGTGACAGGTGCACCACGTCTCCTCGGCCGGTGTCGGGTACAGCGTTCCCAGGGCGGCGGCGAGCGCAGGCCAAACGCTGCCGCGGCGAGTAAAGCGGCCGGATGTGAGAACTAGGTAGTGGGAGCAGCGGATGGGGCGCCCAAATTGCGGAGTCAGGCGGGTTGGGGGGCGGGGCGGCGGACGCCGGTGGCGAGGTCGGCGGCTAGGGCGCGGATGCCGGATGTGCCGGCCCCGGCAGCGGTGACGAAGGCTGAACCGACGATCACGGCGTCGGCGAATGACGCCACCTCAGCGGCCTGCGCACCATTGCGGACCCCGAGCCCGACACCTATCGGACGGCCCGGCGCGTACTCCCGCGCTCGGCCGACGAGTTCGGCGGCGGTGCTGCTCACCACGTCGCGGGCGCCGGTCACACCCATGAGGGAGCTCGCGTACAGGAAGCCGCAGGTCGCCGCCGCTGTCGAAGCCAGGCGCTGATCGGTGGACGAGGGGGCCACCAGGAAGATCCGATCCAGGTCGTGCTTCTGCGCCGCGGTCAGCCAGTCCTGCGCCTCATCGGGAATCAGATCGGGGGTGATGACGCCGAGGCCCCCAGCCGCGGCTAGATCACGGGCGAAGGCGTCGACACCGTAGCGATGCACCGGGTTCCAGTAGGTCATCACCACTGCCCGGCCGCCCCGAGAAGCGATCGACTCCACTACCGAGAGCACATCACGCAGCCGGACCCCGCCGCGCAGGGCGGCCTCTGAAGCGGCCTGGATGGTCGGTCCGTCCAGCACCGGATCGGAGTAGGGCACCCCGACTTCGACCAGGTCGCAGCCACCATCGAGCATGGCCTGCAGCAGTGCCCGCGAACCATCCACCGTCGGGTAACCCGCGGGCAGGTAACCGATCAGCGCGGCCCGATGCTGCGCACCGCAGGCCTCGAACAACGGCCCGAGCCGGGCGCTCACTCGTCCTCCAACAGGTCGAACCACTTCACCGCGGTGTCCACGTCCTTGTCGCCCCGGCCGGACAGGTTGACCAGCAGTAAGGCCCCGGGCCCCAGTTCCGCGCCGAGCGTCAGCGCCCAGGCCACGGCGTGCGCGGACTCGATCGCCGGGATGATCCCCTCGGTGCGCGACAGGAGCTGGAAGGCGTCCATCGCTTGCGCATCGGTGATCGGACGGTACTGGGCCCGCCCGGTGTCCTTGAGCCACGAATGCTCGGGTCCCACCCCGGGGTAGTCCAGCCCGGCCGAGATCGAGTGCGTCTCGATGGTCTGACCATCGGAGTCCTGCAGCAGATAGGACAGCGCGCCGTGCAGCATGCCAGGCTCGCCGGCGAACAGCGTAGCGGCGTGCCGGCCGGTGTCCACCCCGTCACCGGCCGCCTCGAAGCCGACCAGGCGCACAGACGGGTCGTCGATGAACGGGTGGAAGATGCCGATCGCGTTGGACCCACCACCGACGCACGCGGCCACCGCATCGGGCAACCGGCCGTAGCGGGCCAGCATCTGCTCGCGGGCCTCCAACCCGATGACCCGGTGAAAGTCACGCACCATGACCGGGAAGGGATGCGGCCCGGCGACCGTGCCCATCAAGTAGTGCGTGGTGTCCACGTTGGTAACCCAGTCCCGCAGCGCCTCGTTGATGGAGTCCTTCAGGGTGCGGGACCCGGTCTTCACCGGGATCACCTCGGCACCGAGCAGCCGCATCCGAGCGACGTTGAGCGCTTGGCGCTCGGTGTCCACCTCGCCCATGTAGACCACGCACTGCAGCCCGAGCAGTGCGCAGGCGGTCGCGGTGGCGACGCCGTGCTGGCCCGCCCCGGTCTCGGCGATCACCCGCGGTTTGCCCATCCGCTGAGTGAGCAGCGCCTGACCCAATACATTGTTAATCTTGTGGGATCCGGTGTGGTTGAGGTCCTCCCGCTTGAGCAGGATCAGCGCCCCGCCGGCATGCTCGGACAGCCTGGGCGCCTCGGTGATCGGGGAAGGTCGGCCGGCGTAGTCGGTGAGCAGGCTGTTAAGCCGGGCGGTGAACTCCGGATCCGATCGGGCTTCGGCATAGACGGCGGCGAGCTCGTCGAGGGCCGCGATGAGCGCTTCGGGCACGAACCGACCGCCGTACCGTCCGAAGTACCCGCGGGCGTCGGGCTGGGCGATGGTGGGTGCACCAGGCTGGAT
>JBOHFC010000315.1:0-3017 GCA_050701375.1 Pseudonocardiaceae bacterium
GACGACAAGTGCCTCCCGTAAGGTGAGTTCTCTCGGGCGGCCTTTGTCTTTATCCCATGGCTTCTTGAGCAGTTCGCTGACCATCTGCTCCAGCTCGTCGAGTTGCTCAGCGTCCAGTCCTGACATATGATCGAACCGCAACGGCTTTTCCGTCGTGAAATGTTTGGGCTTGGTCGCCTCCTTTCTATCGACTGGAGAAGTCGTTGCCTACTATCTGATGCTGCGTGTCGCCAACTTTCGGAAAACAATGACCGCCGACTAGCCTAAACGGGGTTTTGCATAAACCACCTTGTCCGTGCCAGTTCGAGGAGCACCTTGAGGGTGAACGTTACCGGCTGGTCGAAGGGATTGGATGTCACCGCCGATGGTGAGGGTGCCGTGTCGCACGCTGGGCTGGTCCTGCTGCGTCAGCTGGCCGATAAGACCGGGCTGGCCGGGGGACTGTCGGGGGCGCTGACCTGTCCGCGGTTGCTGATCCATGACCGGGGCCGGGTGATGGCCGATCTGGCGTGCGCCATCGCCGATGGCATTACGGCGATCAGCGATTTTGCGGGTGCTGGCTGATCAGAATGAGTTGTTTGGCCTGGTCGCGTCGGTGCCCACGGTATGGCGGACGCTCAGCGAGGTCGCCGCGGGCGGGCCGGGGACGCTGGCCGGGATCAGCGGGGCGGGCAATGCCGCGCGTGGGCAGCGGCCGGGGCCCGCCACGGCGCTTTGCCCGGGATGCGGATCGCGGACAAGGTGCTGGAGGGGGTGACCTGCATCCGGCTGGATGCCACGGTCACCCCGGCGCATTCGGACAAGGAACTGGCGGAGCCGAACTTCAAAGGGTTCGGCCATCACCCCGTGCTGTCTTACTGTGACAATACGGGCGAGCCGCTGGCCGCGATAATGCGTCGTGGCAGTGCCGGCTCGAACACGGTGACCGAGCACCTCAGGTGCTTCAGGACTCGATCGCCGCGCTGCCCCCGGAGCACCGACGGCGGCTGATGGTGAGCTGCAACGGGGCCGGTGCCAGCCACGGGCTGCTCGCCCGCCTCGCCGCCCTCGCCGCCCGGCCCGGGTATCAGCTGGTCTACTCGGTCGGCTGGGAGCTGGGGGCCCGGGAGCGTAAGGCGATCAACCTGGTAGCCCCAGGGCGCCTGGCAGGTCGCGATCGATCACCGCGGCCAGGTGGCGGGAACGCCGCACCGCCGACGCCTGCCCGGCCCGGTGGTGCTGGCGCGAAGAGGCCCACGTCACCGAGCTGACGGCCCTGGCGCAGACCAGCTCGCCGGCTGGCCTGCCGGCATGCGGGTCTTCGCCCGCCGCGAGCGCCCCCACCCGGGCGCCCAGCTGACCCTGTTCGAGACCCACGACGGCTGGCGGTACTCCCTATGGGTCACCAACCTGCCCACCAGCCCGCAGGGCTGGCGCGCCAAGCGATCACTGACCTGCACCCCCACCTGGCCCAACCCACTCAACTCGTAGCCTGGATCCGCGGGCGCTGGCAGATCGAGAACGTCCCTGCACTGGGTCCGCGACATCACCTTCGCCAAGGACCACTCCCAGGTCGCACCGGCAACACACCCCAAGTCAAGGCTACCCAACGCAACCTCGCGACCTCAACCAGCTGCTCGACCTCATCGCAGCCCACCAAGCCGCCCCCGCCTGAACTCAGCTTGCGCGACCACCTAGTTCCGGTGCGGACCACTTAGTGTCTTATCTCGAGGACACCCGCCAGGGTGCTGGAGCAGGCGGGCTGGTCTGATGGCGCGGTGAGGCTGTGACGGCGCCATCCCCGGCCAGATCGCCGTGCCCGCGGCACCCGATGCTGTTGGGCCTTGTGGGGCGCGGTCCGTCCGGGATTCCGCCCTACAAGGAGGTCGACGTGGGAATAGAGATTGAACGACGATTTCTCGTCCGGGATCCGAGCATAGTTCAGGGTGCCTCCCGCGAAATCATCGTTCAGGGTTACTTCTTTGCTAAAAATGGCTATGCGGCGCGTATTCGTCGGCTGCACCACGTTAACGACGACGGCAGTACTCACGAAAGTAGGGCCACGCTTACCGTCAAGGGGCCACGTCGCGATGCGGCCAGGGCTGAATTCGAGATGGAAGTTGATCAAAAATTTGCTGAAGGAATGCTCAAAGAAATCGATCAAAAGGTCACCAAGAGCCGCTACCAAGTTATAGCCGACGGAGAAACGTGGGATGTAGACGTCTTCCATGGCGACAACGACGGACTGATCGTTGCGGAGTGCGAGATGGAGCGATCTTACTCCATCCGTACACCCACATGGTGTAGTCGCGAGATCACTGACTGTCGCGAGTACGACAACGAGAACCTAGCCATGAGGCCATACAGTACATGGACTGAGACCCTTGATCAGTAGAGTTTGTTGCGGCCGCCAGCCCTGTTACTGAAAGTAGTGAATTGTTGACAGAAGGCTATCAGGCCCGAATCCGCGAGTAGGGCTGCGACACGGGCATGTAGATAGCGATAGGCGCCACTCTGACCTGGGATGATGGCGGTTACGAGGCCGCGATCATCCGGGTTGAGAGGGGACCTACCTAGATCATTCACGCTGATCGACATCTGCTTGATTGTCCGTTGTGTGGATCTTTGGTTCCGGTTGATTGTGGGTTCGGGCGTGTCGGAGTGCCCGATGGTGCTCGGGTGGGCGCCAAGTTCCACGCTGGGCCGGTGGTGTGGTCTGGTCGGGACGGGTGGGACGCGGGTTAGCTCGGGTGTAGGGCGTGCCGATGGTTCCAGGCGGTGGCCAGGTCCTTAGCCCACGCCCAGCCGGGTGGGATCTTGAGGATGCGGTGGCGGGCGTGGGTGACCAGACGGGCTGGTGCGGACAGGATTCGGAATCGCAGTGTCTTGGTGCTGGCTCTGGCCAGCTCGTCGTCCAGGGCGAGGTGACGCAGCCACGCGGTCAGGCTCACGGCTAGGGCGGCTAGCTGTAGCCAGGCGGCGTTGCGGTCGTAGTCGATCGAGGGCAGGTTGCGGGCGCCGCAGGCCTTGATCTGCTT
>JBOHFC010000316.1:0-6291 GCA_050701375.1 Pseudonocardiaceae bacterium
GGAAACCGCGGCGCCCTATCGAAGGCATAACTCGCTGACTAGGCATGATGCGGTCCTCTCACGCTAGCTTTGTCGGTGTACCGCGACGAATATCAGGCCGAGACAAGATCAGCCCTTTGACCTACCTACATTAAGCTTCCGGTAGGTTTGAGATGCTAGTCGTACACGCGCATCCTGTCGCCACTCTGCAGAGTGAAAGCGGGCCGCCAAAGGGCCGGGGAAACGGTCAGTGCGGACACATCTATCCTTTTCGTTGATGGCACGCTTGGATGCGGTGAGGTTCGGGTGTTCCGAGGCCATCCCCCGATGCTCACGCGTCGGCTACGGCCGGACCCCTCGGAGCGCAAGAACGCCGGCGGAACCTGCCGCCCGCTACCGTGCAGGTGGTGATGACAATCCACCACAATGCAGCCAAGTCATGGCACATCCGGTCGCGCTGTCCACGTGCTATAAGAAAGGGTCAGTAGCGGTCAACTGCGGTGCACCAAGGAACAGGTCAAGCGCAGGTCAGCGGCAACGACCTGGCACGGTAGCGAGATTCCCAAGCGCTAGACGGACCGCAGGAAGATGACGTAATTGTCGACTACTGGCCGCGCTCTAGCCCGGGGCGTGCCCAGGGGGCACTTCGGTGGGGACGATGAGCAGGACGACGACGCGGCGTATCAGTCGTTGTCCGGCTGGTACTCGTTTTTCTCGTAATATTCGAGGAGGCCGACGAACGTCGGGTAGTCATAGGTGACCAGCTCGTCGCCCTCCCACTTGGCGCCTAGCTCCTCGGCCCACTCCACCTCGTTGAGGCCGAGCGGCGCCTCCTCGGACCAGCGGAACGGCACCATCGTGCTGACCTTGTTACGCCGACCCAGGACCACCCGTTCGCCTTCTGCCTTCGGCGCTGTCACGGGGGCCGATCGTACTCCCGAGGCTCGGTGACGGCTACCTCCTTCCCCCTCCTTGCAGCAGGCCAACCGGTTCCCTCAGTAGCTGATCCAATAGATAACAACCAGCGCACGCTCGTCTCGGGGCCGTAGAACCGATGCAGCGAGACCTGTTGGAAGACAGTCTCACCGCCGACAGGGTCGCCCTGGCAGCAGACAAGGCACTGGTCAAACGCCATCCGACAGTAGTTCCCAAGCTGCAAGTAATCGGTGCTTTCCACGAATAACCACCGCCACGCCACGGCCTTAAAATCCTCGGGTTCTGGGTTCGACTCCAGGGGTCGACTACATTCATCGCTACATCAACGACCACGGATGGCGAGTAACGTCCTCGGACCCGGATCGGGAGGATGAGACCTGACGACCGGCAGGTAGTAAGGCATCGCCTATGACTACGGACCAAGGGGTCTTTGCCGCCCCTATCCGGCCTGAAGCGCCACCCCTGCCGAGTCGCGGGCACGATCGTGAACTCATCCTTGGTCTCCCACACCCGTCACCACCGACCCGCACGCGCCGATGACCATGGACAGGTCCGCACCGGGGCCGTCTGTGGGCCGTCTCAGCGGACGAAACGACGCCCAACAACGAGATGCGACGCTGACCAAAGAAAGGTATTTCCACCGGTCAGCGCCGTTCTTGGAGCGACGATCAGAACGCCTGGTCGGTGTCCCGGGAGATGTGGAGCATCTCGGTGACGCGGCGGTAGCCGAGTGAACGGTAAACGCGCTCCTCCGCCTCGCCTTCAGGGGTCAGGAACGGGGTGATGATCCCGACGGTGGGGCACGCCCCGGTGATCAACGCGGTCAGCGCTGTCGCGATTCCGCGTCGCCGGTAGGGGGTTCGGACGCCGATGGCGGCAAGCTCGCTGACACCGTCGTGGGGTGGCGCGCAGAGCCCACCTCCCACGCCGCGGCCGGTGACCAGGTCACGGGCGAGAGCCACCAGACCTCCGCCGTCGACAATGCCACGCAGACGGGTTACGTCATGGTCGGTGGTCTCGGGCTGGCCGTAGGCCTCGTTCTGCGCCTCGGCGACCTCGCGGAACTGTTCATCGTCACGGGCCAGGCTGAGTTCGATCCCGGCGATGATCTGCGGTGCGGCTGCGTCGGTGGGCTGGCACGCCAGTACCGGTAAGCGCCGTTCCGCAACGAAGCCCTCGGCGAGTAGGGCGGACTCAACGGCCGGGCAGAGGCCAGGCAGGTATTCCAGCCGCGCGATGCGGTCGCGGTCGATGAACGCCTTAATTAGGGCAGTGACCTGGATTCGGGTGGGTTCGACACCGTCGTCTGGAACGGCGTAGTTGCGGAACAGGCCCGCGTCATGGTCGTCGAAGGATGCCAGGAACGGACCGACGCGTTGCGCGCGCGACCCGGCAAGAGTGCGCAGGTAGGCGTGCAGACAATGCGAGAACACTGAAGACCCTTTCGTTGGTCAAGAGAGCAGGAAACAGCTCGAAAGAGCGGGCCGCTCATGTCAACCACCGTCAGGCAGCAGCGTCGTACGCGCTGCTGGGTGGCACTCAGCGGCCCTCGGGGGGCGCCGGCATGGCCTCAGTCCTCCTGAACTCGGATGAAGACAACCACAAGTCTACCTGGACGGCAGACCCTGAGCGAGGCAATAACAGTTACCGGCACATACCGCTCTCCCATACACGCCCGCCGTCGAAGTCCGGCAAGATCGCGATCAAGGTGATCGATCATTTACGGCGACAAGGTCCTCAAAGTCTTCGAGTCAAGACTTGAGGATCGTGGTCGTCGATTGTGTCATCCGTCGGAAAACTTAGGGCGCGTGATCATTCCCGAGCGGCGCGGGGGCTTTCCATTCGTCGATGAGTAAGGAGTACAGGATGGAGTCGCGCCAGGCTTCGTTGGTGAACACGTGATCACGCAGTCGGCCTTCCTGGATGAAACCGAGCCGGTTGACGATGGCGATGGATGCGGCGTTGTCGGGGCCGATCGCCGCGGAGATGCGGTGCAGTCCGAGTGTGGTGAAACCGTAGCCGATGAGGGTGCGCGCGGCGTCGAGGGCATACCCGTGGCCCCAGTGCGGCGCGGCGATGGCGCCACCAAGTTTGGCGGCCTGCACGCCGCTGAGCCCCAGCCGCACGAACCCGATCAGCCGATCATCGGTGTGCGTGGTGATGGCCAGGTAGTACTCGGTCCTCGGGGTGTGCCTGGAGCGGGCGATAGCACCGGCGAGCACTTCGGCTTGCTGCTCGCGGGTTCGGGAGTCGAAGGACAGCCACCGGGTTACCCGGTCATCGCCGAGTATACCGTCGCCGTCATCGAGATCGTCGGCCCGGAACTCGCGCAGCCGGGTCTTCTCCCCGGTCAGCTGCACCCCGTGTTGCACGGATTCGGTCATCGCTGTAGCGCTAGACGCTCGGAAGTGAAACCCTCGATGGCGCCCGCCAGTTCGGTGGCGGCCCGGCCCGGATCCTCCATGGCGCACAGTGCGGTGCGCACATGCTCGACTGAAGTCACGATCCCGTGAATGCGCTTCGGCGGGGGAAGTTCCAACACGGGCGCGAGCGCTTCCCCGGCGCCTTCGATCTCCTCTAACGAAACCCGCGCGACGGCGAGAGCGCTGCGGGCACCGGATTCGTCGCCGAAGGCCCGATCCTGGTCAGGTGCTCCAGCGTAGGCATCCAGTGCTTCCAAGGCGAGCCGTTCGGTGTGGTTCGCCTCGGCATCACCGCCCCAGGCCAACGCGTCGGCGGCGTAGTAAAGCTGGCGTGGTCGGCTGAATGTGCATAATCCACCGAGGTTGTCCAGCTCGTCGGGCTGCAGGCGTTCCCGCGCCTCGGAGGCCCGCCCCAGCGCAGCATGGGCCTCCTCGAACCGATTAAGCGCGGCCAGCGATCGCGCCTCACTACTAGCCAACCAAACACTGGCGGTGCCTCTGCTGCGGGCTGCGGCCTCTGCACCGAGCTGCGCGTAGCGCACCGAGTCCGCTAGCCGTCCTGACCAATAGGTAATCAGTGCTTGCAGGCCGCGAATCCAAGCCCGCAGCCCATCGTGACCGGCATTGTCCGCGCAGGCATATCCCGTTCGGGCCTGCGTCAGCGCGTCATGGGGAGCACCGAGATCGTGCGATGCCTTGGCCATCAGCCCACAGGCGACCCCAGCGATCAGGTAGAGGTCCCTCGTTTGGTCCGGGCGCTGACGCCCCTCCAGCAACCCGAACGCACGGTCCTGGGTGTCCACCAGATCGTCGAGCAAGGTAGGCAGCGGTTGCTGTTGATAGGCGGCGACCAGACGGCGCACGTCGTCGATCAACTGGTCGAGCGTCTCGGCACCGATGTTAGATGCCTCTATACGAGTGAGAAAGTCGCGTGCCCTGTCTGCACTCATGGCGATCACCTGCCCTTCCCAGTCGGTCCGCGCGCTGCCCCGCTCCGGTGCCGCCCCGGCGCTGCGACGGGTCGGCAGGACCGCTCCGGTTCCGTACGGCGGGCCTAGCAGCCGCACCACCGGCTCACCGAACAGCAGCTCCAGAGCAGCTTGCGCCTGCGGATAGGGCAGGCCACGCAACTCCCCGGCCACCCATCGATACGCCTGCCGCTCACTGAGCTCAGCACCAGCGGCCCGCCGGTAGCGCTTTCTGAACTCCTCCAGTGTGACGTGCCGCTGCCGGAGCAGCTGTTCTAACCGGGTCCGCGGTAACTCCTGCTCGACCATCCCATCCCCTCGGTAGTCAGTCCACCGTAGATCCCGCTGGGCCGGAACAGGCACACCCGCCAACAGACGGCAACAGACGGCGTTAGTCGGCAGACAGCGCGACCTGCCCATGACAGCCCAAACCATCCGAAGCTGACCCCATCAGGAGTAGCGCCGCGGTGGGACGGGAGTGGGCATTTGAAGCAGGTGCAAGAGGTGGACGGGCCGCATCACTTGCCGTACTGCGAGCAGGAACGGTGTGCAGTGGAGGGATTGCGCATAGACGGCGGCGGTCAGTGCAACCTGATCGTCATCCGCGACCGGAATCGGCGCGGTTGGATGCTGTACCCGCACGGGGTCGCCGGCCTCGCAGTACTCATCGCCAACGACGACGCCCGCACGCTGGCCGCCTACATCGGCCCCCCGGCATGAACTCGATTAGGTCACGCCGTCGGAGTGCGCCGCAGGTACCCCGGCTGGCCGCCGGTGTTCTCAGCCCCGGTGGCCAGCCGGTCCCAGGCGAAGATGAGGTGATGTCATGACAAGCCCATCCGTTACGCGAATGCACCAAGGACACCTGATGACCGAGGCTATCCGTGCGTTGCAGCGATTGCGGGAGGCTGGATTCGGTGGATTTCCCATCATGGATTCGCTTGGCCAGCTCGATGCACTGTTCCTGTCCTTCGCTCACCGGGGGGCGATTGACTGCCTATTGGTACATGGGGAGACCGACGCGATCGCGTCTCGGGTTCGCGACGAGCTGGATCCTCGCAATTCGGTGTTGTGGACCTACGCCGGTGACCTGGTCGCCGCCGTCAACGAATTGCTGGACCTGCCCGCACCCGGCGAGCGGGGCGCACCGAACAACGCCGGTGGGGGCCCGTCCGAGCTATGGATACCCCCTGGCGCAAACTCTCATCCGAGTTGCGCATTCAGCGGGCTGAGCGTGCCTAAAGGCGCCCTGATAACCACGCTGACCCCGCTGAATACAGGACTGCAGTCAGGACTGTGATGCGGCTAGCTGGCCGCAGGCGGCGGCGATCTCGCGGCCGCGGGTGTCCCGGACGGTGCAGGGCACTCCGGCGGCTTGGACCCGGGTGACAAACTCTCGCTGGACAGGGCGTGGGCTGGCGTCCCATGCGCTGCCCGGGGTGGGGTTGAGCGGGATCAGGTTGACGTGTACCAGGGCACCGAGGCGTTCGTGCAGTAGCCGACCGAGCAGGTCGGCCCGCCACGGTTGGTCGTTGACGTCCCGGATCAGCGCGTACTCGATCGATACCCGGCGCCCGGTGGTGTCGGCGTAGTGCCGGGCCGCGTCGAGCACCTCGGCCACCTTCCACCGACCGTTGACTGGAACGAGGGTGTCTCGCAGCTCGTCGTCTGGGGTGTGCAACGACACCGCGAGCGTGACCTGCAGCCCTTCGGCGGCCAGCCGCCGGATCGCCGGGACCAGGCCCACCGTGGACACCGTCACCGACCGCTGGGATATGCCCAACCCGTCCGGCGCGGGGTTGATGATCCGGCGCACGGCGGCGACCACCCGCGGGTAGTTGGCCAGCGGCTCGCCCATACCCATGAACACCACATTCGACAACCGGCCGGGTCCGCCGGCCAGCTCGCCGTCGCGCATCGCGGCCGCGGCTGCGCGCACCTGGTCGACGATCTCCGCAGTGGACAGGTTACGGGTCAGCCCACCC
>JBOHFC010000317.1:0-9370 GCA_050701375.1 Pseudonocardiaceae bacterium
CCGTCAAAGGAACCACCCACAACGGACCGACACGCCGCCGACCCGGACAACCCCACAGGGAGATCAGCTGCCCGCAGAACGGGAGATGCGGTGTCCGCCTACAAGGAGATTGGCATGTCCGCTGTCATCAGTCAGCGTTGGCGTGATCCACAGGGGTGCTGTCAAGGGGTGGATTAGGGGTGGATAGCTGGGTGGCGGGCCGGGGTGGCTGGTGACACACTTCGATGACCAGTCGTAAGGGGGAATCAGCCGTGCTCGAGCCCAACGATCACCTACGTCGAGCACGCGAACGCGTCGAATCACCGAACGCGACAGGTGAACCACTATCGCGTCAAGAACTCGCCGAGCTCGTCAACGCCTGGGTATACGACAACACCAACCCACCCCGCGTTATCGCGACGGACGCAAACTACGTCGGCCAATTGGAGCGAGGACGGATCCGGTGGCCGCAAGACCGGGATCGCCGCGCCGGACTCCGCGCGGTACTCGGCGTCCCCACAGATGCCGACTTGGGATTTCGACGACCACGCCGCAGCCGGTCTACCGTGGCTGATGTGGACTGTCAGCAGCTCATCCGGGCAGCCCTCGGCACAACCGCTGGCACTGTAGGCGGTCCGTTCGCGTTCGCCGATCTGATCACGCTAACGCAACCCACGCCCGTCCCCGCCGTCGTCGGACACGCCGAGGTAGCCGAAGTCCGTAATGCCGCAGCAGCATTCTCTGGCTGGGACGCTCGCTACGGCGGGGGACTGGTCCGTGAAGCGGTGGTGGCCCAACTTCGGTACTGCGTTGAGCTCCTGGACGCACGATGCACTGACCACGTTCGAGCTGACATGTTTTCTGCCGTTGGTTACCTTGCACATGTTACCGGCTTCATGGCATTCGACGCCTACGCTCACGACGACGCGCGTCGTATGTTCCGGTTCGCACTGCAATGCGCCGAGAAGGCCGGGGACTGGCACCTCAGGGCAAAAGTTTTGTCTTCGATGGCGCGGCAAGCAATTTGGTGCGGTGATCCTGACGCGGGTCTGACGTTCACCGAGTTGGCGATGGTACGTGCCGACCGATTGACCGCGACTGAGCGGGCCATGCTGCACACCGGCCGGGCCCGGGCACTGGCCAAGCTTGCCCGGGTGCAGGAGGTGGCTTCTGCGGTTGGTGTAGCAGACGATGAATTCAGTCATGCTCGGCCAGTCAATGATCCTGTTTATATGCGCTACTATGACGCAGCGCAGCACGCTGGGGATACTGGACACGCGCTATGGGACGTCGCGGTTCATGGCCATTTCATCAGTGAGGCGCGTCATCGTCTAAGCACGGCGGTAACTGGTCACGGAGAGGAATTTGCCCGAGCCCGGGCTATGAGTCAGATCAAGCTTTCTTCGCTGGTGATGCTGACTGGTGATCCTTGCGAGGCGGCCGCAATCGGCGGCCAGGCGTTGGACGCGACTACCACGATTCGATCCCGGCGGGCAGCCGACGATATGCGCGACCTACGCCGCTTCGGTGAACCACACGAACGACTGACCGCAGTTGCTGAGCTAATCCATAGAATAGGCTCGGTCGTGGTGGTCTAGTGAACCGCGCTGACATTCTGGTCGTACTGCATAGAGCCAGTGCCACCGCAGGATTAGACTCGCACGGCGCCGAGGTGATCCGGCTATCCGAGAACGCCATCTACCGGTTACGAGGTGGTGTAGTCGCTCGCATCGCAAGAACAGGACAGGACGCGGCAGCGACCAAAGAGGTTAACGTCTCACGCTGGTTGGAAGATTCCGGCGTGTCGGCAGTACGCGTGTTGCGCGAAATAGAACAGCCCGTAAGAATTGACGGGCGTTCAGTGACATTTTGGCACGAGTTGCCACCACACGACCACGGTACGATCACTGACGTTGCCGCCGCACTGCGCGAACTTCACAAACTCACACCTCCCGAGACCTTCGAGCTGCCCGACCTGGCCCCGTTCGTGCGCTTGCCCCAACGCATCGACGCGGCCACCACTATTAGCGCAGACGATCGGCAATGGTTACTCGACCGACTCGCCGAGCTCAAGGAGGCGTATCACGGCCTACCGCAGGGACTCCCCAGATGCGTAGTGCATGGTGATGCATGGAGCGGAAACGTGGTGACCACCGCCGACAGCGCTTTCGTGTTGCTCGACCTGGAACGATGCTCAATCGGCCCACCAGAGTGGGACCTCGTGTCCACGGCGGTGGCTTACGTCACTACAGCCGGGATCGACGTCAAGGAATGGGCCCTCTACTGCTCGACCTACGGCCACGATGTGACCACCTGGGAAGGCTTCGACATTCTACGGGACATCCGGGAGCTGCGACAAACGACCATGGCCGCCCAAGTTGCTGCCGCAGACCCGCAACGCTACGCCGACCAAGCTGCCCACCGGCTTGCGTGCTTGCGTGGTCGGCACGGACCACGGCCCTGGTCTGGTTGGCGGGCAGTGCCTTAGCAGGCGTCTGGTCCGTGCGGTTCGCGATGCTGCCGAATTCGCCTTTATAGAGAATCAAGGCGCCGCGGCTCGCGCCACTAGCTGCGCATCCTGTGGTTGACGTTGCAGGCGGGCGATGACATGGCGGCGGATGGCATCGGGCCCGGCTGCCTTGACCGATGCCGCTGCGGCGGCGTCCGGATGCACGTTGGTGGTGACCAGGACCCGCAGCAGTTCCCGGACGAAAAGCGGATTACCGCTGGTGGTGGCCTGGCACGCCGCGCAGAACTCATCGTCGGCGTCCGGCCCGAGCTCCCGACGAACCAGCTCGGCGACCGCAGGTAGACTGAGGCTCTTCGGCTCCAGCAGGGTCGCATCCGCGGCCGCGAGAATATCGTGAAGACCCAAATCCCGGTGCTCGCCGGGCCGGGTCGTGATGACCACGGTTACCGCAATCGAATCCATCCGGCGGGACAAAAATCCCAGGAATTGAAATGAGGGTAGATCCACCCATTGCACGTCGTCGACCAGTACCACGGTTGGTGCCGTCTCGGTCAGATTGACCAGCAACCAATACAGACCGTTCAGCAACGGATATAACGACCCGTCTGCCTTTTCCGAGGCATCGCCCGGTGCGCCGATAATGTCGGTGGTGCTGAACAGGCTTTCGGTGATCCCAGCGGCCCCGGTGAACAATCGTGCCCGAGCCACGTCATCTCTGGGCAGCGCTGGTTCGAAAAGCTGCCGGACCACCCCAAAAGTGAAGTCACGTTCCAGCTCCGCGCCGCGCGCGGACAGGACTCTGAACCCGGCGGCCAGCGCGAGATCACGTGCGTGCCGCAGCAACACCGTCTTTCCCAGGCCAGGAGCCGCGTCGACCACGACCACACTGCCCCGCCCGGCCGCCGACCTGGTCAACGACCGTTCCAGCGCCCCGATCTCGGCTTCGCGCTCCACCAAACCAGTCGCCACGCAACCGTCTCCTAGCTGACGTCCGACTGTCCATCCCGCGTCCATATCATGCCAGCTCGGCCACGACGCACACTGCTGTCTGCGCGGCGCCATCGCTCGGACCGTCGTCCAGCTGTCATTCTCAGCATCCAGCGCCCAACCGCACGGGGATGGCCGCGAACCCCCTGATGACGCGAGTGGGCCGCCGCCGGAGCTCACCGGCGAGGGACAGGCCGGGGAACCGCTCGAAGAGCAGGCGCAGGCCGATCTCGCCCTCGAGCCTGGCCAGGGCGGCGCCGGCGCAGAAGTGCGGTCCTGCCGAGAACGACAGGTGCTCGCGGGCGTTGCCGCGGGTCACGTCGAAGGTGTTCGGATCGTCGAACACCGCGGGGTCACGGTTGGCCCCGCCGGTCAGCAGGACGATGAACTGTCCCCGCCGGATCGGGATCCCGCGCACCGCCGAGTCGTGCGAGGGATAGCGGATGGTGTTCTGCACCGGCGAGTCGAAGCGCAACACCTCGTCCACGGCGTTGGCCCAGCCGACCGGGTCGGCCTGCAACCTCGCGAGCTGCTCTGGGTGGGTCATCAGCAGGACCGACCCATTGCCGATCAGGTTGACCGTGGTCTCGAAGCCCGCGACGAGGAGCAGGGTGGAATTGACCATCAGGCCGACATCGTCCACGCCGGCACCGTCGGCTTCCTCCTGCGCGGCGACGACGATGCTGCTGAGCAGGTCGGTGCCCGGTTCGCGGCGAAGCCGCGCGAAGTGCCCCTGGAACCAGGCGTTCAGCTCACGCAGCGAAGCCTCCCCCTGGCGGAACCGGGGGTAGCCGATCCCAAAGTCGACCATCGGCACGATCGGGCGGGCCCAGTGCAGGAAGGTGTGCCGCATCTCGGTCGGCACGCCGAGGATCTCCGCGATGACGAGCACCGGCAGCAGTTGCGCATAGTCTGTGATGAGGTCGCCGCCGCCGCGACGCTGCATTCCATCGAGCAGCTCGGCAGCCATCTCCTCGATGCGCCCGGCCAGCCCGGCCACGGCCCGGGCCGTGAAGGCCCGCATCGCCAGCCGCCGGTACCGCGCATGCTCGGCACCGTTTGACATGAGCATGGACGGCCGGTCCCCACCGTTGAGGACCGCCGGGTCCCGCGCCCAGGACACCGCAGCCCGCAGCGGCCGCGGCAGGGTCTCGTCCGGGAACCCGGACAGGAACTCCCCGGGCGTTCGCAGGATCTCCAAGACCAGCTCATGCCGGGCCGTGACCAGTGCGAACCTGCCGGGGAGGAGCTCCGAAGCGCGGATCTCGTCGTAGAAGTCGTACGGGTACTCCCGCAGCGCGGGGTCGCCGCACAACCTGGCGAACGGGTCACCCGCTCGCATACCGGTGCGGATCACCACGCCGGCGACGACATGGCGGCTACCCCACCGGATGAGCGATTTCGGCTCCACCCACCTGGACGCGATCTTGGCCACGATCGCCGAGGTGGCCACAGCTGAGGCCGCGACGACCGATTTGGCGACCATGGCATCCCCTGACCTCTGGTCCAGCAGGGCTGCTTAAACCTGCTCACACTTAATGCTGAAACGCACAATTCCACCGGTGCGCAGCGACTGTCAACGCTGCACCGCCACCGCAGCGGCGCGCAGATGCAGCACGAATGGGCGCCTGATCGCCGTTGCCGGACACGCTCACGACGTGTCCGTGGACACGGTCCCGCGCTGGCGCAGCTTCTGCTGGTACGGCGGATGTGTTCGACTGGACGGTGTTGCTTTCAGCGCGCACCCTGGGTGAGCAGTCTGACTCCGGGTACGCGGCGGCGAGGAGCGCGTAGGAGGACCCGATGGCGGACGTGACGATCCAGATCGGTCACGGTCACCTGCCGGCATACCTGGCCACGCCCTCGACACCGGGGCCCTGGCCGGGCATGATCGTCATCCACGACGCGATGGGTATGGGCCAGGATGTGCGCAACCAGGCTGAATGGCTAGCCGGCGAGGGTTTTCTATCGGTGGCTCCAGATCTGTTCTTCTGGGGCCGGCCGTTGGCCTGCCTGCGTAAGGCGTTCGGCGACATGAAGCGGCGTACGGGGCAGACCTTCGATGATGTGGAGGCCGTCCGTGCCTGGGTGACCCGACAGCCCGGCTGCACCGGTCAGATCGGGGTGATCGGCTTCTGTATCGGTGGGGGTTTCGCGCTGCTGCTGGCGCCCGATCGAGGGTTCAGCGCGGCCAGCGTCAACTACGGCACGGTGCCCAAGGACGCCGAGCGCCTGCTCGCTGGGGCGTGCCCGATGGTGGGCAGTTTCGGTGGCAGGGATCGGACCCTGCGTGGTGCCGCAGACCGGCTGGACAACGCGCTTTCCAAGACCGGGGTGACCCGTGACGTCAAGGAGTATCCGGCTGCCGGCCACGGATTCCTCAACGACCACGAGCGTGCGGGTGATCGGATACCGTTTCTGCTCAAGGTGATGGGACCTCTGATGCGGTCTGGTCCGCATGAGGACTCGGCCCAGGACGCGCGCAGACGCATAGTTGAATTCTTCACCGCCTGCCTTAAGGTGAGTTGACTCCCGCCAGACTCGGGAGCGATAGGGCACCGCACCCGCGTAAACACGCCATGTTGGTTCTTGGGGTTGTCGCGGTTCGACTCCGATTGTGTTGGGGGTCGGCGGCGGGGAGCGCGGGCGGTGTGACCGATCGGCCGTCTAGTTGGCGAGCGTCTGACCTAGAGCTCGATCCCAACCAGCCGAGCGGTGTCCAACCACGCCAGCGCAGCCGGCCGCCGTCGTGCGAGGGCGGCGGCGTAGGCCCGGCGGTGGTCCGCCAAGCTCGGCTCCGCGCGCCGGCCGGGATTACAGCAGGAAACTGAACAGTGGCGATCCCGGCGGAATGCGGTCAATGGTCAGCGGGCTGCGGCTCATGCGCTCCAAGAGACTGTCCAGATCCTCGGAACGCTCCAGCTCGATGCCGACTAGCGCAGGGCCGGTCTCTCGGTTGTTCTTCTTGATGTACTCGAAGGCGATGATGTCCTCGCCCTTACGCAGCACGTCGTCGAGGAAGTGTCGCAGCGCGCCGGGGCGTTGCGGGAAGGTCACCAGGAAGTAGTGGCGCAGACCCTTGTGCAGCAGTGACCGCTCGAGCACCTCGGGATAGCGGCTGATGTCGTTGTTGCCACCGGACACCACACAAACCACCGGCCCCCGGGACATTTGGGGCGACAACGTGCGTACCGCTGCGCTGGCCAGGGCCCCCGCCGGCTCGGCGATGATTCCGTCGGACTGGTAGAGGTCGAGCATCTCGGTGCACAGCGCGCCTTCCTCGACCGTCACGACCTCGTCTACCAGGTCGCGAACCAGCGGGAACGTGACCTCACCGACCTGTCCTACCGCCGCCCCGTCGACGAACGTGTCCAACTCAGCCAACCGAATCGGACCGCCGTGTGCCAACGCGGCGCACATACTGGCCGCGCCGGCCGGCTCGGCGCCGATGATCCGGGTTCCCGGCGAGTGCGTCCGCAGCCACACCGCCATCCCACTGATCAAGCCGCCGCCGCCGACTGGCACGACGACCGCCTCCAGCGCAGCCTGGTGCTGCTCGATCACCTCCACACCCACGGTGCCTTGACCGGCAATCGTGCGCACATCGTCGAACGGGTGTACGTACAAACTCCCAGTCCGCTCACTGTCCCACTGCGCCGCTGAACTGGCCTCGTCGTAGGTGTTGCCGAGAACAATGACTTCGATGTGGTCACCGCCGACCGCGGCAATCCGTTCCCGTTTCTGCCGTGGTGTGTTCGCCGGAACGAATACCCGGCCACGGATGCCGAGCCGACGACAGGTGAACGCCATCCCCTGGCCATGGTTGCCGGCGCTGGCGCACACCACGCCGTGACGCTGATCAGCTGGGCTCAGCGCAGAAATGAGACTAAACGCCCCTCGGACCTTGTATGACCGGCAGAGCTGGATGTCCTCACGCTTCAGCAACACAGTGAACCCGAGCAGCTCGCTCAGGCGTTCGTTGGTTTCCAGCGGCGTGCGACGTACCACCGGACGCAGCCGATGCGCCGCCTGCTCAATCATTGTCGGGGTCAACGAAATCGCCAAGGGTACTCCTAAAGACTGATCACTATTGATCCGGCTAGTCAGGACCGGGACCATCCGGTCGTCATCATACTCAATGACCTCGTTGTGGTCCTGTGCGGAGCAGGCCCAATGCCAGCGCCGCAACTGGGACAAGACAGAGAATCGTGAATACACCCTGGGGAACCCCAGTGTTCGGCGACGACGCCCAGCGCCGGGCGAACAGACCTCCGATGCTACCGCCAACCCCGGTGTGACGCCTACGGCGGTACCTGGTCGAGTTGCCGGGTAGTCCCGCCCCAACTTGATCAATACCGTGAACGGGATGTTCAGAGCGGCTCCGGCCGGCCGGCGGTCAGTGCGAGTCGGAGCCGTGGGAGCGAATCATAGGAGATGCTCAGCTGTGCATCAGGCGCGTCTCAGGTCGCAACGGTCTACTGGTGGAGGGCCATCGCGAGGGTTACGGAGGGCAGGGCCCATCCGTCGCTGAGTGTGACTCTCACAGCTGGGCCTCCGGGTCCCACTCGGTGTCGGTGTGACCCGACGTTGGGAAAGGACACCACGCCAGTGCCTATATTGACTGAAGTCGTCGATGCCATCGTGGGAGTGAACACCCACCACGGTGGTCATGAGGTGCAGATATCCTCGCCAGCCGGGACGCCCATCGCTACGGCCTCGATCAGCAGTGACAACGCGGGCTATACCGACCTGCTCACCTGGATCATTGGGCACGCGCCGGGTCCCCGATTGGCTGTGTCTGGCGCGGAGACCAGCGGTTACGCCGCAGGCTTAGCCCGCGCGGTCGCGGCCGTCGGTTTAGTGGTGATCGAGTGCGATGAAACTCACCGCACGGACCAAACCGACCCGGTCGATGCGCATGACGCCGACCTGTCCGCATTGCACCTCGACGCGGATCGGCTGCCGATCTCCGGCGCCGACGGTGACCGCGATGCCTTGCGGATCTTGCTCTGCGCACGCCAGGATATGACGAACACGATCGTCGAGCAGAGCAATCGGCTGCGGGCGCTGCTGCTGGGTGGGGACGACACCGACCGCAAGATCGCCCGCGGCGGGCTCACCGAGATCCCCCTTGCCAGCTTGATCCGGCGCCGGGAACCACGCGATGTCACCCGCCAACACTCCGTACGGCATGCCGAAATCCGACGACTCGCCCTGTCTCTACTCGCTGCCGGCCGCGAGCTCAAGGCCAACACCATGAAGTTGCAGACCATCGTTGATGATCTCGTTCCCGGGCTGACTGATCGGCGCGGTATCGGACCGGTCGGCGCCGCCCAAGCCATTGTCAGCTTGTCTCATCCCTCGACGGTGCCGAAACAACGCGGCGCCCGAGCCCGCCGGATCCAATTCGCGGCAATCTAACAGCGACCGGACAGGCAGTTAGAAGAGCGGTGTCGGAGCCATGAACCTCTCTTCGGCTGTCGCTATGTCGTCACCCGCATCGGCGGGGCACTGCCCGGACCACAATCGCCCCGGCCGGGTTGTGCCGCGTCATGGGCGACTGCCCTGTCCGTTGGTCGCTCCGCCTGGTGCTGGGCGTGCGCCCGGTTGGCGTCGTCCGCGGACTCACCCGGTGGTTGGTAAGTCGTGGTGGAGGTATCGGTGTGGGGTTGGTGCGTCCGATGTAGGCCAGGCAGTCGGCGCAGGTGCGACCAACTTGCAGCAGCTTCATCCCGTTGCCACGTTTCGCCGACCACGCGGTCGCCATCGCAACCCACGTCTGCTACCTGGTGGGCGGATACCCCAGCCCTAGTACGGCAGCCGCAGTGTGTGATCCTGGGCGGCGTGTCGTGATCATGGATGCGGCCACCGTGTGATCAACTTCAAGGTGTGTTGGAACTCGAAGAAGACGCGGTAGCCGCGTCATGGACTGTA